>CALXOW010000010.1 GCA_944390115.1 uncultured Anaerobiospirillum sp.
CACGAACCGCAGTGCGCAAGACTAGGATTAACATCCTGCGGTGCCTATATATTCCCAACCAACGTAGTCCACCATAGATGGACTGAGGCTAGTCAACCTGGGCTTGATTGCTCAAGCCCCGGTCGTAAGACCGGGGTAGTTGACAGTCAGTGCTGATCCTTACTTGAGTTTTAACAGGGCCGGAATGGCTTGAGTGAACAAACGCAGGGTGGTCTTGGTCCCAGCAGCGCGCCGCTTGACCTCATCTTCACAGAAGACCTTGAACTGCTTGACCAATAAGGTATCAAGCTCGTCTTCACTGAACATGGAGTGGGAAAGATCGAGGTTGTGGCGCAGCAGGGCGGTAAAGGCGGCCTCATCCTCTAAGATCTTGTGACTTGCCTCGGCGTCGTCCTTGGCCAGCTCAATGCGCAGCTGAGCCGCGTCGTTTTCGCCTTCCTCCGAGCTGCGATACTCCTCGAAGGTGGCATCGTCGGCGGCATAGACCGGCATCCGGTCGAAGTTGTAGTGGAAGTCATCAAAGTTGACTTGACCATCCTCGTCAAAGACGGCCCATGGCACCACGCTCATGCCGAAGCGGTCGAAGACACTGGCCTCAATCAGCTGGTCTTCGTAGAAGGCCAGCGCAAAGCGCACCTTCTTTTCCTCGTAGAGCTCGCACAGGGTGACGATGAGACGGCCTTGCTCATCGGTCTCGTACAGCTTGAGGTGGCGCAGATCGACCTTGTAGTTGGTGATCTTACGCTCGGAGTTTAAGACCTCATCCTCACTGTAGACCTTGAGGACACCATTGCCGTTCTGATCCACCTCATGCACGATATATGGCTTACCGCTTGGGTAGAACTGGTCTTCAAACTTCACCTTAGCAGGTTGAGCTGGCTTTCTTGCCTTCTTGTTGGCTTTGGCCACGATAATCTCCTTTCATAGAGAAAAAATGAAACTGGACAGACAATCCCCGGCGCCTAGTCTAGCATAGGCCTGGCGCTCAGCCTAATCTCGGCCTAACCTTGAGGATTAAGCTTGGTGATGTAATCCTCGATCTTAAGGCCATGCACTAAGAGCATCATGGCGCCGCGCTGATAGACCTTGTGATAGACGTCAGGGTCGATCATCGGGTTTTGTAACAAGAGGTCAAAGGCGGCGAGCACTTGCACCGCGCTATTGGTGCACTTCTCATGGCGCCATTTGGCCACAGCGACGATGGCTTTGCGGATTGCCTGATCGATCTCGGCATTGGTGTGCACTGGGTCTAAGCGGCAGGGGGCAATCACGATCAGGGTGAAGATTGCTTCCGTGGCTAAGAAGCCCGCTGGTAAGCTCTCCCATTCCTTTAAGGGCAGATCGCGCTCGATCATGCCGCGTTTGGCGGCATAAAGGCGCAGTAGGGCCTTAAGCTGCTCCAGCCCCAAGGGCTGGTTGACCCGCGCGATCTCTTGCATAACGTCATGGATCGCCATCATGCCAGTGTGAAGCTCTGCCGCCGCCGCTTGATTTAACTCATCGGCACTGGGCTTATTGTCATCACTCATAGCATCTCCTTTCATATAAGCATGTGTGGCCACAGTGTACCCCCTCATCAGGGCTTAAGATGCGCCCGCGCCCGCAAATTTCCGCGAAAAAAACAAAACGCGCCCCAATCACACGGCGCCCGCCCCATGTGCCCCGCAAGAACATGGTCCCCATGCGTAGGTCCAGATAACGAGTACCAGCTCACGGGCAGATGAACCCCGCCACAACTAGCTCGTTGTGTAGCAGAAGGGGAGCTATCCTTGCTCATGGGGCTTAAGAATCAGCGGTGCTATCTTGCTTGGTGACAGTTAGTACCGGAGTGATGGCGGGACACCCGAGATTAGGGCTAAGTGTGCCCACTGCGTACTCAAACTTAAAAGGCGGTGGCCCTTGGGGGCTACCGCCTTTTAAGTTGATTGGTTGCTCAATTATAGCATTTAGCGCTCGACCAGGGCCTCAACTGCGGGCTGCTCGGTTGGTACCGGCACGACTGGAGTCTGGGTTAACTTAGCCATCAGATCGGTTGGCGCCTCAGCCTGCTTGGCTTGATCTTTAACCGAATCCATCATGGCGTTGGCTACTTGCGCCGTGACCTTGGTGTCGTTCGGAAGCTTGGTGGTATCGGCCACCTTGATTTGGGCGGTGTCAGGACCAAAGGCCTGCTTGCGCTCCTGCGGCAGTACCTGTGAGGCTTGGGCTAATTGCAGCTTGGCCTTAGCGGCAATCTGAGCGGCACGGGCAGCTTGCTCTGGGGTCTGCTCCTTGTGCTCAGGGGTGCAGATAGTGCCCGACATTAAGATTAGCGGAATACGGTTCTTACGGGTGTGGTAGTTGCGCACCACCAGCTCATGCACCGGGCCACGTTTATCACCCTTGACGTTGATGCTGCGGCGCGCATCGACCGTAGTGATGTAGTAGTCCGAGTAGAGCTCACGGATAAACTCGGTCGAGGAGTTGGAGAGCATGAACTTGATGCCCTTGGCGCTCAGTTCATCGCAGCACTCCTTTAAGCGCAGCTGATCGGCGCGGCTAAAGCCACCTCGGCTGTAACCGGTGAAGTTCGAGGAGTCGCTCAATGGGTCGTAAGGCGGGTCTAAATAGACAAAGGTGCCCTTGTCCAAGCGGCGCAGTACCGAGGAGAAATCCTCGCTGTAGAAGGTGACCTTGCAGCTGTTAAAGAAACGGCTCACCGCACGCACTACTTGCTCGTTGACGATGTTCGGGTTCTTGTAATGGCCAAAAGGGGCGTTGAACTCGCCCTGGCGATTGACGCGGAACAGGCCATTAAAGCAGGTCTTGTTGAGGTAGATGATGCGCGAGGCACGCTCGACCTTGCTCAAGCTCAAGAAGGCCTTAGGATCGCGATCGAGATTGCGCAGCTCGTAGAAGTACTCTGGGCTGTTCTCGTGGGTCTTGAGCGAGGCAATGAGCTCGTCGGCGTGATCGCGGATCACCTCATAAACCCCGATAAGCTCATGGTTTAAGTCATTGACGATCGCCTTATTGGGCTGCAGTGCAAATAAGACGGCACCACCGCCAAAGAAAGGCTCGCAGTAATGCGAGAAGCGCTTAGGGATGAGCGGACCTAAAGCGCCTAATAACTGGCGCTTACCACCTACCCATTTAAGCACTGGAGCTACTTGGTCTGACTTAATAACCATCAACAAATCCCCACCCAACTGTATGCGCAAGCGCTATCGGGAGCCACGCTGCGCGCCGATAATCAGATGGGCACTGAAGCTCTTAGCTGTGTGAGCGGTTTGAGCAGAAAATGAGAAATGATCTCAAAGGCCAATCGTGATCACGAAGGGCAATTATAGCAAACCCGATCCCACCCCTTGCAGCAAATCGTAGGCCCAAGGGCTCCAGGAAGCCGGTAAAATCGCGCCAAGACTGATCTAATCAAGGGGCCAGATCTCAGGGAGATTTTTTGCCCTATTTAGGTGAACCTACTTCCCAAATTTTGGCAAACGGCCATTTGGCATGAAATTTGGCTCAAGCCTGCCTTAAGGGGATCTACCGCGCTATCATAAGCAGGTTCACCCCCAAATTAAGGAGTTTGACATGAGTGCCGCGCCCCATAACCTGCCCGCGATTGACCTGAGTCGAGCTGTGCCTTTGGTCGGCAGCAGTCCTAAGACTCAAGCCCCAGCGCGCACTCAAGCGCTGAGTTCAGCTCAGGTCAAGCTCACCAGCACCTTTGCCCCGGAGCTAGGCGAGCGCCTGTGGTCAGGACCTGCGGCGACAACGGCCGGGCTCAAGGCTCCACCCCTCACCTTACCATCGGTTGGATCTGAGGCCGACCCGCTCGAGTGGAGCTCAGGGCATATCGCCGGTGTCTATCTCATGCCGCCCTTTGGTTCTGGTCTGCGTACTTGCGGCATCCTCTATCAAGATGGAGTAGTGGAGCGCTGCCGGGTATCGGAGCAGGGGGTAAAGCAGGGCCCATATCAGCTCTATTACGCCTTAGGGGGCTATGAACTTCATGCCGCTGCGGGCCAGCAACAATTGTTTGAGTCCTCCTTGCTCAAGGAAAACGGCACCTATTGCTCGGGCCTGCCCTGTGGAGACTTCAGTGTCTGGGATGAAAACAAGGTGCTCATAGCCTGGGGCCGCTACGAGCTGGTCGAAAGTACTGAGCCTAATGCTCTCAGTCTTGACCTCTTAGAGCTCCAAGATCAGCTCATCGGCCCTGAGAGTATCTTAGGGCAGTGGCGCGCCAACTTACCGGGCAAGCGCAATAAAAAACGCCGCCCCGAGCCCCGGCCACAGGCTGTGTCGATGCACGTAGCCCCGGATACCATTATCGTGCGCTATCAGGGCTTAAGCCGTCAGCTTAACGGCGCGACTCAGACCTTTTGCTTAGGGCCTGAAGTATCGGTGCTCAAGGTAAGCCGAGTCCCTGATGAAACATGGTGTGAGGCCTGTAGCCGCACCCATGCTCAGGTGTTACGCGCGGTTACCGCTCAAATCACGGCCTTGCAGCAAGCGCAACGTGCCGCCGATGAGCTCCATCGCAGCTTAGGTCAGCCGCCCCGGCCCTTAAATCGCATCGCGCCTTTACAGATCATGTGCTTTAACCAAGAACCAGAGCGCACCACCACGCTGCCCAATGAGGTCTTAGCAGGTGCCAAAGAGGACAAGCTCGCCTATGAGAGCAGCCTTGAGCTCTTAGCCCAGGTGCAAGCAGAGGCCGTGATTGCAGGCTGTGAGCAAGGAGGTTTTGCTCGTTTAGACCTGGGCTATTTGCCTCAAACCGACGATGGCGCTTACCTCATCGGCCTGCTGATTTCATCACCACAGCATTTAGAAGCGCTCAGCGCCCGCGTCATCGCCCAACAACCTCCGAAAGTCACAGGACCGTTTTATGGCTTGACCGCGCGTGGGGCGTTGGTGATGAAACCGCGCCCTGAGGACTTTGCGCTACCACTGTGGTCGAAGTGGGCTCAAGAACAACCGTTGACTCTGCCTGCGGCCATGGACGCCGACCTCTCTGACTTTCAGGCGGCCTTTACTTGGCAGGCTGAAGGGCGTAGCGACCTTTTTGATGATCAAGGTGCGCCCTTAGGCAGTATCGACTATGGTCCATTTGGTCTGATGCATGGAGCCTTGAGCTTTTTGTATGAAAAGCCGGGCCTCGCCGAATACGGTGTCAGTGAGCTCGGGCTCATCGCCCCGAGCTTTACCTACATCCAGTACCAGAACTTCCACGCCAGCTTCCCGGCCAGCGTCTTGACCGTGGATCGCATCACGGGCGAGTTTGATGGACCGTATCAGGTGATCGAAGACTTAGACGAGCTCTTTGCCCAGGGCTATCACCGCACCTTGCTCCATCGCGAGGAAACTTACGGTCCTAATGGCCGTGAGGTGCGCAATACTTTGGCGCCATATCGCCCTGACACCTTTGTGCGCGAATACGGCTTCTATCACCAAGGCGTACCACAGCCCAACTCATAGAGCCCGCCCCATACCACTAAGACCCCAACTTATCCAGGAATACCAGCAAAAGCGCTATAGTGGGTACAGGAATGAAAGGGGGCCCCTATGAGCAAAAAACGATCTAAGGCTAAGCAGCGCACCCAAGAGGCGCCGCAACAAATTCAGCCGCAGCCGCTGGTGCGCCGTCGCTGCGTCAGTGTCAAGCAGCTGCGCGCGCAAGCCCGCGAGTTGGTGCGCAGCTCCCCCGCTGAGCTTCTGGCCCAGCTTTACCCCATCAGTCTCGAGCGTAAAGGCTATTGGTTATTAGGCCCAAGGGGCATTGCTTGGGAGCAAAGCTTAACCCAGGCCAATGGTCTGCGCTTAAAGAGCATCGGGCACGCAGCTGACCCTAAGGAATGGGACGGCGTGGCCTTAGTGTGGCTGCAATACCAGGAGCAACAAAATAGGCGCCGCTACCAAGTGCTCAATGGGTCAGGTCAGGTGGAAGCAGGTACCATCACCCCTGAGGGCACCAAGGACGGCGCTTACACTCTGTATCACAGCATGAAGGGCCTCAAGCACGCCTACTACCAAAGCCCAGAAAAGCAGCTTGAGGCCACGAGCTATCCCTACGAGGAGGGGGCCTTTTTTCATGGCCTGCCTTGCGGGAGATTTACCGTGACCGACGAAAACGGTACCAAGCTGTGCGCCGGCTGCTATGAGCTCATTGCGCTCCAGCACTCCGAGCTGACTGTGGACGCTAGAGAACTGGCCCAGCGCTTAGGCCCGCACCAAGAAATCCGTAAGCTCTGCCGCCGCCACAAGAAAGCCCTAAAGGCCCGCCGCGCGACTGACACTCAGCAGCTCATCGCCGTGAGCACCGCGCGCATCGTGGTGCGCTACGACTATCTAAGTCGCCGCTTAGCAGACGACGCCGTACAGGGCTTTAGCATTGGGCCGTACTTGCCCACCGTCACCATACAGCGTAAGCCCCAAGAATCTTGGCTTGAGGCCACCAGCCGCACCCATCACGAGGTCTTACGCCGGGTTGAGCGCCAAGTGGCCGCGCTCCACGCCGCCCAAGCTACGGCTTATGAGCAAGGCGAAAACTGGTTAGGCGCGGCTCAACCCAAAGGAATAGTGGCAGGGTGTGAGCAGGGTGGCTATGGGCAGTGGGCTCTTAAAACTATGGCGCAAAGCGCTGATGGCACTTATCTGAGAGCGTTCTTGCTGAGCTCACCTGATGAGCCCCCAGCTCAAGCTAACCACGCAGGTTACTTCTTAGCGCGTAATGGCCGCATTGTGTCCCATGAGGTCGAGGGCAAGCCGCTGCCCTTATGGCCTGCGGCGACGCCCAAGCCGCCGCAACTTAACTCAGCACCCTTTGCTTGGCTGGCCGCAGGCTCAAGTGTCATCACTGGGGGCGCAGGGGAGAGCTTAGGGCAGGTCTGGTATAACCAAGGGTACGCCTGCAGCTTTAAGCTGTTTAATGAAGCGGCGGCCACCGGTGAGGCGCTCACGTGCGAGGAAGGTATAGTGCAGCCGAGCATGCGCCTTGCGCTCTACCAAGACTTTAGGGCGCGCTTTCCGGCGGCGATCTTGACCGTGGACCTGACCACCGGACAATTTGAGGGCCCCTACGAGGTGCTCTACGACATCGACGAGCTCTTTGCGGCAGGCTATCACGGCGAGCTCTTGGAGTTCTACGGAACCTATACTGCGGGCAATAACACCAAGAACCTCAAGCGCCTAAGACAGTTCTACTCCAGCACGGATTATCGGCGCGAACAGGGCGTCTATGAGCAGGGCAAGCCGCGTGTCACCGCCACCCACGAGCTTGAATAGTATCGCGATCACTGGGGCTACTAAAACTTTGAGACAGAGCAGCTTAGCCATTGCTCGGGAGCACATCGGCCAAGGCTACACGTGCAAAACCGCGTTTGCCCGGCTCGCCACAGAAAACTAAGCCAAAGCGCGCCACTCGTGGCTCACTATTGCCATTGAGTGCATATTTACGGTCTTTGATTTGTTGCAATGCCTCGGCGAGCTTGTCATCAAGCTTATTTTGATCGAAGCTTGCCTCGTACTTGAACTCGAAGACGACCGTGAGGTGGCATTGCGGTACATCGAAAACACAATCGGCCCGACCATTAAGCGACATGACCTCCAGGCGTGGTTTGAACCCAATACCGAATAAGAGCAGGGTCACCAGATCCGTCACCCAGAACTCATTGTTAGGGCAGTGGGTGTAGGGCAATATCTCAATGGAGTTATTGAAAAAGGAACGTAGCTGCTCTGGATCCAGGCTGGTCAGTGCCGCTAGAACCTCTTGCTTGGATTTAGAAGAGCAAATATCGGATGCCAGGTTGAAGAAATGGCGCGCCAGCAAATTTGTAAAGGATAATTTGGTCTCCTCATTAGGGCAAGCCAGATGAACCTTGCTGCTTGGGGTGAAAAGCTTAGTGAAAGTGAGATAGCCGGTCTGAAAGAGCAAGGAGTAAGGATTAGCCTGAGGATTAATGAGAGAGGACTCCATAAACTCCTTAGCGCCCAGCACAATCTCGCCTTGTTCCATTTGTTCCAAGAGTTGCTTGAGATCAATGCGGTCTAAAGAGATCTTAAGCAATTGGGGCAAGCCTAACCCTTCCTCGAAGCTCCAATAGGGCTCGGTGCTTGCGTACACATTGTCAAAAAAGCGCAACACCGACCAAGTCGAAAAAACTTTGTTTTGTTGCGAGCCATCAAAGGAGTAACCGTCATACCAGGCTGACATGTCATCTAACAAGGTCTCAATTTGCTCAGCGCTCACCGCTTCCGGGGCACATCCTTCCCTGATGGCAGCTGAATGGCGCAAGTAAGAGGCAAAATATTGTTTGAGCTCATCACGGGTATAGCCACAGCATGAGGCAAATCGTGGATCCAGCGAGAGATCGGTAAAGCTGTTGCCAGACGTACCCAAGTCGAGATCTTGAAAGCGAGTGATGCCGGTGAAGAAGACACAACGGAATTTGCCCGAGTTCCGTTTGACTGCGCTATACAATTGCCGCATCACATTCTTGCAGACAGCAAGTTCTTGTGGCTCATGAGCATGGTACAGTAAAGGTGAGTCGTACTCATCGACGAGCAGTACCAATGACATCGGAGCCAGCTGCTTGAGCATATGACCGAAAATTGCGCCAAAATCAAGGGGATCGTCTGGTACGCTGAGCGCTTGTTCGTGACAGAACGAAGTAATAGCCCCCATTAGCGCAGCCTCAAATTGCGCCGCAGTACGTCCTGAGTTAAGGTCATGAAAATCAAGATGCAGCACGAGGTAATGGCCGCTATCTTTCCACAGCTGTTCAATGGCCAACCCCTTAAAAGGGGAGTCTGATTGATCCGTTAAAGGTTTAACTCCATGCCGGAACAGCTCCTCAAGGGTGGACAACAGGGTGCTTTTACCAAAGCGACGGGGACGAGTCAAAATTTGAGGTCTGATATGTTTCGCAATCTGATAGACGAAAGCGGTCTTGTCGACGTACACAGCACCAAAGCTACGCAGTAAGGCAAAAGATTGGCAGCCCAGCGGCAGTTCGCTTTCTAAGTTGTAATAGTCCATCTTAACCTCCCAAATCCAGCTTAATCAAAGCTTGGATATAGTTAGATCCTAGCACATAGTGAGCCAGACCCACTCTCAGGCAATTGCGTTCATACCTTCTCCAAAAAGAACGCCAAAAGATTTGAAGGCCTTTTTTCACATGTTAGGGGCCTTTTAGCGCTATAGTGAGAGCAGATGCAAATTTAGGAGATTTCATGAGAGATTTCACCGCAGAGCCAATTAGCCTGGCCACCGTCTTTAACCCACTTCCCATTAATGTTCCAACCTCCAAGCCTAAGTACCATTCTCGCACCAATGCGCTCACGGCGCAGTGCCAGGCCATAAGCAAGATCGCCACCGGTGCTATGTCCTTAGCCGAGCTGGGCTTTAGTCATCCCAGATACGACGTGTTCATGATCACCCCCAGTGGCAAGCCCTGGGCCTCACGATTGCCCCCGGCGGTGCCCTTTAGCCTTGAGGAACAAGGGCCCCAAGCCGATCCCCAAGAATGGCTGGCCCCATCAGTACTTTATATCGGACAAGAACCCAGACGCGTCAGTAACAACAGATACCCAGAGATTCTTTATGATGATGGAACTAAAGAAACCTGCCTACTACTCATGAATGGGCAAAAAGATGGACCTTACCAGCGGCGCTGCATCAGAACCCAGCTGGGCTATCACTGGGTACTAAACCCAGATGAGTGGTGGCATCCGTTCTGGGGGCACAGTGAAGAAGGCTCGTACTTCCACGGCCTGCCCTGCGGCAAGTTCGTCCTGAATGACGCTAATAACCACTTGCTCTGTGCTGGGCATTTTGAGCTGCTCGAAGTAGGGCCCGATGAGCCTGGGATCACCGTCAATGTCATGGAACTCTTTGAGCGCCTGAGCAAGGATTACTACTTGCGCCGCATCCGGCGCGAGGAGCGTAAGGCCTGGGCCCAAGGCGAGGAAGTGCCCACTGTGACCAAGACAGTGCGCACCAATGCGATCGTGGCGCGCTACCATACCTTAAGCCGTATTCTGCCCAATGGCATGCGCCAAAGCTTCAGCGTGGGGCCAGAGCTGCCAGCGGTCATGATTGAACGCCAAGCAAATGAGACCTGGTACGAAGCCTGTAGCCGCACCCATCAGGAAGTACTGGCTTTGGTTCAAGCGCAAGTTGGAGCCTTGCAAGCAGCACAATTGGCCGCTCACGATGAGCTCACCAATAATGAGCAGAGCGCAGATACACCGACCTACCTTCAGCTCTTAGGCCAAGCTCAATCCCCAGAACTGGTCACCGGAGCAAAACAGGGCGGTTTTTGGCACGTCCTTTGGGACATGCTGCCCCAAGCCCACGATGGTGCTTACCTAAGCGGCATCTTGGTTAGCTCCGAGCGCTTTCTCAAGACCCTGTGCGCCCCTGATTATCAGGCTCCGGTCGCCCATTACTCGATGAAGAAAACGCGCCGCTTGGTGCAAGCTCCCGAGACGGGCTTTCGGGCGCTGCCCATTTGGGCGACAGGAATGTCCGTCCCTGAGCTCAGTGCGGAGAGCTTTTGCTGGCAAGCCCAAGGCAAGAGCGCCATCAAAGATCCCGCCGGAGAGGACGAGGCCGTAATCACCTATGGCCAGCGCGGCTTAGCTGATGGGGCTTTTGACCTCTATAACCAAGCGCTCGCCACCGCTGAACACGGCACCTTTAAGCAAGGCCAGCTCGACCCCAGCTTTAGCTTTGAGCTGTTCCAAGACTACCGGGCCCGCTTTCCGGCCGCCTGCTTTACTCTGGATGTACGCAACGGTGAGCCTGAGGGGCCCTTCAAGCTCTACTTCACCATCGACCAGCTCTTTGAGAAGGGTTATCACGCGGTCTTATTGGAGGCCTGCGGCGAAATCAAGACTGAGCAAGGCTTCAAGACGCAAAAGCGCCTGTGCACCTATATTCCCGGTACCTACGTCAAGCAAGAGGGCTCCTACGAACAAGGCAGCCCTAAGATCACCAAGCGCCACCAGCTCAAAGCCTATCAACGCCCGTACCGCTACTACGGCTGGGGCTATCACTATCGCTACTAGAAGGGAGGCATCATGGACAATCAGCACCAAGCAGGCATCGATTTGAGCCAAGCAGCATCTAATCTGGGCGATACCGTGGCCAGCACTCAGCCGCCCGAGGCAAAGGCGCAAACCACAGCAGGTAGGGAGCCGCAGCCTGAATTAAGTGAGCGCGATGATCCCTTGCTTAATGAGCTGCGCAATCAATGTCAGCTCCATCACTCGGAGCTTAGTTTTTTGGCCGGCCTCGACTTGCCGGGCGCTCCTTACCAAGACGTTTGGCTGGGACCAGGGGGCGCTGAGCTGGCGCCGCTCTTGCCAGATGCTACGCCCTTAAGTCTCGAGCAGGTAGGGGCGGAGGCTGACCTGCAGGAATTTGAGTCCAGCTCAATTTCCTTAGTGGGCCGTAATGGGGACATGCTCTATATTCGCTACCAGGACGGCACGGTCGAGTGCTGTCCACGCGATCCCCAAGGACAAAAGCACGGGCCTTTTGCGCTGTACTACCCCAGCCTTTTTTACCTGCGCTCCCAGCCCCAGTTTGAGTCTCATTTGCACCAGCACTTGGGATTCTTCTATCAGGGGCTGCCCTGTGGTCCGTTTGAACTTTATGACGAAAACGGAGTGTGTATCTGCAAGGGCTGTTATGAGCTCATGGAAACAGGGTTCACTGCTCAGTCTCAAGCAATCAACCTCAAGCAGTTGCTCAATTTCATCAACAACTACGAACAGGCCGCGAACCTAAATGAAGTACTCATCCCCGATGATAAGGTAGATAGGGACATTAAGCCCACTTGGAAGCAAGAAAGTATGTTCGTGCTCCGTGATTGCATCGTGATTCGTTATAGCACGCTCTCTCATAGTTTGCCTCACGGACAAAGCCAAAGCTTTGGAGTTGAGCCGGAGCATCCGGCGGTATTGCTGCAACGCCACGCCAACGAGACTTGGCTTCAGGCATTGATGCGCGCCCACCAGCGGGTGCTACACCTGGTGCAAACGCAGATTAACCATTTACGACAAGCTCAGCGCGCTGCAGCCCAGCTTTTAGCGCCTGCTCAAACCGCTACTGCCGAACCTGATCTCAATGAACTTAAGAGCCAGCTAACAGCACCTTGCTTTGATGATGAAGTAGGAAGGAAAGTTCATCAGCGTTGTCTTAAACACTTAGGCAAACTCCAGCCCGAGGCACTGGTCACCAACTGCAAGCGCGGTGGCTATGCGCCGGGACTCCTTGATTGCCTACCCCGTACTGCCGATGGCCGCTACCTCAATGGCATCTTAGTGAGCTCGCCCGAGTACTTTGAGCGGCAAAGCTATCGCTGTCAGGTGGAGCAGACAAGGGGCACCAAGTCCGATGCTCTTCTCCAAGACAATCCTATGTGGACTGTCCTACGTTTGGCTTATTTTCTTCACTACCAGCAAAACGATAAGCTGGAGGCGCCGGATCTTGACCAAATTAAGGTGACTTACCCTTGGCTTATCTGGATGAAAGAGCTCTTTGCTCCAGCTTTGCCTGACGCAGCATCTGAGCCGCCCTTTTCAGGGTGCACTTGCCAGTGTTGGGGCGAGTTGCAACTTAACAGCATGGTTCCAGACCGGCCTCGAGCACAGTGGACTCCTGTTCCAACTACTAAAGACGCCCTGATGCAGTTGACTGCTGATATGAAGCAATACTACAGCGCCTACTTTCAGCCATCAGACTTAACTTCTTATGGCTTGCGCTGGGGACATTACTTTTGCTCCGCTAAACGAGGCATTATCACCAACGCCAAGGTCCAAGGCTTTAACGCGTTGCCCATTTGGGCGCAGTGGGATATCGCTCCCATTAATGTCGATGCGCCCCAGGAATTGCTCAACTGTTACTTTTGCTGGCATGCAGCGGGCGCAAGCACTTTGTACGACGACAATGGCTCATACGTAGGCCATATCGATTATAAAAATTTCGGCCTGTGCGATGGCGCCTTCCAGCTGTACGATGTGACCAAAGAAACCAGCGTGCAGGGTCAGCTTAAGCATGGTCAACTCCAGCCCACTTTACATTTGACCATCTACCAAGACTACCGCTCGAGATTTCCAGCCGCCACGCTCACCGTGGACTTAGCGCAAGGTTCGTTTAGCGGCTCATATCACACTATTTATGGTATCGATGAGCTCTTCGAGCTCGGCTATCACGCGGTCTTGCTCGAAACTTATGGCGCAATTGAGACCGAGGATGGCACCAAGAAGCTCAAACGTCTGATCCAATACACGCCGGGCTCCTATCTCAAGGAACGTGGAGTTTATCAGGCCGATGGCACGATTCAGGTAACCACCAAATACCGACTAGAAGAGTATGTACGACCGGCCCCGTATCGCCCTCGGTACTACCACCACTGGGATTACGACGACGATCTGGACGAAGACGAACTGGCTGAACTGTGGGGTGACGATGAAGACGATGAGGACTACTAAGCGCCCGCCCCAACCATTGAGCCCCCTTTTTCATGAGGTAGGGGCTCTTTAGCGCTATAGTGGGAACAAACACATATCAGGAGTTGCTATGATCAAATCTACTGTTGAACCAATTAACTTGGCCGCCCCCTTTAATCCAGCGCCCGCCCCTTTAGTCCCAGCACACCGGAAAAAGCGCCGCTCATCTCGGTCTAAACTCAAGGCGCAGTGCCAAAAGCTTAGCAATGACGCTTCAGCAGTATTGACCTTAGCCGAATTAGGCTTTGAGCAAACGAGCTATGCTAGGCTGTTGCTTGGTCTCAACAATCAAGCTTTAGCTGCGAGTTTGCCCAAAGCGCTACCCTTGGATTTTGAGAAGCAAGGTCCACAGGTTGACCCTCAGGAGTGGCTTGCTCCCTCAGTCTTGTGCGTGGGGCAAGAATTAAGATGCAAATACAAAAATCGCTCTTGTGAGATTCTTTATGCCGATGGCTCCAAAGAACTCTGTGTGCTGCTTGCTAATGGGCAGAAAGATGGACCATATCAGCGGCGCCGCATTAGGACACAGCAGGGATACTTCTACGGGTGTTGCTCTGATGACTGGGGAGGATTTTGCTGGGATCACAGCGAGGAAGGCTCTTACTTTCACGGGATTCCCTGCGGCAAGTTTACGGTACATAACGACAGCAACCAGATACTCTGTGCCGGGCGTTATGAGCTTATGGAGACAGGCTCTGATGAGGCAGGGCAAACCATCAATGTCCTAGAGCTCTGTGCCCGCATGGAGCCTGATTATCGCTTGCGTAGTATCTTCCGCAATGAGTACCTAGCCTGGGTCCAAGGGGATGAGATGCCTACCGTGACCAAGCGGGTACGCACCAATGCCATTGTCGCCCGTTACCACACGTTAAGCCGGATTTTGCCCAATGGCATGTGCCAAAGCTTCAACGTGGGCCCAGAACTTCCGGCAATTTTGATCGAGCGCCTAGACCACGAGACATGGTGCGAGGCCTGTCGCCGCAGCCACCAAGCAGTTCTAGCCTTAGTGCAAGAGCAAGTAATGGGCTTACATGAGGCACAACGAGCAGCTTATGCCTCGCTCAGCAAAGTCGCGCCCCAATCGCTGCAGCTTTTAGGACAAGCTCAAGCAGAAAAGCTGATTAGTGGAGCTAAGCGGGGTGGCTTTTGGAGCAGCATCTTGCAAACGCTGCCCCAGGCTCCAGACGGGGCCTACTTAAGCGGTCTCTTGGTTAGCTCTGAGAGCTTTCTTAAGACCATATGCGAGCCTGATTATCAAGCGCCAGTCGCCCATTACTCGATACTGGAAAATAACCGTCTGGTGCAAGCACCTGAGACCGGCGGGCGCGCTCTGCCTATTTGGGCATCGTGGGCCCAACCACCGATCTTAAGCCCTGAGGGCTTTTGCTGGCAGGCTCAGGGCACAAGTGAAATCAAGGATCCTGCCGGTGAGGATTCAGCCGTGATCACCTACGGGAACCTAGGCTTATGTGAGGGAACTTTCGACCTCTATAACCAAGCGCCCGCTACTGCCGAGCACGGCTCTTTTAAGCAAGGATTACTCGAGCCGAGCTTTAGCTTTGAGCATTACCAAGACTTTAGAGCGCGCTTTCCGGCTGCCTGCTTCACTCTTGATGTGCGTACCGGCGCACCCGAGGGGCCGTTCAAGCTCTATTTCACCATCGACCAGCTCTTTGATCAGGGCTATCACGCAATCTTGCTGGAGGAATGCGGTGAAATCAAAACCGAGTATGGCACTAAGACGCAAAAGCGTTTGCGCGCTTACATTCCTGGCTCCTATCTGAGCCAAGCTGGAACCATTAAGCAAGGGCGCATCAAGTTCACCAAACGCCGAAAGCTCAGGCCTTATCAGAATCCTCGGCATTACTACGACTGGTACGATCCTTACTACTATAATTAGGGCGGCATTATGACTAAGCAAAAGCAATCAGGCATCGATTTGAGCCAGGCTGCCTCCAACATAGGATATCTCGACCACAAGTGTCGGTCCTTGTTCCATACAGGTCTTAAGGTCAATCGGACCTGGGGCAATACTAAAGCAGGCGTACCGGCCTTGCTCCTTAAGCAAGGTCAGGGCACCGCGCGCATCGCGGCCGCCACACCGGGCGATAGTAGGGGCGCCTTAGGCTAAGCGCGCTCCTTACCAATTCTTGTGGTTGGGGGCCGGTGGTGCTGAGTTGGCGCCGCTACTGCCGGATGTTCCGCCCTTGAGTCTTAAGCGGGTAGGGAAAAAGCCTGACCCTCAGGAATTTGAGTCCACCTCAATTTCCTTAGTAGGACGTATTAGGAATAGGCGCTGTATCCGCTACCAAGACGGTACGATCGAGTGCTGCGAGCTCAATCATCAAGGGCAGAAGGAGGGGCTTTTTGCGCTGTACTACCCCAGCCTGCCGCATCTTGAGCAAACATTTTCCAAGCTTGGCTCGCATTTTCTTCAGCAAAAAGGCTTCTTTTACCAAGGTCTGCCTTGTGGTCCGTTTGAGCTTTACAACGAGCATGGCGTGTGCGTATGCAAGGGCTGTTATGAGCTCATGGAAGCAGGCCCTTATGATCAGTCCCAGAACATCAACCTTCAGCTCTTACAAAAGTTCATCAAAGCCAATCAACAGGAAGATGCTTTAAGTGAGATGCTCTTCCCAGCCGAAAGGTTAAACAGAGCCTTCAGATATGCTCGGTGGCAAAAGATGATGCCGATACGCCTTGATTACATCGTGGTTCGTTATGGCGTGCTCTCGCACCGTTTGCTCCATGGGCAAATTCACACCTTTGAGGTTGGTCCGGAGCATCCCGCCATATTGTTGAAGCGGCACGCTAACGAGACTTGGCTTGAGGCATGTACCCGCGCCCACCAGCGGGTGTTGCGCTTGGTGCAAACGCAGGTCAATGAGCTCAAACAAGCCCAGCGCGCTGCAGCTGAACTGTTAAACCAAGATGAAGTCGCAAGTACCAACTGCGATCAAGAGCTTGATGAAATCAAGGCACAGTTAGCGTCACCATGTTATGAAGATGACTTAGGGGGACGAGTTCACCTGCGCTGTCTTGAAAAATTAGGCCAGCTCCAACCTGAGCCGATTGTATCTAACTGTGAACGTGGTGGTTATGCACCGGAGGTGCTTGATTGCTTTACCCGTACCGCAGATGGACACTATCTTAATGCCATCTTAGTGAGCTCAGCAGAGTACTACGAGCGGCAAAGTTATCGCCGTAGGGTGGAACAGACCAATGGTGCCCAGTCTGATACTATTGCCCAAGACAACACTGCCCTGGCTGTATTAAGGCTGGCTCATTTTATCGAACACCAGCAAAACGAAGAGGCGCGCGCACCTGATCTTGACCAGGTCGAGATGCCGAACGATGTGCTGTGTTGGGTTAATGCGCTGTTTGCTCCAGCTTTGACTGATGATAAGCCCTATACTGAATACGCACTCAAGCGTTGGGGTGAATTACAGCTCACCGACATAGCCCTCGAAGCTCCACAAACCAACTCGGCGTCAACTCAAGCGTACTGCGACCCCAAGAGTTCCTTAGGGCACTTAACCTCTTACGTGAAGCAGTATTATGACGCCTGTAAACAGCGCTCCGACTTAGCATCGTGCGGGTTACACTGGGGGCATTATTTTTTTTTATTGCGCCCGTCGCTGCACACTCTCAAACGTTAAAGACATAAGCTTTCGTGCGCTGCCCATTTGGGCGCACTGGGATATTATCCCCATTAGCATCGATACTTCAATTAGCCTGCTAAACGACGGCTTTAACTGGCATGCCGCAGGCTTAACCTCCTGGTACGACACCACAGGCTCACTCATTGGCCATGTCGGTTACAACCATTTTGGCCGCTGTGATGGCACCTTCGAGCTGCACAATGAGGCCACAGCAACTAGCGTGTATGGTCGACTTAAGGTGGGACAGCTACAACCTACTTTAACCTTTACCATCTACCAAGACTATCGCACGAAATTCCCGGCCGCGACGCTCACTGTGGACTTAGAGCAAGACTCTTTTATCGGCCCTTATCAAACTATTTATGGTATCGATGAACTCTTTGAAAAGGGGTACCACGCGGTTATGCTCGAAGACTGGGGCATGATCATGACCGAAGCCGGCCTTAAACCCTTTAAGCGCCAGATCGCATACACTCCTGGTACCTATCTCAAGGAAGAAGGTGTTTATCAAGCTGATGGCGCAGTTCAGGTAACCAAAAAACATGAACTTTGGCCGTATGTGCGCCCAACATCCGCTTGGGACGACGAGGACGATGAAGACGAGTACTGGGATGACGATAACATGTAGACGGGAAAATTTGAGTTGAGCCATGCAGGTTTGTATCGGCATCTTGCCAAGATGCTGACAAGAATGTGATTTTTATCAGGAATCTTGATGCTCCAAATCTTCAGCTTGGCACTGTTAGGGGCTGCAACGACTAGCCACACCAAATTTTCCCGTCTACATGTGACGATAATGACTTTGACCAATGGGATGACGACGAGAAAAGTTTCTAAGATAGCTTTGAAGGCCCTTTTTCACGGAGTAGGGGCTTTTTAGCGCTATAGTGGGAACAAACACAAATCAGGAGTTGCTATGGGTAAATCTACTGCTGGGCCAATTAACTTGGCCGTCCCCTTTAATCCTGCGCTCAACCGTTCTGTTTCAGCACACAATCAAGTACATCGTTTATCTTGGTCTAAGCTCAAGGCGCAGTGCCTAAAGCTCAGTAAGAGCTCTTCAGGCCCCTTGTTCTTGGCCGAATTGGGCTTTAACCGAACAAGCTACGATGTACTGTTACTCGGTACCAACGATAATACATTAGCTGCGTGCTTGCCTACAGCACAGCCCTTTAATCTTGAGGAACAAGGGCCACAGGTTGACCCTCAAGAGTGGCTTGCTCCTTCAGTCTTGCGCGTAGGGCAAAAAGCAAATTGGATTTACGACATCCGTGCTTCAGAAATTATTTATGATGATTACGCCAAAGAGTACTGTGGGCTGCTTACTAATGGACAAAAAGATGGACCTTACCATAGGTACAGTCTTTGGTCAGAGCAAAGATACTTCTGTGATATAAGTGACCGTTTTGGCGGAGATCACTTTGAGGAAGGCTCATACTTTCACGGGATTCCATGCGGCAAGTTTAAGGTGCAAGACGACAACAACCAGATACAGTGTGCTGGGCGCTATGAGCTTATGGAAACAGGCCCTGATGAGGTGGGGCAAACCATCAATATCATCGAGCTTAACCAGCGTCTATACCATGATTATTCCTTAGACTACATCTTCCTCGAAGAGCGCTCTGCTTGGGAGCAAGGAGAGAAAACTCCAACCATAAATAAGACCGTGCATACCAATACTATAGTCGCCCGCTACGACACGCTCAGCCGGATGCTGCCCAATAGCATGCGCCAAATCTTCTCAGTTGGACCAGAACTGCCGGCCGTTATGATCACCCGTCAAGACGACGAAACTTGGTATGAGGCCTGTCGCCGCACCCATCAAGCAGTACTGGCCTTAGTTCAAGAGCAAGTTGAGGCCTTACATGAGGCACAACGATCAGCCTACGATGCGCTCGACGCAGATGCGCCTGCACACCTGCGGTATTTAGGACAAGCCCAACCTAGTCCATTAATTCGCGGAGCAAATCGAGGGGGCTTTTGGGGTATTATCTTGCATACGCTGCCCCAAGCCGATGATGCCTCTTACTTAAGCGGCATTTTGGTTAGCTCTGAGAGCTTTCTTAAGACCATATGCGAGCCTGATTATCAAGCGCCAGTCGCCCATTACTCGATACTGGAAAATAACCGTCTGGTGCAAGCACCTGAGACCGGCGGGCGCGCTCTGCCTATTTGGGCATCGTGGGCTCAATTGCCGGTTTTAAGCCTGGGAAGCTTTTGTTGGCGAGCACAAGGCAAGAGTGAGATCAAGGATCCTGCCGGTGAGGATTCAGCCGTGATCACCTACGGGAACCTGGGCTTATGTGAGGGAACTTTCGACCTCTATAACCAAGCGCCCGCAACTGCCGAGCACGGTACCTTTAAGCAAGGATTACTCGAACCAAGCTTTAGCTTTGAGATTTACCAAGACTACAGATCGCGCTTTCCGGCCGCAAGTTTCACTCTTGACGGGCGAACCGGTAGACCCAAGGGGCCCTTTACGCTCAACTTCACTATCGACGAACTCTTTGACCAAGGATATCACGCGGCCTTGCTTGAGACCTATGACGTCAAGACTGAGTATGGCACCAAGACACAAAAGCGCTTGTGTGATTATAGTCCCGGCACCTACGTGAAAAAAGAAGGAACCTATGAGCGTGGACGACCTAAACTCTCCAAACGCTGCAAGCTCAAGCCTTGTCCGAATCCTTGGAGCCACGACGTTTGGGATGCTGATGTCGAAGTCGTTCGGTTTGGTGGTCGCGGAATATTCAAAGATAAAACAATACGAGCCTTATTCGAGTCATTCAATCCGCCAAAGAAAAAGCGTAGATACAATAGGTGGTGGCGATAACGTCATAGGATGTCTCTGTCACAAGCGCCTGTCCTTGTTCCATACAGGTCTTAAGGTCAATCGGGCTAGGAGCAATGCTAAAGCAGGCGCACCGGCCTTGCTCCTTGAGCAAGGTCAGGTCAACGCGCGCATCGCGGCTGCCATACCGGGTGATATTAGGGGCGCCTTAGGCTCAGCGCGCTCCTTGACTTACAAGTTTTAACGCTTACAAATGGGATTAGACAGCGTCCCAGCGCTTCTGCTGGAAGCTGAAGAATCCAAACGACGCTGTTTCTATCTCGATAGGGAGGCCAGCTATGGCTGAATTTCAAACAAAAGTAGGCGCACCAAAGCCTAGATTACCAGGCTCGATCGTTAATCCAAAAAGCTTTACTGCTGCCACTACAGATGGCTCTTTAAAGCCGGGTGACTTTGCTTTTAAGGTAGCATCAGAGTACGGGCAAGACGTCTACATTGTCTCCAAGACAGGCAACTATCTGCGTGGCATCGTAAAGCATGGCTTTATGCCTTACACCAAGGGCGTAACTATCGACATTTTAGTTAGCGGTGCTATTTATGCGGCTATACCTGATGGTCAAACCCCGTCATCTGGTCAAGCAGTGCTATGCGATCCTGCCTCCGGTGAGGTAACTTACGGTAAAACAGGCGATCCTAATGATACGGGATGGAAAGTACTATCCTGTGATCCAGGCAATGGCTTGGTCGTTTATGAAAAATTATGAGAGGCTAAGCTCACAGACCTCCCATAAAAGCTAGTCCTCTTGCAGCCCCCAGCTGAATCTGAAGGCGTGCAAGCCGCTGGGCAAGTATCAGGCACATGGCCTGACCAAGAGATTGAAGCTTTCAAGCGGTGCGGGCGGTGATCATAGCTGTCCGCACCCTTGATATTGGGCTTACGATCGTAGGCCTAGATTTGGGCTTAGCATCAGAGCACGTTCTAATGCTGGAGGTAGCCTAAGCCAAGCGGCGTCCCAAAAGGTAGGTGGCCATGACGTTATAGGCGGCGTTGGTCAAAAGCGCTGGGCCTTGCTCCATGCAGGTCTTAAGGTCAATCGGGCCAGGGGCGATGCTAAAGCAGGCGCATAGGCCTTGCTCCTTGAGCAATGTCGGGTCGACGTGCGCATCTCGGCCGCCGCATAGGGCAATGGTAGGGACGCCTTGGGCTTGAGCACGGCGTGCCACGCCCATTGGGCCCTTGCCGCCTAAGGTTTGCGTGTCGAGGTTGCCCTCGCCGGTGATGACCAAGTCTGCTGCCTTAAGCTCGGCATCAAAGTTCAAGAGCTTCAGTACCACATCAATGCCACTCTCAGGCTTTGCCCCCATAAAGTACATCAAGGCCGCGCCTAAGCCGCCTGCGGCGCCCGCACCCGGCGCGCAAGTCAGGTCGGTAGCGTAGTGCTCAGTCAACAGGGCAGCGCCCTCACTCAAAGCCGCCTCCAAGCGCGCTTTTTGCTCGGTGTCAGCGCCTTTTTGTCCGCCAAAGACGTAGGTGGCGCCGTGCTCGCCTAAGAGTGGATTAGTGACATCAGACAGTAGGGTGACGGTGCAACCAGCAAGGCGTGTCTTCAGAGCATTATCATAAAGTCCTGTAAACTCACGCCAGCTTTCCACCGAGGTCACAGGAGTACCCCCAGTACCTGAAGCACCCGCAAACTTCACCCCTAAGGCTTGCACCATACCCAGGCCTAAGTCATTGGTAGCCGAGCCGCCTAAGCCAATCTTGAAGTCAGTGCAACCTAAGTCCAAGGCTTTGGCAATCATCTGCCCTAAGCCATAGGAAGAGGCCTGCATGATGTTGCGCTCTGCGACCGGAATTAGAGGCAGGCCCAGGGCTTGCGCCGACTCAATGATGCACTCGTTACCGCGTACCAGCATAGTGGCGCGTACCTTAGGGGCGCTGAGGTTGGCACAATGGACGTCCAGCGTAACCCGCTCAAAGCCTTGGGCACAGAGCTTAGCGCTCAGGCAATCAATCAGGCCTTCACCACCGTCAGCTAAGGGCAGATTGACGCAGGTCAGTACACTTTCAGGCAATAAAGCCGCACCGGCTTGCTCCACTCCTGCTTTGACGCAGTTACCAGCGTCATAGGCCGAAAGCGAGCCCTTAAATGAATCCATGGCCACCAGCACTTTCATAAACTTTGGCATTGGAAGGTCTTTGGGCGGATCTTGCTTGAAGAGCTCAAAGAACTTTTCGTTGGGGTACATCTTGGTACGATCTTCAGGATCAACAAGCTTGCCAATGAGCACGCGCTTTGGGACGCAGTATTGCCTATCAGGATAGTACGTGCGGCCTGTTTCAAGCAGGACGTACACGGCATCTTGGCGCTTGGAGAAGATGATTTTCCCCGGTTGCTGGGGCACAGCAAAGACGCTTTTATGTAACATTGTTTCAACGATCCTAAAGTGCAATTAGCGATTGGGCGGGCGATAGTTAAGTCTACCGCTTTGCGGAGGTCATGCGGACAAATCCAACATCAAGGTGCGAGCCACTATGGTCGCCGACTACACTGCTAAAGTTTAGTGAAGGGTCAGCAGCGCTCGCACCTGATTATAGCTAATCACGGGACTGAGCACTGGACTCAGTTGAGCTCTTGGCTCCAGCAGTCGGAAGTGTCTGAGCTACGTTGTCTCCAGCTACCGTACTTTGCTCAGAAACTACGCTGGGTACTGCTACCGCAGTTTCAGCTGCAGCTTTTTTTGCCAAGGCTTGAGCTTTGCGCTCAGCGGCACGCTCGGCGGCGCGTTCCGCGCGCTCTTGTTGCTTGCGCTTTTCGCGCATTGCCGACTCGAAGTTGCTGATGACCGCGCCAATGATGACGTTGATGAGTAAGAAAGCTGCCAGGATGTACCACACGATGTGGTAGCCGGTAATCACAATCTCCGGTACGTCCAATAGCCCCAGGCGTGAGGCGGCACAGAGGTGATAGCGCACATCGGACCATGCATCGCCCGACATACAGCGCACTAAGGTAAAGATTGCCTCGCTTAAGTTAGCGTAAGGCTCTTCTTGCATCTCGGTCGGCCACGGCGCGATTTGGCGTAGTTGCTCCAAAGCCTCAAGCTGCTCTGGGCTTGCCATAGCCATATTAGGCAGGCGGAATAGGTAGATGCCGATTACCGCAAAAACGTAGAGGAACACGCCCATGACCACCAGGTTGTAGGTCAGGGTCTTAAGCGAGCGCAGCAGTACCGTAACGATGATTCTAAGCTCTTCCATAGTGCGCAGCAAGCGCAGCACCCGGAACACACGGATGATACGCAAGAGCTCAATCACTATGCCGTGGTCACCAAACCACGAGGTTGGGACATAGCCCGCAGCGACGATGATAAGGTCAAAGACGTTCCAACGGTTGGCAAAGAACTCCGACACCGAGTAGCAAGCTAAGAAGCGCAGTGCCAGCTCAAAGGTAAACGCCACCAAGAAGGCATAGTTGAGCGTGTAGATGAGCTCACTTGTGGTGTAAGTCTCGATGCCAATGACCACGCTGTTGGCCAAAATCACCAGCATGGCCAAATACTCGAAACGTCGGTTGATTACGATGCGCCGGATAAACTCCCGAGTGCTCTCTGTCATAGCTTTCCTCCACCAAAGCTCAAAGCCAAAGCACATGCGCTATTGTACTAGCTCTAACTTGGGATAGACCGAGCAAGCACCATCGCGAGACCATTGAGGACGGTACGGGCGTAGTTGGATAATATTACTGTACTGTGAAATTATCACGATCCACATCCACCTGCCGAGAGTGGGGCGGCACGCAATTACAGTGTGTTTTTAGGACTTTGCGCCTAAAAATTGCTATGATGTAACTTGGTGGGAAGTTCGGAGAGATAGGGTGAATGAAACCAGAAGAGCATGCTCGGGTGACCATTGACCGCCAGCTGACCGCAGCAGGCTGGCCGGTAGTGAACCGTAATGAGTACATACCAGCGCTCGGCGCAGCGGCAATTCGTGAGACCTTAATGCAAGGGCAGCGCGAGGCCGACTATATGCTCATGCTTCATGGCAAGGCAGTTGGTGTAGTCGAAGCCAAGCGAGCCGACATCAAGCTTGATGATGCTGACCATAAGGGCCAAGTCCAATACTATGCCCAGCGCATTCTGTCTCATGAACCATACTGGCAACTGCCACTGCCCTTGGTGTACCTCGCCAATGGCAAGGAAATCCTGCTGCAAAACGGCTTCAAGCAAGACCAAGACTTCAAGCCCCAAGACCGCTTCTTAGCCCCATGCAAGGTTCAGCTGCTCCTAACAGCCCAAGGTGTCATCTTTCCGCCTGAGTGCAGTGAGTTCAAGCTCCTGCCGCCTTTAGCTGAAAAAGGCCTGCGTAAGTGCCAATTTGAGGCCATCCAGAACTTTGAGCGCAGCCTCATAGCGGGCAAAAAGCGCGCTTTGATGGTCTTGGCCACAGGCGCCGGTAAGACTCACACCGCCTGCACCTTAGTCCACCGCCTCTTAGCCTACACGAGACAGGTGCGCTCGGTGCTGTTCCTGGTCGACCGCAATAACTTAGGACGCGCCGCCAAGAATGCCTTTGAGGGCTATGAAGTCGATGGGCAAAGACCTTTTGCCCAAAGCTATGGCGTAGCAGAGCTCACCTCAGTCGAGCAGCTCACTAACTCCAATCTCGCGGTACGCGTTTGCACCATCCAGCGCCTATACTCGATCTTAAGCGGCACGGAAGAGGAGCAAGAGTATGATCAAGAGCGCGACAATAGCGAACAAGCTCAAGTTGCCCTACCAGAGCATGCGCTAATTAAGCCTGATGCTTTTGATCTCATCATTATCGATGAGTGCCACCGCTCGATCTACTCTACCTGGGGCTTAGTCTTATCCTACTTTGCTGACCATGCTTTGCTCCTAGGCCTGACAGCCACCCCAATCAAGGAGTCACTCGACTTCTTCCAGCGCAACGTAGTGATGGACTACACCTTGGCTCAGTCCGTTGCTGATGGTATCAATGTTCCGGCTCAGGTTTATCGTATCAAGACCCAGCTGACCGAAGAGGGCGGCGAGATTAAGCAGGGTGAATCTCTGAGTGTTACCTCAAACTATACCGGTCTGACCAAGCAACGTACCGCCCAGATGGCTCAGCCTTTTGCAGCTTCTGAACTTAACCGTGTTATATGGGTACCGGACCAAATTCGTACCATCCTCAGCGAGTACCGTGATGTGGTCTATACCAAGCTCTTCCCGGAGCGAGAGGCTAACTTCGACTATCTGCCTAAGACCTTAATCTTTGCGCGCAATGAGAACCACGCTAAGCTCATTGCCCAGATTGCCAAGGAGGTCTTTGACCGCACGGATGATCACTTTGCTCAGACCATTACGTACTCCTCGCCCGATAGCAATGCGCAGATTAGAGCTTTCCGCCAAAACAAGGACTTCCGCATTGCCATCACCGTGACCTTGGTTGCCACTGGTACTGACGTACCACCACTTGAGGTCCTGATGTTCCTCACTGATGTACGCTCCCAGGTGCTTTATCAACAAATGAAGGGCCGTGGAGTCCGTACCATCAGCGATGACCACTTACGCGAGGCCACCCCTAATGCCCAGCATAAGGATCGCTACATCCTGGTCGATGCAGTCGGCGTCACGGAACATGAGAAGGGACTGCCGCAACTAACCAAGGACAGCCCAACCACTCCTAACCTGGAGCGCTTACTGGAGCTGCTCTCGCACGGTCAAGTCTCAGATGACAACATGCTGTTACTGGCTCAGAAGCTTACGACCATTGCTAATAGGGGCGATCCCGACGAGCTGGCAGAGCTAAGCCGAATCGCGCCTCACCTTGATTTGCTTGACTTTGCGCGCACCATCAACCTTGCTTGCGACCCAGACTTTGAGACCTATCCACAAGGCGAACTGACCCGCCCGCAAAGCACGGTTAAGCCACTGCCTCCATACATCGACAGCAACGAGCCTAATACTGAGCGCAAGGAACTTTTGGCGCCATTGCTCAACGATCTCAAAGCGCGCAAGAAGCTCATCGAGATCGCACGGGGCTACTTAAAGCTCTTACCGCAGCAACGCGATACCTTGACCTATTCGGACTTTTCGCACGAAAGCGCCCAAAATCAGATCGAGACCTTTGAGCGCTGCCTCAATGAGCTTGCGCAAGAGAACAAAGTGGTACAGGCCATCCGTGACAACAAGGTCGAGGTTCAGGTGCTCTCCGCAGATACCATGGACGAGCTCAAGCAAGAGATTAAGCAACACATGTCTGAGTTCACGGTCAATGGTATCTGGAACAGCTACGAGCTCTTAGAGCGTGCTCAGCGCGAGTTGCAAGCAGACAGTGAGCCTCCGCATGTGGTGCCGCTTGATAGCGCCAATGAGGATGAGCGCGATGCCGCCACCAATTTATTGCAGCTGATGCGCTATGCGTGGCATAATTCCGCAGATCTGGTTTCTTTGGCCAATCAGGGTAATCTCAATAAGCTCTTTAATCTGTGGTGTGGTCAGACCCAAAATGACCTGCCAATGGATGATGAGCACAAAGAGCTATACCACGAGCTGGCCAGCTATATCGCTATCAACGGCGCGATCAATGACCCATCTGAGCTCTACGATCTGAACCCAGATTTGTTCTCAAGCTTGCGTTCGAGCTTTGGCTCCGAGGCACAGCGCCCGCTCCAGTCACTCAACCGCTTCTTACTGTTACGTGCGTAACCCAACACAAGGCTTTCTATGGCAAACCAATCTTCCGATCTTAACAAGAAGGTCTGGGACGTCTTTGACGTCTTAGCCGGTCAAGGTATCGGCAGTACCGACTACTTAACCCAGTTCACTTACTTACTCTTCCTCAAGATGGACGAAGAGGCCAGTGAGCTCACCGGTAAGGAATCGCGTATTCCTGAGGGCTACCGCTGGGACAGCTTATTTGTGGATCTGAGCGGGCAGGACATGTTGCCAGAGGATCAACTGGAGCAGTATGAAGACATCCTCGATACTCTGTCCTCTGACAGCAATCCAGATCCTTTCGTGCGCAGCATCTTTGCCAAGGCTCAGAACAAGATCGACAATGCGCTGTACCTGAGCAAGGTAATTAGCATGATCGATAGCGTGCAGTGGTTTGATCTCGGCTCCGATGTCAAGGGTTCACTCTACGAGAGCATTCTCCAGAAGAACGGCCAGGACAAGAAGAGTGGCGCAGGTCAGTACTTCACTCCACGCCCGCTGATTCAGGCCATGGTTGACGTAACCGATCCGAGAGTAGGTGAGTTAGTCTGGGATCCAGCCTGCGGTACCGGCGGCTTCTTAATGGTGGCCTACGACCACATGCGCGCTCAGACCAAGCAAGCTACTAAGCTCAAGAAGTTAAAAGAGCAGGGCCTACGGGGCCAAGATATCACCCCATTGGTGGTCACCTTAGGCTCGATGAACATGTACCTCCATGGTATTGAAGGTAGCAAGTCGCCGATCACCTTAGGCGATTCGCTCCAAAGCCTCCCACCAACCTTAGCTGATGTGGTACTTGCCAATCCACCATTTGGTGCGCGCCCAGCAGGTTCGATCGAAATCAATCGTGAAGATTTTGTGACTGACACCAACAACAATCAGCTTAACTTCCTCCAGCACATCATGTCGCTGGTCAAAACCGGAGGTAGAGCGGCGGTAGTGTTGCCAGACAATGTGCTCTTTGTTAAAGAGGGTGCCCCAATCCGTGAGCACTTACTCAAGTACTTCAACCTGCACACCATTCTACGTCTGCCAAGTGGTATCTTCTACGCTCAAGGCGTCCAGACCAATGTGCTTTTCTTCAAGAAGGGCGAGCCGACTCAGGATATCTGGTACTACGACCTGCGTAGCGGTAGTAACTTCACCATGGCCAAGAACCAGCTTAAGCGCGAGCACTTTGATGACTTCGTTAAGTGCTATGCCCCTAAGGGCCAAGGTGACTACGACGAGCGTCATGAAACCTACGACCCAGTAAGCAATCCGAACGGGCGCTGGCGTAAGTTTAAGGCGCAAGAGATCTTAGCCAGCGACGACTGCAACCTCAACGTACCGACCTGGATTGTTGAAGAGAAGAGCGCTATCGAGCAAATGAGCCTCGACGAGCTGTTAGCGGGGATGCAGCGCAACCTCACCATCGTCAATGAGGGGTTTGCCTATATCCAAGAGGCGTTGAGCAAGACCCCAGCAGCCAAGAATAAGGAGGCATAAATGGAGTTTGGTCCCTTACGCCAGCAGATTCTCCAGCTTGCGGTCTCGGGCCAGCTGGTTGAACAGCTTGACAGTGAGCCTGCGGTAGAGCAAGTAGGTCCCGCACCAAAGCCTGATGAGGTGCCGTTTGAGCTGCCAGCTAAGTGGAAGTGGGTACAGATTGGAGCAGTTGGGCAAATTATAGGTGGCGGCACCCCTTCATCAAAAGTACTAGAGTACTGGGAAAATCCTGAAGTTGCTTGGATTACTCCAGCTGATTTAGTCGCTACTCAAGGTGCTTACATTTCTTCAGGCTCACGCGGAATTTCTCAGCTTGGTTTGCAAAAGAGCTCAGCCAAATTGGTTCCAGTTGGTACGGTGATTTATGCTTCCAGAGCCACTATTGGCGCATTGGCTATAGCAACTAATGAATGCTGCACTAATCAAGGCTGTAAGTCGTTAATCCCATATGAAGCTGTAATCACCTCCAAGTGGGCTTACTACGCCTTGATTTATGCTACCCCTGCAATTAAGAACCTAGCAACTGGTACAACCTTCGCAGAAATCTCAGGTAAAAAGCTTGGCAGTGTTTGGATTCCCCTTCCTCCTATAAAGGAGCAAGATCGCATCACTGCACAGGTAGATGAGATGCTGGGACGCCTTGACCAGATGGAGGCGGCCTATAGTGAGTTTGCTGGGCCTATGGCCGAGCACTTTAGGAACCTTATGCTCGATAAGGCCATTAGGGGCGAACTGGTACCGCAGCTTGACTCCGAGCCTGAGGTAGAGCAGGTAGGACCAGCCCCTAAGCCTGACGAGGTACCGTTCGAGCTGCCTCCAAAGTGGAAGTGGGCTAAGATCTGTTCTGTTGGTCAAGTAGTCGGCGGAGCTACCCCAAAGTCAAATATACCAGAATACTGGGAGCATCCAACGGTAACATGGATTACAACAGCCGACTTAACCTCCGCAACTAGTGGCTATGTTTCCGATGGAGCAAGAGGCATCACTGAGCTTGGTCTAGCGAATTGTTCAGCAAAGTTAGTTCCACCAGGATCGGTGATTTACACAACACGTGGAGCTCGTATTGGTGACTTGGCTATAGCAACAAAAGAGTGCTGCACCAACCAAGGATGTAAAACTCTAGTCCCAGACACGACGATTCTTACATCTAAGTGGGCCTATTACGCTCTCATGCATTCTACCCCTGTGATAAGGAACATTGCAGCAGGTACAACATTTGCCGAGATATCAGGCAAGAAGTTCGGCGAAGTGTTTATTCCCATTCCTCCTATTGAAGAGCAGCGTCGTATCGTAGCCAAGCTCGAAGAAGTCTTCGCAGGCGTCGAGAAGCTGGGCAGCTTAATGGAGTACGCTTAAGGGGGCCCCTTAACCACAACCTAAAGGCCGGGCTTACGCCCGGCTTGACCATACTTAGGGGGTAGGTATATGGGCTAAGTAGGGGCGGGCGCTGGAAAGGAACACTGGCCTAACTGCTGCATGCTAAAATGAGATAGGTAGGATGGATTAACGCTGATAGGGGATGAAACTGTGGCCGAACTAAACCAAGCGAAGCTGAAGTCCATGCCAATTGGGGCTGAAAGTTGGACTGACCTCAAAGCTAAGTTCTTTGTAGATAAGACCGAAAAAATTCTTAATTTGATCACCAATCAAAACAAGGTGTGTTTTTTTCGTCCACGGCGCTTTGGTAAAACCATTCTTGCCTCCACTATTGCTGATCTCTTTCTTAATGGAGATAAGAATTTCGAGGGCACGGCTATTCAAGGGAAGTGGCCGTATTCCGCTAATGAGTTCAAGGTTCTAAATATAACTTTTTATGGCCTTGGAACTAATAATACTACTGGTAAACAAAATATTTTTGATCAAAATATGATGGAACGGAATATCTGTACTCGGGTTCAGCTTGCCCAAACCATATCCGATCCAGAGAGTGAAGTGCCCTTTAATGACGCTTTTAGTTTTGATCAACTTTTTACTTCGATCGCACGCTGGTCGGCTAAATCAAAGCTGGTATTATTGATTGACGAATGGGATTATCCGTTATCATCTAATTTAGATAATGAAGTAAACTTCCATTTAGCTCTTGATGTCATTGGCAGTTTTTTTAGTTTTGTAAGAGCAATTCAACCAAACTTTTTACTTGTTACGGGAATCATGCGCTATAGCAATGCATCACTGTTAACAGGGAACAGTTTGTTCGACATGAGTATGCACCCAGATTTTGCCGATCTGCTGGGGTACACTCAAACTGAACTTGAAAACAACTTCGGTCCATACATTGAAGAGGCGGCGCGGCGCTTAAATGTGACCGAGGAAGCGCTTTTAGATAAGATTAAATCTTATTATGACGGTTTTTGTTTTGATGATAAAGCGCAAACTAAATTGTATTGCCCACAATCTATCAACCAATTTTTCGCTCAGTTAACTACTGGTCCTAACTCCCCAGAGTTTAAAACTTTCTGGACGGATAGTTCTAATACCGCGAGCGCTCTTAGGACTTATCTTAAAGGCCGCATGATAGCCGTTTCCTCTCTTGAAAGGCTAGTTGATCAGGGCACCTATTTGTCGCGTCAAGCGCTCTCAACTGCCTCAACCTTTGAGGAAGTCCAGTTTTTACCACTGCTGGCGCAATGTGGCTACCTCACAATTAAAGAGGTAAAACACAATATTACCGCAGCTGATTTAGATTCCAACAAAATCGTATCAAACGAGCCAACACACGCGGAGGTCGATCAGCAAAATCCGATAGTTAACGCTCTCAGTGCTACATGGGAGGCGACTTCTTCGTTGGGCAATAGGAATGACACATTTTACCACTGCACCTTCCCAAATATGGAGGTTCAAGATGGTTATATCGATGCCTTTTTCCGCTACTTGCTTAATGAGACATACGATGGGGCCAGCCTTTGGCTACCCCACGCAACCACCCAACTAGCAATAGCTCTTCGTGATGGGAATATCGCCAAAACGGCAGATTGGCTCAACGAACTTCTGGTCGACTCCATTTTCTACGACAAGAAGATTTCTATCCTCGAGAGCGTTTATCGTGATTTTATTAAAACTTTTTTTAGATTTAAACTGCGAGCTCGGGTAGAAATCGCCAACAGCTCAGGGCGCTCTGACCTAGAAGTTGCCGTTGGTAAACGTGTTTACATCTTTGAACTGAAGCGTTCCTCCTCTAAGTCGCACAAAGCAATTCAAAAGCTGCTTGATGAAGCTGAGTCTCAAATTGACCTTAATTCTTATGGGATTAACGATGTTAATCACGAGTACTATCGTGGTGCTGAGCTCGTTGCAGTGATCTTTGTGATCTACGACAAGACAAGACAAATCGCTGCGTGGCGCAGTATTGACGTTAATGGCCTGCACCAGGAAGGAACCTTAAACCACAAAAATCATCGCAATACCTTTTTGTAGAGAGATGGCTTGACCTAGACGGGAGCCGGAAATGTGGCTTGAGCATGTCGCCCCGTGCTAGCGCCCCACCTCATAAGGAAGCTGTCACTTAATTAATGTCCAAATTTTTCGACCTGTGCGGTCGGCGACCATTGCGAGACCAAAACCTTGAAGTTTGCCGGTTTGCTGATGGCTATCGGTTGACCGGAACTCAAATCATAGCCATCGATAGCAACCAAATATCAAGGTGCGTACTGGTATCACAGCTCGGATTTTCGACCTGTACGGTCGTGTGCCACCTTTAAGTAAACAACCACCTAAAACGGCTCTTTGCGCTGTACCTGCAATCACTCTTAAGCTCTTTGTGGTAATCATAAGAGCCATAAACAGGCAGAAAGCACGATATCTGTGGCTGTTTGCTTCTAAGTGGCAGTCGACCGTACAGGTCGAAATTTTGGACACTTATTTTGTTATAGCTTCCTAAGGAACTGAATGCCATCACTTGGATCACGAGCATGATTGGGAGGTAGCATCACGCAGTTTTTACCTCTCCAATCATGTTAACAAGCCGATTTTAAGCTATTTATACGCGCAAAGCGATTTTGGCGCACCAATCGTTTTAAGCAAGGTATTTACTCCAAACCATGCGCCAAAACCGGCCAAAATCGGGCCCAGATAGGGGTACTCAGAGGTAGGTTCCTGAAACTTGATGGCAACAGGACATAGGGTGCATGACATAGGGTGGGTGAGCCGCTGCTAATGAAGTCAGGCCACCTAGTTCTGGTCCATGCCTGGAGGCAGGTTAGTCCCAGCTCAAGTTGGCAGAGAATAGGGGCCTGCTAAACAGCAGGACTTCGAACGAGCGCCGGACTTGAAGATGTCACAGACCCCTTCCCCTTAGAGACCTATATCAGGACTTGCGGTAAGACACCGACCTTAAAGGTCAGCACTGTACAGTCCTTGAGCTTAAGGCCAAGAGCTGACCCCACATGCCAGCCCCAAGCTGAACTAGAAGCGAGGTTAGCGCAAGTCACTGCGGACTTGTAGCAATGCTTGTTGACTGAATAGTGTAAAGATGATTAAATATATCAGATAATTTAATATGGCAATAATCTTGCCTCCATAAGGAGCCCCAAATGACCGCTAATGTTCTTGATGCTCTGCGAGCACTGCCTACCGAGACAAACTCGTGGGCCGATATCCGCAGCAAAGACTTGCTTTATGTCGACAAAACTGAGTTAATCCTCGACTTAGTGTCGAACCACAAGCGTGCTTTTATCGCCCGGCCTCAGGGCTTTGGTAAGACCCTGCTTAACTCGATTTTGACCGAGCTCTTTAGGCACGGCGATCAGTCCTTTGAGGGTACCACCATCTACGGTAAGTGGAATCGGCCCTTAGGCACCAAGGTGATTAGCTGCAATTTTTCAGGCCCGGCTCAAACAACTGCTAGTGGCTTGACGGCCTTGATCTGCAAACGCTTGGTTGAAGCTTGCCGCCAAGCCGGTTTTACTGAGGACGTCTGCAAGCAGCTCAGTTTGCCTATAACCTTTGAGGGCTTCTTTAGGCAGCTTAAGGCAGTTACACGTGAGGAGTCGCTCATGTTCCTGATCGATGACTGGGACTACCACTTACTGGTTAGCTTGACCGTAGGATGGCAGTTTAAAGGCTTAGCCAAGGTCTTAAAACAATTCTTTGCAGAATTTGAAACGTTGGACAACGTCGAGTTTGCCTTGGTGACAGGCACCTTGCGTTACTCCGGTGGCTGCCCATGGGCCGGAGATGAGCGTTATGACCAGACTTTATCCTCTCATTACGCGACCTTGTTGGGCTACACTGAGTCCGAATTAGAACGCTACTTCACGGCGTATGCCCAAGCAACATTGCAGCGCAAAGATGAGTTAACCGAAGACTTCTGTACTCTGCGCGAGTACTACGGTGGATACTGTTTTGATGAACAGGCCGAAACCAAGTTGTACAGCTCTCACGAGATCAATGCTTTCTATGCCCAGTTGTGGGAATCAGATGAGGAACTGAACTTTAAATTCTTTTGGTGCACAAACCCAAGTCCCAATCACGATTTAGTCGCACTCATTGCCAAGCATAAGCCGACTGATTCGACCATACAGCGCTATTGGGATGGTGATACCTGGTTTAGTCGCGCACAATTGGCCGCATGCTCAACTTATGACCAGCTTTCCTTTGATCAGCTGATGCTTCAGTTAGGTTACCTCAGAGTTATAGCTCGTGAAGACGACTCAAAATCGCGCGGACCAAGATACGTATGCGGTTTAGCCAATGGTGAGATCGGGGATATCATTGAATATGCCCTCGACCTCTATGACGAAGGCTACAGGCATTATATCCAATGCGACTAGGCTTATTTCAGCCATTTATACGCGTAAAACGATTTTGGCGCACCAATTGATGGGAGCAAGGTATTTACTCTAAACGATGCGCCAAAACCGGCCCAAATTGGGCCAAGATAGGGGTACTCCAAGGTTGGTTCCTGGATCTTGATGGCACAAGGACATAGGGTGCAGGGCATAGGGTGGGTGAGCCGCTGCTAATGAAGTCAGGCCACCTAGTTCTGGTCCATGCCTGGAGGCAGGTTAGTCCCAGCTCAAGTTGGCAGAGAATAGGGGCCTGCTAAACAGCAGGACTTCGAACGAGCGCCGGACTTGAAGATGTCACAGACCCCTTCCCCTTAGAGACCTATGAGGGGGCTTGGCCTAGACTCCGCATTCGATGGTCACTCCGACGCAGGTCTTGCGCTTTAGGCCAAGACTTGGCTCCGTTCACCTAACCTATGACCTGACCTTGAGCGCGGCTGGAGCTGGTCGCTCCGTACTTGCGGCCGCGCCCACTTCGAGCTCAGCTTGAGCTAAGACCGGTGTCGACTTCGGACTATATACAGTCCTTAGTGCAGTCCAACTTAGACCTGAGCTGCCAGTCACTTGGTGCCAGACAGACTGCGACATATCAGCCATGAGGCGCGCCGCCCAGACCACAATCCTTGATGTGGACTTCGGAGCTTTGCTTCAAAATCTATGCGCACGACCCTATTAGATTATGTTAAATTTAGCTAATATATAAGTTAAGCGTGCTCCTTCTATTTAAGACCCGCGCAGAAGTCGCTGCCTGAGCTGCTTGCCTGAGATTTCTGTTGTCTTCATGGTGCTGTGGCGTCTTGGTGGAGCTCCTGCCCTTATCTTTATAGTCCTACTACCTTAATTTAACATAACTACCATTATGCGAAGTTCAAAATCAGACTGAGATATGCCTCAAAAACCAAAAGCTCAAGCGTCACCCAGACCACAAACCCAAACCAGCCCACATAGCTGACAGCCCAACCAGCACTCAGCACCAGACCAAGCGCCTAAGACACTCCGACCAATCTCAAGTCACCAACCCTTAAGAACCAAGACCGCCACCCAGTCCCCAGATAGTCCGCCCATGCTACTTACCCCAAACCGGGTCGAGCTCGTCCCCAGAGCCGGACTAATAACTCAGCCTAGGGTGCAGGGTCATAAGATAGGTCGAGGTCGTAGGGTCGAGTCCGTACCCAAAGGCAAGCTGGGAGTCGGTCGGTCGGTCTTACTTACGAGCTGAAGGGTTAGCTGAGGTCAACGCCAGTTCGGTGAACTGGGTCACCGCCAAGGGAAGGTTGTCTTAAGTAGGACCTGAGCTTTTCGGACCTACCCCTATCCTGCCCCACCCTACCTCCAGATCTATTCACCCCAAGGTCGGTGCACCTACCGACCTAGCCCATGGCCTGACCAAGCTACCAGAACCAAACTTACCTCGGAACTCAGAGGCTTAGGTCAAAGCTACACCGACCACGACCACCAAAGTCAGGTTGGCTCGAGCTGACTCTGAGTCCAAAGTCATGCTTCGCCCCGGTGCTCAGCCGTGACCTAGAAAGCCCGCCAACCGGACCACCAACATCCTGCACCATGGTGGCTCTGTTGGGTCGCGGTGCCTTAGAGCTGGCAGTAGCGTGATTGCCCCTACGATGACCGTTGCTCTTCAAGCCCCTCGGTCGCGACCGAGGTTGGCCGAGTGAACCTGTGAGGGCGCTGAGCTGACGCAGATTGAGCTCAAGCTACCTTTGAGACCGACTGAAATGACCGGTTTTGACGCATCAATCCCTGCAACTACCACCACAAAGGTCAATTCATGCGCCAAAACCCGTTTATGCGTATAAAAGGCTTAAACAAGCCATTTATTGCATTAAAGTCGTAGCTGTGCCCGCGCTGGCACTACCAGCCCATAGGTCGAGGCTCGGTTCAACCCTGGCTGCACCCTCAGAGCGCTGGTGTAGCAGCGCCGTTTTAGCAGTCACGCCTCGCAGGTTATTTTCTGCTGGAGCAATTAGTGAGGAGGTCAAGTGCTATAATGACTTCATAACATTTAGCAAAGCGTCAACATTACGTTGACGTGAAGTTCCGTTACTGGATGGAGACCGAGCCATCCAGTCCTAAACCTGAACTAACTTCGCCGCGCGCGCTCAACCACCTGCCTCTCCCTCCCTGCGCCACTTCATCTTTAAGCTGAGCCCTATTCTTTGCCCCGAGCTTCCCCCTATTTAGGCCGGTTTTGCGGCATGCTTGCCTGTAAGTACTAAGCCCCAAGGTCAATCATGAGCTATAAACGATATACGCGTATAAAGCGCTTAAACTAGGTATTTTGCTTGACTCAGCGGGCTCAAGTGTACGCAGTGACTGGCTGCGGGGCGCGCTGTTTGAGCTTGATGGCCGCCGCTGCTCTGACGCCATCTGGGGCTTGGCCGTTACGCCCGGCTTGGACCTCACCCCATAATCCCCGCCCCAAGCCCAGGGCGCTACCAGCCAAAAGCTGACTTTTGCCCTTATCACGTATCTGACAAAACAGATTGCGGCTCTTGAATGAAGTGCATGGTGCTGCCCGGTACGGCTTTATCTTTGGGCGGCAGTTAGTTCAAATCCCAAACGACACTTCGGTCGCACACACCATGGAGGGGGATTAAGCTCATCGTGGGTATGCGCCTTCAGCGGGAGTTAGTCACTCTGGTGGCACGGATTAGCCTTGGGCTTAGCTCCAATAAGTTGCTGCGTCATTGCGCCCTGGGAGAGCTGGAGTTACCAGCGCCCGCCCCTAGTCTTTTGCTCGTTTTGCCCTACCACTATATTAAGACAATCGATAAACTTAATATAGTCGTTGTGCATCATGACACGAATGATTTAGGGTAAGCTCATTGCGCGGGGTTGGGCTGGGGTGAGGTGCTCGCTGGGTGAAGAGCAAAGGTGGATTAGGCTATCTGCTTTGCTAATGGTAGCTGCGCTCGAGCCGACCTAAGGGTATTGCCGACATTGGAGCGCTCCCAGCGAGCTTAAGGTAAAACTCAGTATCCTGAGCCGAGAGTTAGTACCGTCCATCCTACGACGAGGCTGGCGGCAAGAAGCGCTACTTCGAACATGGGATTGCTCCTTAAGTTGTGTGACCTAATGGCGCAGGACCATACTACCTGGCTGGCCCCACTGCGGCGGCTCGTCTACCCTAGGCCGCGCAGCTCCAGCCTTAAGCTGCGCCCAATGCGAAATCAGTGCCCGCCGCCCATAGATGTAAGATTGACTACCTATGGACCTGAGCGTGGGTATGGCTTAGCGCCGAGGCCAAAAGAAATAGGCCAGCAGCCCGAGAAAGATAATCGTGATGTACATATTGATGAGTGCATCGTTGTTCATGGCTGGATTCCTATATGGCCTAAAGTGGATGGGGTCGTATCCCGTGGTCGTCCTCGTGGGCTCAGTATTAACACGCGCGACCTTGGTCTTAGTGCTGAGTGGTCGCCGTGATACTAAGTAAAAGCTTGGGGCTTATAAGTGGTGTGCATTGCAACAGCGCCCGCCCCTTAAGGCGTAAAGATAAACCTGTAGTCTTAACTCTCCAGTACCTACTAAGGTCACGGTAAGTTCGAGAGCTCGAAGAGTGCGCCGCTTGTACCTGCTATGGTGTCGTCCTAATCGTAGCTGCTATCACTACCGCCGCAGTCGCAGCCGCAATCATAGCTGCCGCCCGCATCACTGGAGCAGTCGCAGTCATAATCGCAGCTATCAGTGTCGTCTGCGCTTGAGTTGTAGTCGTCGTAATCGTAGTTGCTGGTATCGTCCTCACTGGCACGATGGCTGGTGCGCTCAAAGTCTAAATCGTGATGCGTCCAGAGGTAGTTGTTGGGAATGGAGCTGTCATATGGAGTGCGGTCATACGGGTAAAATGAATTAGTCGCTTGCGTCGAAGTGCAGTGCGAAGCCGTGTTTGCTCGGTATCGTCTCGCGCCGCTGTAAGTGGGCCGAGGTGGCTCCAGCGTCCGACAGAAGATGACTGCCATAATCACTCCTACCGCCAGTATCACCGCCATACCTACTAGCACACCCAGAACAATCAAGCTCGTATTCACTTCCAAAATACCTTCATGCACTTGAAGCGTAATCCACGGTACCGTCCCCTCGACTTTTGTGATTCTGTGCTTCGTAGTCTTTGAGGCGCTGACCGCTTGCAGGAGCCTTAGCCGGATATTGGTGGAGCAATGATACCGACTAACCAGAGCTGTGGCTTTAAGTGTACTATATTTAACAGGTATATGCTATAATCAAAACGCAAAAAGTATAAAAAATTCGATTTTTCAATTTATACGGTGCTTGGTACATATACCAGAGGGCACCACTCCCTAGAAGCGCGGAGCTCTGATCATGAGCTCCTGATAAGGACGGTTAGAGGCTCTATTGGTCGACTATGGTAGGAGAAACTTATGTGCAGGCATAACCCACCCCATCCTGGGCGTATTCTGGCGGCGTGCTTCGATCACAAGCGCACTCTTGAGGATACCGCTCATAAGATCGGCGTGCCCGTGTGGGTACTGACTGACATTATTGCGGGCCAGGCACCAATTACTCCGGAAATTGCCTCCGCGCTCCATACTGTATTAACTTTCACCCCGCCGCGCATCTGGCTTAAGCTACAGGAGCGCTATGATAGCTGGCAGCGTGAGGCTCTATAGCTTATGCGCCCATCCCCTATTTGAGCACCCACTATTGGCTTGGATATCTGGTTGGGAGCGACCAAGCGGCGCGCCTCAACACTCAAGCTCTGAGCCCCATAGGTGGTTGGCCGACATGACGTGTCTTATGGGTAGTGCGCTTTACCTTGGGACTTCCGTCGCGGTTATGCCGGACGAGCGATGCCGGGCCTAAAGTCTTAAGCCTTTCCTCATAGCCCCTACTGCGTGCCTGCTTAAGCCCCTGGGTGCTGGCCCTACTTGCCCTCTACCTACGCGTGAGCCGCCCGCCCCCAGATGGCTTGCTTAGTCGTCCACGAAATCTAAGGGGCGGCGCCGCATGAGCAGCGGGCGTGCCTCCGGTCCTAAGGCCCAGGTAATGTCGTCCACCTCAAAGTCGTCAAGCCAGCACTCGTAATACGAATGGGCATCTCTAAGCCAGCCATAGAGCACGTCGTACTTGAGGTCGAGGACCTTGGCCACGATATAGGGCGCGTAATGCAGCCGCTCTACGGCATCGACGGCGGCAATCTTAAACTGCGGCAGGCTCCCTAAGGACACCTTAGGCACACCCTTGCGAATCTTCTTGGGGTCACTGCTGGCCATATCGGCCTCATGCCAGCGCTTGCAGCAAGCAAAGAGTCCCTGCTCGGCGACTTTTTGCAAGATAGCTTCGACTTGGCCTTTGTTGAGGCCAAAGTACATCGCGAGCTGCCCCTTAGGGGTTCCCTTGAAAGCCAGCGCAACTAAACGAATGCGCTCGGCACCATTAAGCTTTGTCATCTACCTTCACTCCTACTAAATTGCGATCCTCTGCGCTAAATTGGCGCAGCCACTGGGCATAGCCCTGCTTGCGCACCCGTCCGTACTTAATGCGTAGCTTACCAATCTTCAGGCCCAAGACACTTGCCACGTGCGAAACCAGCAGGCCTTGACTGATGACGGCCGTCACGGCAGTCAGCTCAAAGGCCGGTATGCTATCGAGGTCGACATTTAGGGGCGTTTGTTCTAGTTCCTCACGCAACAAGCTTTGGGCGCGCGCGGAGTATTGATCGACCTTACGTTGCTCCTCACACCAAGCGTAGAGCCCCTTTTCCTGGGCTTTGGCCTTGAGGCGAGTCCCCAGCTGATAAGGTACTTGCTTATTGCCTTGCAAGGCAGCACCTAACAGCTCAATGCGACGCTTGCCGCTGTAGTTGCTATGAGCGTAGCGCTTGAGCAAAGCTGAGAGCTCAGGCGTGATGGGCTCAGTAACTACGAGCGCCGCCTCCGGCCTTTTGAGCCAAGCCTCAACTTGCTTGAGCTCTAAGCCCAAGACCTCGGCTGCCTGCTGGGGGCTGACCCCTTGCTCCTTAATCACGCGCAAGGCCTCGCGCCGCAACTCAAGAATTTGGTTGAAATCAAGTTCCGGCCACTTGCGCTTGCGATCGGCGGCAATCAAGGCCGGAGCATATGGCGACTCTTGGTCAAAGCGCCGCATCTTAGCGCACCAAGCATAGAGTCCCTGGGTTTGTACCTGCTTTCTCAAGCCAACAACTGTGCCCAGCGCCACCCCAAACAGTTCGAGCACCTCTCTTCTACCCCACTTACCGCTTAAGAGCGCGGCCATAATATGGATACGAAAGGCACCACTATGCTTGGGTGACCGATGTGGTGTGTTTGGCCTACTCTGAGGCTGTAAGCTACGGCCCCAGGCTTCCAGCCCTTGCTCTTGTGCCGCTGTCAGCCAAGCTTTGATCTGCTTTTGCGTGCAGGCCAAGGCGCGCGCTACTTGCGCGACACTCATGCCGTCACGCTGCACCGCCCACACGGCTGCCTCGATAAACTTGGGGATAGTCGAGAGCTCGACCGCTGGAAGCGGATGGGCCCGCTCAAATTGCTTTTGTTCCTTGGTAAGCGGGTTTTGTGCGGAACACTCCCGTTCTTGGAGCAACCAGGCTATTAAACTGGGCTGAGGTGTTTTCGTGGCCAGGCGCCAGATATGGTTATGGGAGAGCTGAGAGCGCGTGGTCAGTTCCTTGACGGTCAATTGGTGGGACCAGTACAGCGCCACAAGAGCGATCCGCCGCTGTGGGCTCAACAGAGCACGATTAGTGGCAGCATACTTGCGCTTGTTAGCAGGACGCCGAAAGTTCATAACCTCTTTGAGATTAGGTTTGGTGCGCTGAAGCTGGCTGCACCAAGCATCCCAGCCCAGGTTTTGGAGCGCCAGCAGCTGCGAGGAAAGCGTGCTTACTGCCACATGAAAGAGCTGCGCGGCGGCGCTAATGGACATACCCGCGCGTACCTCTTGCACAGCCGCCAAGATGAAGTCTGGAACCAAGGTGCAGTTAACCTTGGGGGCGGGCGCTGGTGACCGAGCCGAAACGTCATTACGGGCCTGTTGGGCCTGACACCAAGCGCTCAGCCCCTGCTCCTGACAGGCCGCAATCAGTGCCTTAACTTCGGCTTCATCGAGCTTAAAGCTATAAGCCAGCGCGGCGTAGGGCACCCCTGCTAGTGCGGCCGCCATGAGATCAATCGCTTGGTCCCCAGTTAAGGTGCACTCTGTCTGATTTTGGTCCATGTTAACCACCATTCTCACTTAGCAGCGCGTATTCGGTGCTGCTTGGAGCCAACTTGCCACCTCGGCCGTACTGACGCCCAGGATGGTGGCCACCTTAGCCAGGTCACGCTCCTGCTTTAATACCGCCTGCACCGCTGCCTCCCGTAAGGCGGCCTCCGCTGCGCAACTAACCTCGGGATCGGCGCACTCACGGCAACTAGGGTGTCGCTCGAGGTCTTGGATCCGCATGCGCTCACACCACAGCAACAAACCTTGCGCCTGAGCTTGCCGCAGCAGACGGTGCAGGTAGACTGGGCTGGTGTGAAAGAGCGTGGCCACCTGTTGGTCATCGCCTAAGCAGCCACTTAAGCACGCGGTCACCATCTTGATACGTCGGGCGCCGCTATTGGCCTGATTGTTTTTGGTGACATGATTAAGCACAGTTTCAGGCACGCAGTGCGCGCGTAAGTGCTGTGCCCAAACCATAATGCCTTGATTGTGGGCGGTGACCGCTGCCAGCTCCAGCTCAAAGGGCTTAAGTCCAAAGAGCTGGGCCGCCTCAGTGACACTCAAGTGCTGGAGCGTAACCTCAGTAACAGCGGTGATGATAAATTCCGGCGCCCGCCCACAATTGACGCAAGGCTTAGGTGTCGCCCCAATCTGCGGAGTAAAGCAGCGCGCATCGCGGGCGCGCTGGACTTGGCACCAGACGGTGAGACCTTGACGGCGCGCAGCGCTGTGCAGCTTCTTGACCGCAAAGGCCGTGGTGTGAAAAGTAGCCGCGACCTTCTCGGTGGCCACCCCAGCACTTAAGGCGGCCACGATTTGGATCGCCTCATCACCGGTCACGGGATTAATCAGCTGCACCATCTTGACCTCCTAGGACTACGACAACATCGGGATTAGCGCGCGTGACACCAAGATGCGCTCGGGAATGGTAAAGTGCCGCGCCCAATTTACAAAGCCCAGCTCTTGTACCTCTTTAAACCAGGTTATGATTTGCTCGGGGGTTAGGCCCAGCACTGTCGCAACCTCGGTTATGCTCTTACCTTGGCATAAGACGGTGTACACGGCGCACAGCGCAAAAGACCGCACCTTGCTGCAATCGACCTGAGGGTCACCTGACTCCTGTGCCACGAGCTGATAGTGGTTTTGGCGATCAAAAGCGCGCATTTCCTCACACCAGGTATAGAGCCCCTTAGTGCGGGCGGCGACCAAGAGCGCACGCACCGTCTGATAGCCCACATGAAAGCGCAGCGCCACCGCCCAAGTCGCGCCAAACTCTTTACTGAGCAACGCTGCCAGTATGTTAATGCGACGGCGGCCACTGTTATAGGCACGCTCGGTCCGCTGGGGCACTCTACCCTCGGCCAGTACGCTAAGACGCCACGATTCTAAGCCCTGCTCCTTTGCCGCCTCACACCATACGCGCACTTGTTTGAGTTTCACGTTCAAGGTTGCCGCTACTTGCTTCTTGCCCATAGTATGAGTCAGCACCGTCTCCACCGCCGCCACCTTAAACCTAGGTAAGCATGACAGGTCGGGCTCTGGCAGCGGATGCGCCGACTCAAAGGCTAATAGTTCGGGAGTGACGCCTTCGTATTGGTCACGGGAGCGTTGCGCAGCACACCACGCAACTAAGCCCTGTTTGCACGCGGCACGGGCCAAGGCGCTCACGCGGGCCGCATTAATTTCAAGTTCTTGCGCCAATTGCTGCGCACTCTTCATACCTTCCAGGTAATAAGCAACTATGGCAATGGCGCGGGCGCCACTGGTCGCACGGCGCGCGTCACCGCGCCTAGTAGGCCCTTTGGTACCTGAAGTTGCTTCTGAACTTACGGAAGTGTCATCCTTGATAGGCTCAGGGGCTACCAGCTCGGGGGCGACTAAGCGCAGTTGCTTGGGATCATGAACTTGCATCCAAGCGTTAAGCCCTACGTCCTGAGCTACGAAACACCAAGCATCAATGTTTTCCTGCGGCTGGCCTAATACCGCTGCGACTTCCGCCATAGAGTAACCTTGATTGAGTACGGCATAGGCCGCCGCGAGCTTAAAAACGGGTACTTGGCTCAGGTCAAAATCAAACTCGGACTCACGTTGTAGTGCCCGGTCGGCCGCGCGCAGGGCGGCGCACCAGGCAAAAAGGCCTTGCTCTTGCGCCTCTTTAAGAAAGCGCTCTAAGGTGCTACGCCCGACATGCAAATACGTGGCGGTGCGGGTTAGGTTGCCGTACTTACCGCTTAAGAACTGCGCCAACATCGTGATGCGGCGCGTGCCGCTATAGTGCAGGGTATCTTGTGACTCAGGGTGCAGCGGAGCCAATTCTTGGGCCCAAGCTGAGATCGTCTCTGGGGCTAAGGTTAAGGCGGCGGCAATTTGCTCCACACTAAGCTCATGGTGCATGAGTGCGCGCAGCGCATCGTGCTTGAAGGCGGGGATAGCCGCAAAGTCCGGCTCAGGGAGCGGATGGGCCGTCTCAAAGGCCAGCATCTGAGCCGAGCGGCGCCGTTTGTGATCGTGAGCGCGCATCTCTTGGCACCAGGCGCACAGGCCCATCTTTTGCGCCCGCTGTAACTGCGCACGTAAGGACCGCACCGGCACGCATTGGTCCGCACTGATTTGCTCAAAGGTCTTGGTGCCGCTCAATAAAGCTGCGACCATGGCAATTTTGTGCACGCCACTAAAGTGCGTCAAGCGATAAGAGACAGGCTCACTGGGGGTGGCCGCAACTTGAGCTGACCACGAATCTAAACCCATAGCTTGGGCTTGCACGAGCGCGGCACTAAGCTTAGTGGGGATCACATTAAAGATAGCCGCCGCTGCGCCCGCATCCAGGCGCTGTGACAAAACCGCGCTGACGGCAGCAATGAGAAACTGAGGTAAGGCCGCGTAATCTACCGGCAGCAGTGGGCGCGCAAAAGTAGCGGGACTACCTACACGCTGCGCTATGCACCATTCCATTAAGCCCTGCTGCTCACATTGCGCCCACAAGGCTGCGACCGTGGCTTCAGGCACGGCGAGAGTGGCAGCAATTTCGGCCTGCGACATACCGGCCTGCATCGCTGCTACGATGTTAATGCATTGTGCTCCGCTCAGCTGTGTCTCTGTCGCCATGATCACCTCACTACCTATAACCCCATTGTAGCAAGGTCAAGAAAGTCAGCGGGCAAACCGAATGCTCAAATGTGCGCCCCGGCGCCTTCTCTCACGCAAATTAAGAGCCGCGCCCCGACCGGCGCTGAAGGAGAGGCTCCTCACCAGGCGCCCACTCGCGGTGCTAAAAGGTGTCAGCGTCGTCCGACCAATCCAGCACCACCGTCTTATGGCGATTACCTGCCTTATCGAGCAGTTTCAACGGTCTGATATAGGCACGTACCTCGGGGGTACAGGAGTTAACCCAGTTGATATAGCCTTGGGCCTCAACCTCTTGGGCTAATTGCACCACCTTATCGGGATCGACCGCAAAGAGCTCAGCGGCATAGTCTGGCGCAATCTCATGGGTAAAGACCGCTGCCATCACCGCCAGGCGCCAGGCCTCACTTTCCCAGAAGTCCACGGTGAGACTTGGGTCCGTGCTCGGGTCAAGCTTCGCATTGCGTGCCTCTTGCTCCTTTAAGTTCTGAGCCTTAGGCGAGGCCTGGTCCAACTTGCGCTGCTCAAAGACCCAAACGACGATGCCCATGGCCTCGCTCATATCCAAGATAGCGTTCACATCGCACGAGAACAGGCGCTTGAGCTCACTTTTGCTGGGCAGCTTGGTGAGGTAATAGCCCAAGATCTTAATGGCGCGATCGCCGCTACGCCTCAAATTGCCCTTAGGGATATCCAGCGCTAAGGACCAGCCGGAGGTATTAGGCAGGCGCCGATGGGTGCCGATGTGGTAGTCACGAGCTAAGGCTTCCGGCGTCACCTGCTCCTCAAATTTGGCTTTAGGAAATTTGGCCATGGCAGTAATTCCGCTAAAATGAGAGAGAAAACGAATTTTGATAGCAATCCCGCGTTACAGGAGCTAAGTATGGGGCGTCAGCGCACTTATCAGGTACCAAGATTAACCTCAAAAGAGCGCGCCCACTTACGGGCAATGAGCACTGATGACCACGAAAGTGAACTTAAGCGGCGCCGCGCCCAAATTTACCTTTTAGCCGCCGCTGGCTGGAGTAATGCTGAGATCGCGCATAAGCTTGCCATCACTTGTGTCACGGTAATCAAACACATCAAACTGTGCCAGCACCAGAGCGTGATGCAAGCTATGACGACCCCATCTCGGCGCGGGCGCCGCTACAAAATCTCCAGCGCCGCGCGCCATTGGGTGCGCACGGTGTACCTCAATGACAACCCTACAGACAGTTTACGCCCCGTACGCTGGACCATGCGCAGCTTACATGCCTACATTACCACGCATGCTAAGGAGCACGGCTTTCCGGAGCTTGCCGATGTGTGCCTGGCGACGATCTGGCATATCGTGCACCCAGACACTAAGCCCACGGCTTAATCACGCGGCGTAAGCCACACAAAGTCTTCTTCACTGATACCGGCGCCCTTAGCCCAAGCCTCCAGCCCCAGCTCCTTGGCTTTTTTGACCCAATAAGTTAAGGTCGCCCCGGACAGGCCAAAGATCGTTGCGGTCTTATTAACCGACAGGCCCCGGTTGAGGACGGCATCAACCGCCGCCAGCTTAAAGGCCGAAATCTGGGCAAAAGCGACCTCAGGCTGCTTTTCCTTTTGCTCGCGCGCCAGCAAGTCCGCTGCACCCAAGTACTCTTTGTCTAAATTGCGCAAGCTAAGGCACCATGGCAATAAGCCCTCTTCTCTAACCTCACGCAGCAGCACTGAAACAAAGGACACCGACACATGAAAACTCTCGGCGAGCATGGCGTTGGACATAAGGCCAGTCGTTGCTAGGGCGATGATGCGAATCTTACGATCGCCGCTGACCTTCATACCACGGCCATCGCGCTCCTTGACGACCAGATCCGCGCCTGACGCCTTGGCACGGGCTTCCTTACGCGCCGCCGCTTCAGCTGCGGCAGCCGCCTCTTGGGCCTCACGCTCCTTGGCTTCCTCTTCAGCCTGAGCCTGAGCGCGTTTCAGTTCACGCTCTTTGAGCCACTGATAGATGATAAATTGTGGAATATCATGGGCATCGCTGACGGTATTCACTGACACCTCTTGGCGCTCGATGCGGCTCAACAGCTCGTCCTTTTCCTCCTCGGTGAGCTCATCGTCATCCTCCTCTGAGGCTTCGTTCTCTTCCGCCTGAGCCTCAGGGGCCGCCGCTGTGCTTGCAGGCAGCTCTAATTCCATATCATCGAGGTTTCCGACATCGCCCCAGTTGTCAGTGGTGCAGTCATCCACCACCTCAGCCTCATCCTCCTCAGGTACCGGCTTACCGCGCAGCGGCTGCGGCACGATAGCTTGCGCCAGCTCCTGGGTCGTAGGCATCTTGACCTCGGCCACTTGCGCTTGCTCTTGAGCTACTTGCGCTTGGGCGGCACGGACGGCAGCTTGAGCCTCCTCTTCAGCGGCACGCTCCGAGGCCGTAAGCGCGGCCACTCCCAGTTTCGAGCTTAAATCCTCGAGCACAGAGATATTGGTTTCTGGGGTTGGGAAGGCCATGGTGGCAGCAGGCGTAACTGCTTCAGCTGGAGCGCTCGCAGGTGCAGAGCTTTCCGTTGATGGGACATTCGCACTCTCAGGGGCAGCGGAAGTGGTGTCAACAACTGTAGCCTCTGGAACGGCATTGGCCACCGTGTTTTGCGCAGCGGCTGGGCTGGAGCTTTCAGGAACAGCCACCGGGCTTGGTTCGGCCGGGGCTGTCACTGCCGCGTCAGCTGTGGTTGCTGCCGGGGTTTCAGTCTGAGCAACATTGGCAGCTGCGGGAGCGGGAGCAGCCGCTGCGGACGGAGTGGCCGTCCCTATGTGGTCGACCACGTAGTAGGCCTTGCCACTTAAGTTCAAGAACTCAGGGGTGAGGCACTGCGCCTCATGATAGAGCTGGCCTTGCTCGCGCAGCCACAGATAGACGGTGGGCGGATTGATGTGATATTGGGCGGCGACCTCATAGACCGAAAGGTCGTGGTTAACTAATTTTGAAACCAGCTCAGCCTTGAGCGCGTCAGTTACCTGCTGCATATCACATCCTTGTTCGAGGTTAGGCGCAAAGTCCAATTGTCCTTAATTTAGCCGTGAACCCCGGCTAAATCAAGTCTTTTGGCCCACCCCGTAGGTGCGGCAAGTCCCAAGGCTGAGGCGCAAGCTTACTCTTCACTCAAGTCCTTGACCTCAGGGGCGGGCGCTACCGCTTGCCACTCAGGAGCTGGCCCGGTCAGGGTAAAGCATGGGGCGGGCGCCTCGGCCGTGACCTGGCCCAAGATGAGCGATAAAGCCCCTACTCACCGCCCAGCTGAAGGGCGGCCCCTGGGGCGTGGGCTGCAAGAGGCTTTTAGCTGGTGCGATTACTTAAGGGCGCGTGTGATGAGTTCGCCCACCGAGTCGGCGACCTCTGAGGCTAGGCTGCTGACGGTGTCGTAAGCGTCACTGGAGGCAGAGCCCATGGCCTCAATCCCCTTGCACGCGGTATTGCTCAAGGAGTTAATGCCATCGCACACAGTGTTGGCCAGACTGTCGCTGTCAGTCTCGTTTGAGAGCAATTTGGCAGCAGTAATGGCGGTTAAAGTGGCTAAGGCTAAACCACCGCCAATGCGGGCGGCCTTGCCTGCCTTGGGGTTGAGCAGAAGGGCGGCGGCAAAGGAGGCAGCGGCGATAGCAACTTCACGCACCTGGTAGCTGTTAGCCTCGCCAGTCACGCACCAGTTGGCAAAGTGCTCGCAGTTGTTGAAGACCAGCGAGTAGTGGTCTTCGTGCTCGCGACTGAGGGCACGCTCCACGATTTCTTCAGGCGAGAACTTGGCGTCATCATGCACGAGAACCGTGACCTCATCGCCCTCGGCAAATTCCTCCAGGCTGTAGATCGTGACGCCGGTATTGAGCAGATAGGCCACCACCTTACCGTCGCCGATGTAGATGCCGTGATGCTGGTACAAAGGGCGGTGGGCCACGACGTGCATGCCCGCCTTCAGCTCACTCTCAGATACGCCATTACTGCTGTCCAGCAGATCGGAAATTGCCGTGGAAATCATGGTTATTACTCTTCCTTGGTTGTACAGAGCGCTTAAAGACGGGCTTTGCAGCGGTTGAGCCGATATGATTACTTGAATAAGCCCGAGAAGAAATCGCCAACCGAGTCGGCAATATCACTGACCGTGTCGCAGGCATCGGAGGCGAGGTCGCTCACCGTATCGTAAGCATCAGAGGCCAGGTCGCCGACGGTATCAACGGCGTCTGAGGCGAGATCAGCAGCACCCGAAGCTATGTCACCGACCGTATCAACGGCGCTCGAGGCCAAGTCACCGACTGAATCCAAAACATCACTGGCGGTATCACCGACCGAGTCGATGACGTCGCTGGCCGTTTCACTGACCGAGTCAGCTATGTCTGAGGCCAGAGCACTAAATTCATCGCCGATCTCTGACGCCGTGTCGCTGATGATATCGTAGGATTCTGAAGCGACAGAGCTAACAGAATCAAACGCCTCGCTGGCAGCGCCCGTGACGGTATCAAAGGCATCGCTGATAGAATCTCTGACCTCATCGTCGGACAAAACTTTGTACAAGCCTACTCCAACAGCAACGGTAGCGGCAGCGGCAGCTACCGGTACCGCAACTGCGGCTAAGCCTGTTGCTGCGGCAGCACCACTGGCCGCGCCTGCGGTGGTGGCAGTGGCAGTAGCTCCGGCTCCGGCACTGGCCGCAACACCACCACCAACTGCGCTCGCAGCGGTGAGAGCACGGACAGCGGAAAAAGCAGCGCTTCCAACGCGCACCGACGTCTGCGCATGGTGAAGAGCTAAGGCGGCGACAGCGGCCAGAGCCGTCGTTTCGATCGCAACTTCACGCACCTGGTAGCTCTTGGCCTGACCTGTTATGCACCAGTTAGCAAAGTGCTCGCAATTGTTGAAGACTAGGTTGTAATCATCTTCGCCGACACGATCGAGCGCACGATCCACAATTTCATCTGCCGAGTACAGGGCATCGTCGTGCTCGTAAACAGTTACCTTGTCACCATCAGCAAATGTGCTCCAGCTGCAAACGGTGACGCCGGTATCGAGTAAATAGGCCACGACCTGGCCATCGCCGATGTAGATACCGTGATGCTGGTAGCCGATACGATGGGCCACAACGTGCATGCCAGGAGTCAGCTCGTCAACCGAGGCACCATCACTGGAGTCCAGCCAATCAGAAACCGTCGTAATTGCAGTTGAAATCATGCTCTTCTCGATATTTCCGAAAAACGGAAATAAAAAATTAAATGACAATGTGCGCCTAATGCACTTTTTCACCTAGCTACATCTTAGCACTAATCGAGCTGTTTGACTGACGCCAAACATAAAATTTTGAAATTTTCCCCACCCTACCAGGTGGCAATGGGCGCGCCCCTCTTCACGGGACGACACAACCCCGCCTCTGCACTGGGACGTGCTTAAGCTTCTAAGGGGAATGTACAGGGCGGGCGCTTAGCTAAAAGTTCCGATCAGCGTCATGGTCTTGCCGTCGCCTTTGCTGGGGGCTTTGAGCTTATTGCTGACCGATGGAAATTGCGCCGGGGTGACCTTAGGCTCAGGTTTAGTTGTGACCTTAGGCTCGGCACTACTTGGCTTTGGCCCTGGCTTTGGGCCTTGCGGGCCGCCTGGGGTACGGGTTTGGTTTTGGGCTGGTTTTTGCGGCTCGTGCTCCTTGTGGGCGCCTAAGTCGGCGACACACTTGAGCTCGCCCATGCTTTGGTCGGTGCAGCGGGCTAGGCGTGCCACATCGCCTGGATCGCAATAGAGGATGTGCAGGTGCTGGCGCGCGCGGCTAATGCCGGTGTAAAAGAGCTCCTTGCTCAGGCCGTCGGCTTTGTGATCGCCGATGATGAGCGCGACCTTGTCGGCCTCCGCACCCTTAAATGAATTGATGGTGCTCAGGCTGATGTGGTCGTTATCAACACTAAAGCGCTCCTTGTAGAAGGCGTTGTTCTCAGAGAGCCGCACGTGGCTTAACGCCGCCTCCGCTTTCACTGCAAGATCGGTGATGATTTCGCGATCGGAGTGGCGATAGAGCAGCGCCGACTTCGGGTCCTGCTCAAAGCCCAGATGCTCAATCCAGCTGGTGAGCTGGTCGATCTCCTGCTTTAAGGCTTGATTTGATGGGGTCTGACTGAGCTGACGCTGGCGATCCTTGAGATCGCTCTTTAAGAGCTGGACGATTTGGCGCTGATGACGGCCCATCAAATCGGTGCCAATGCCTAAGTAGGCGGCGAGCATACGCTCGTAGAGGCGCTTGGCACTTGGGGCATATAAGGCTAAGACCGCCGCTGCAATCAGCTTGGCGATGCGCTCCCACACTGTCGGTGCTAATGCCGTCAGGCGTAGGAGCTGCAAGGTGCTATTTTCACCATCATCGCGCGGCTTGATGCGCCCGAGCGGCGCTCCGCTCGAGGAGCGCTCGGTGAAGGCGACATTGTAGTCGTGGCACAGCGCCGCCAGACTAATCGGATAGCACTTGAGGGTGCTCTTATCGGGCACCGCGTAATCATCTAAGAAGCTCAGCGGCGCCAGGCTTGCCTCTAAATTTAAGGCGGCGCGGCTCTCCTGCAAGGCCTCGTTGATGAGCAAGGCCTCGACCAGGAACGCCTGCTCACTCGGTCCCAGCTGGGTACTCTTCTTGGGATCCGTAAAGGCGGCCGTAAGCTCGGTCAGTTCGGCGCACAGGCGATTTTTGCTCTCGGCATAGCGCGGTCCCAGCGCCCAGCTTAAGTACTCGTTGTGGTGGTGGGCAATGAGATAGTGCTCGCGACATAAGCGCTGCTGGAGGTGGTAGAGCACCTGCTCGGCACTGCTTAAGAGCTCAGGACCGACAGCAGTTAAGACGCGCTGCTCTAAGCTTTGCATCATTAGGGCAGTTTTATGCATACGCCCAGTGTGGCGCATCATGAAATCAAGGTACACCAGCGGGGCGCTGTGTGCGGCTAATACCGCCCATGAGGTGGTGAGCTCATCGGAGAGATTGCGGCGCTCACTGCGCGATAGCGGAGCAAAAATGGCGTGGGTGCCATGATTTAAGGCGCAGAACTTATTGACCTGCTGCCACATATCCTCGAGTACCGAGAGATAGTAAATGCGGCTACTTGCTTCCTTGGTGTTAATGAGTTTGAGCGCGCGCTGATAGGACAGCGCATTCTCGCTTAGGCGATGAATGGTGAGCGCACCTAAGATCTTGGCTTCATCGGTCCCGACTTCATCTAAGCTGCGCCCACTAAGACGTGCGTCGCTCAAATCATGGGCCTGAGGGGTAGTGCGTCCGGAGAGCTCAGTTAGGTCGGGCTCCAGCGCCTCATTGAGCCACTGCTCGGAGGCGGCCTCTTGCTCCTTACTGCTTGCCGCAAAAGGCAAGGCAAAGAGCTGGCTTAAGGCGTTGAAGCTCAATAAGGTGACCGGGAGCGGGCGCCGTAATTGGAATTGAGCTGTGACCTCGCCTTGGACAAAGGCGCGCGCTAAACGCGAGCATTGGGTGCGTACCAGCTCACTGCGCAAACGCTCTAAGGTAAAGGCCGCCATATTAAAGGCGCTAGGAGAGGTCTCAAAGGGCAAATTAAGGCGTTTGGCCTTAGTCTTGAGATTGCCTTGCTCTTGGGCGATCGCATCCCACATCTGCTCGATGCTCAAGGTGCCCTTGATGCCGCTGTGACCTAAGGCTTGACGGGCTTGATTCTGCTCGCGCTCCCAGCTCATATAGCGCGTGAAGATCATATTGATGTTGTAGCCAATCTCCTCGGAGGTAAAGGCTTCGAGCTTATAGCGATGCACAGCGGTGGCAAGACCAGGATTTAAGCGGTACGACAGCGGCAAGACGCGCACGGTGACGCGCTGAGTGCGCTCTAATTCTTGCAGCTGCGCCATTAAGGCTGAAGACAGCTCTAAGCAGCATTGGGTCAGCTCTTGGTTGAGATCGCGCCCTGCCAAGGACTGGGCCTTAACCGCGCGCAGCTCGTCTTGGGTATTTAGGAGTTGGCTTAAAGCTGAGATCGCTTGGCTTTGCGGCGAGCTTGAGTCGGGGGTACTGCGCTTAACCGGCTTTGGCTCATGCGGCTTGGCGGTAATCAGGCCTAAGTTAACCCCGGAGCTGGTCTCAGCCGTGCTGCTGGCATTAAGTGGGCTTAACTGCGGCAAGACCTTGTTGAGGTTAGTTAAGAGCAGGACCAAACGGCTTAAGGAAGCGGTGGTGTGATAGAGGTTTTGGCAGAAGTCGGCAAAGAGATAGCAGCAGCGCAGCTTGGTGCAGCGGGTTAAGAGCTTGAACAAAAACTCTGGGCGCACGTCTTGCGCCTCATCCACCATCACGATATCAAAGGAGCTTAAATCAAGCTCATCTAACGCCTCGGGAATACTGAGGGCGCACACAGTGAAGCGGCTTAAGTCCAAGTTGACTACATGGCGCTTGAGACGCTCCATGATAAAGGCGCCCAAGGTCAAATTGTAGTGCAAGATGAGCACGCGCGGCGCGCGCCCTAAGACCGTCATGCCTTCAAGCCCTGCGGTCGGCCCGCCTTGGCTTAAGGCCCCACGCTCTTGCATCAAGGTGACGTAGCTGTAGACCGCCTTTTCGACCAAGACCTGGGTACGACCTGAACCTAACACACCTAAGACTAAGCCTAAGGGGGCGGGATTTTGCACGGCGGTCAGCTGCAGGGCATCTAAATGGACGCAGCTGTACTCACGCAGTGGGGCTTCATACTGGGTGAGATTACCTAGGTTATAAGCCCCCCGGCACGGGTGGGCGCTGGGGTCCACATCGGGGCGAATCAGGCCTAACTTCGGCTCAAGGCGCTGCTCACTTAGCCCCGGACCGCGCTGTAAAAACTCACGCCGGGCGCGCTCATAGGCATCCTGACCCCAGCCCAAGAGCAAATGGCGCTCACTTTGGTCATTGAGGATGGAGCGCGGGCGCGCCAGCGACTCTGTACCCTTGAGGCGCTGCAAGTTATGCTCAATGCCCAAAATCTTGAGTTTATTAGGCTGACCGACCACCGGCTGGAGCTCAACATCGGCCACATCATGCGATGGCTTAGCTTTAATGGTGAGCTTGACCTTGTACGGCGCCTTAATGTTATTGAGGTTAGGCCCCATGATAATGCTCTCATGGGTCTCGATGTACTCAATCTGGGCCCCTTGTGGCAGGTAGACTTGGCCATCGTAGGCCGAGCGCTTGCCCATAAAGCCATCGAGCTCCTCTTTGCGCGTGACCAAGCTGCGCAGCTCGGCGCTCGAGTTTAAGATCGGACGGATCTTAAGGCGATCAAAAAGCGACGGGCGATGCTCTAATTGCTCCAAGCCCCAGAGCTGATAGGACACATCATCGCCCTTGAGCAAGGCGCGCTCATGGCGCTCGTCGATAAGATAAGGCACACGTTGGTCTTGAGCCAGCCACTTAAGACCATGACGGCCGCCTAAACCTCCTTGGCCAGGGTTAAATAAAGACAGGGCTGAGCGCTCGGGCGAGCCAATCAGGCCCATTTCGCCGCCCACGAAGATACTTTCATGGGTGAAGTTGTGCTCTAAGTACTCACAGGTGGTACGCAGTAATTCCTGCTTGGGCCAGCGAATATGAATCGAGGCTTCACCTTCGACCACATAGGTCTTTAAGGTCGAGGGCGGAAAAATCGCGTGGACATTACGCTCATTGACGTAGAGGTAGCATTGCACTACATGAACGTACTGGAGCAAGTCGCGGTAAGAGTAGATATTGCCCGGCTCGCAGAATGAGCGCGCAAAGTGCTGGCGCAGCTGGACGCAGTACTGCTTGCGCTGATGCACCAATTGCGGGTTAGCGCGCAGCTCGTTATAGGTCTCGCTGCACAAGAGCACGATGATGACGCCGCGTCGGGCGTTGGCCACCACTAAAGGCAGATGTTGGCCGTTGAGCCACAGATCGTGGAATACCACATCACCCCGACCAAAGCTCGGGGCATAGAACTCATGAAGCAGGCGCGCTGGGAGCGAAACCAAGGAGCCGTAATTTAATCTGCGCTCATGCTTTAAGGTACTAAGCGAGGGGGCTTTAGGCTTACCTTGCAGGGCACTGGCTAAATTAGCCGCCGCGCCTGAGTCCTCAGCTTCTTGGGCCGCTTTTTGCTCAGCCAAGGCCTGCAAGACCAAGGGATCATCGGCCTTGAGCTCTTCTAATAAAGCTTCACCTAAGAGCGACTTGATGGTGAGCTCAGGCTCGCCCGAGTGGGCCCAGCTCTTGGTGGAGCTAGGTAAGACCACCGTGCCCTTATTATCGGATTTGGCCGCCAGCTCCATTAATTTGCGCGCAAAGAGGTCAGCTAGGCCACTAGCCTGACTTTCCCCTAAGGCCCCGACATTTAAGGCGTCGTCCTCGTCTTTCCCGGCAGCGGCGCTAAAGGAGTCGCTGGTGAAATTAGGCGCGACCTCAGGGGCGGCGGTGAGCTGGGCAAAGGGCGCATCGTTAAAGGTGGTATTGGTAAAGGCCTCGAAGGGATTCTTGGCGTAAGCGCCCCAGGCGCCGGTGGCACCCCAGCCGCCATCGCTTGAGGGCTTACGCGGAGCCACTTCGGTGCTGGTGGCACCAGTGGCGGTAGCAAGTTCGGTGGCTAAGAGGGTAGGTCCAGCGGGCACCCCGCCGATCACTTGGGGCGTGACATTAGGCACCGGGGCGCCCACGCGCAAGGTAATGGAATTGATCGTAAAACCGACGGTACGGGCGTTGTGCTCTTGATAGACCTTAAGTAAGGAACGCGCACGCTCCGAGGCAATTTCGGTGGTGCTAATCTCTAGTGTCGCCGCCGCATATTTAGGGCTTGAGCTGCCATTAGTACGGGCAGGCTCGCTGGGACGGCCAGGCTCACTTGTGCGGCCAAGCTCACTGGTGCGACCAGGCTCACTTGCACGGGCAGGCTCGCTTTTACGGTGTAGCGGCACTGCGACCATCGTAGGACCACTAGGAGCAGCAGGCTCAGGGGCGGGTGCGGGCGCTTGGGCACGCTTTTGGCGCGATAAGACGTAGGCACGGGCGGTATTAGCACTGACCTTATTAGCGCGCAAGGAGCTCGCGGTACGGCTGAGATCAGATGATGCGCTGTCCGAGCCGCCTAGGGCAGAGCGTGGGGTGCCAACTGGCCCCCATAAGCTGCGATTGCCCTGAGAAAAGCCCGCTTGCGCCACTACTTAGCCCCCTACTATCAACCTAATTCAACCTCACGTTATGCCGCCACCCAAGATGAGAACATCAGGCCAGTTTTTATGGCAAAAACTAAGGCCCGGCTCTCCCCTGGTGGGGGCACAACAATTTTTTTTTGACAGCGCGCTATCCCGCTTCCGGTCAAGCTTCGCACCTCGGCTGTGCTTAGGTTGGGGCACACAGCACAGATTGTGCCGAAAAGGCGCAGTGGTCCCTAGATATAGCCTAATAAATCCGATAGATATCGCCTTGGAGACTGATAGATAGCGCCCTAAGAGCTTAGTTACTTACATTTAGGCGTGTGGGCAGGCACAGCCTGCAATTCGGAGCTCTTTAAGTTGCGGCCTGAAGCACACTTACCGGCGATAGCTTTATCATCCTTGAAGGTGACCTCATAGATGAGTTGACCGGACTCATCGTAGAACATAGCAGGTCCGTGGCGCTTGCCTTGCGAGTAGATAATGTGGGCTTGGACCTTATTGGGGGCATCGTAATAAAAGCTCATGATACCATCGAGGCGATCTAAGGCGTAATTGGCATCGTACTTGAGGTTGCCGCTTTCATAATAGCCTTGAGCCGGGCCATGACGCATCCCCTCAAAGTATGGCACAATCTCGACCAAGTGCCCCGAGCGATTGAACTCGTAGCTCATACCATCGGCTTTATGCTTGGCATAAGGCATGACCTTATACAAAGAGCCGCCCTCAAAGTAGGTCAGCTCATAGCCATCCTTCTGCCCCTTCATATAGGTGGTCTCGCTGACCAAGACCTCAGGATTGTCCTTAGAGTAGATACGCTCGACGCAGCCTGACTCGGTGAACTTATCGGATGAGGCCGCGCATTGGCGCACGCCCTTGATACGGTCATAGCATTGGGCATAGGCCGCGTTGGCATCAAATTGTTGCACCATCATAGCACGCGCATTGACTGAGCCGTCGGGCATGACTGCCCCCGCAATATCCGCTGCTGCGAAAACCGGTCCACAAGCTAAGGCCAGAACCGCTGTCCCCCATGCCTTCTTGTCCATTACCAACTCCTTACAAAAATCTTGCAACCAATCAAGTGTACCTACAAAGTCCTTGGTCTATAAAGTCAAAAAGTCCCAAAGTGCCAGCATCAGAGCAAAATAGCAGCCCCACAACTGCGCTGCCCACCGCGTAATTTGCGCTAAGATGGAGCCCACAACGCCGCGCGGTTCAATGCCGCACGCTTAAGCCCAGAGGGAGGGAAGGTCATGGCAGATAACAAATTGGCTCAAGAGCGCCTCGCGCACGAACTCTTAGCCCAAGAAGGCCTCGATGAACGTCCGCACCAGCTCAACGCTGCCCCGGCCGGTTACGGCCCTGACCATATTGAGGTGCGCGGTGCGGCCGTGCACAACCTCAAGCAGCTCAACCTCGATATTCCGCTCCATCAAGTGGTGGCGATGGCGGGTGTCTCCGGCTCAGGTAAGTCGTCTCTAGCCTTGGGCGTGCTCTATGCCGAGGGCTCGCGGCGTTACTTAGAAGCGCTCTCGGCCTACACTAGGCGCCGCCTCACTCAGGCCACTAAGCCTGAGGTCAAGAGCGTGCGCTATATCCCAGCCGCGATTGCCCTGCATCAGCGCCCTACCATTCCTTCGCTGCGCTCCACCTTTGGTACCTCAAGCGAGCTTTTAAACAGCTTGCGCCTGCTCTTTTCGCGCTGCGCCAGCCACCGCTGCCCTAATGGCCACTATGTGCCGCCTTCCCTGAGCGTCGCGGCGGAGCAAGATTTAGTCTGCCCTGAGTGTGGGGCCCATTTCATGGGACCGTCGGCCCAAGAGCTCTCCTTTAACGCCCAAGGCGCTTGCCCCTACTGCGAAGGCACGGGCACGGTGCGCACGGTCAATATCGCTTCCTTAGTGCCCGATGAGAACCTTACCATCGACCAAGGCGCGGTCGCGCCGTGGCAAAGCCTGATGTGGTCGCTCATGACCGACGTGTGTCGCGCTATGGGCGTGCGCACCGATGTCCCGTTTAAGAACCTCACGGATGAGGAGAAGGACATCGTCTATCACGGCCCGGCAATCAAGCAGCACATCCTCTATCGGCCTAAGAACCCTAAGAAGAGCGCCGAGAGCACCGAGCTCGACTTTACCTATTACAACGCGATCTATACGGTCGAGAACGCCCTGTCCAAGGTCAAGGACGAAAGCGGCATGAAGCGCATTGCTAAGTTCTTAACTACCAGCGCCTGCCCGCACTGCCAGGGCACGCGCCTCTCGGAGGCCGCTCGAGCCCACCTCATTGACGGCCACGACCTAGCCTGGGCCTGCACCTTGCCTTTAAGTGAGCTTGAGGCTTGGCTTGCTACCGTGCCTGCCACCCTACCTGAAGCGCTGCGCCCGATGGCCCAAGCCATCATCGGCTCCTTTAGCCTCAACGCCGCGCGCCTGAAGGCCTTGGGCCTGAGCTACTTGAGTCTCGATCGCCCCGCCAATACCCTTTCCACGGGCGAGCGTCAGCGTGTGCAGCTGGCGCGCGTCGTGCGCAATCGCACCAGCGGCGTGCTCTACGTCTTAGACGAGCCATCGATTGGCCTGCACCCTTACAACCTTAAGGGTCTCGAGGCCGTGCTGCACGAGTTGATTGCCGACGGCAATTCGGTGGTCTTGGTCGATCATGAAACCGAGCTGTTGCGCCACGCCGATTACTTAATTGAGCTCGGGCCGGGGGCGGGCGCTGCCGGTGGCTCCATTGTGTTCCAAGGCCCACTGAGTGAACTTAGCAGTGCCTCCAATTCTTTAATTGCCCCCTACCTTCAGCCGCATAACCGCGAGCCTCTCACCGCCTCCGAACGCCAGCAGCGCTTTAAAGAGGCACAGCAGACTTTAAGTCAGTTTGACGATGCGCTGAGCCTGACTATGGGGCCGCTGCACACGGTGCAAGGTCTGACCCTGACCTTAAAGCGCCATGCCCTCAATGTCATCACCGGCGTCTCGGGCTCGGGCAAGACCACGGTGATTTTGGAGAGTTTGATTCCGGCGCTGCAAGCCCAGCTCGAGCAAGGCACCATGCCAGCGCATATCAAGAAGCTGACGCATCCGTGGATTGAGCATGTCCAGGTGATTGACTCAAGTCCGATTGGTACCAATATCCGCTCGACCGTGGCCACCTACACCGGGATCCACGATGCCCTGCGCAAGGCCATCGCCAAAGAGCCTGAGGCAAAGGCCCAGGGCCTTAAAGCGAGTGACTTCTCCTACAACACCGGCAGCCTGCGCTGCCCCGAGTGCGACGGCACTGGCGCCATTACCCTCGATGTCCAATTCTTACCTGACGTCGATATCCCGTGCCCGAGCTGCCATGGCAGCCGCTACGCGCCGCAGGCCCAAACAGTCAAACTCAAGGGCCAGTATTCTATGCCTGAGCTCATGGGCCTGGAGGTCAGCGCCGCCAAGGAGGCCTTGCACGGCATTAAGGCGGTACACCAGCGCCTGGAGCTCCTCGAGCTTTTAGGCCTAGGCTATCTCACCCTAGGTGAGGCCACCACCTTGCTCTCAGGCGGAGAAGCGCAGCGCCTGAAGCTTGCGAGCCACTTAGAGCAAAGCCAAGAGGGCACGCTCTTCGTCTTTGATGAGCCGACCATTGGTCTGCATCCTAACGATGTGGCGCGCCTGATTGCTATCTTGCGCCAACTGATCGAACGTGGCGCCACCGTGGTGGTGATTGAGCACGACCTCGATCTCATCACGGCCGCCGACTTCATCGTCGACCTAGGCCCCGAAGGCGGCAGCGCCGGTGGGCGCATTGTGGCTCAGGGTAGCCCGGCCATGTTGGCTTACGGTGATTATCCTGAGTCGCATACCGCCCAGTTTATTAAGGAGGTTTATGCCGACTGAGCACTGGGCACTAAAGAACTAAGGCGCCCAGAAACCGAGGCAACACGATAGGCCTAAAGACACCACAGCCGAGCATAAAGCTCGGCTGTAGGTGAGGGGCGGGCGCTGAAATTGGCCTTATTTGCAGTACTCGAGCAACTGTTGTTGCTGCGGCAGACCCAACCCATCGTTGATCCGTGCCAGCTCGCCTGAGCAGGTCAGCTCGACAACCACCTTAGCGACAAATTCCGACAGGTCAGAGTCCTTAGGGGTGGCGATACCAAAAGGCTGCGGCGCAAAAGTCTCAGGGAGCATATGACGCTCATCGTTTAAGAAGATCGAAAGCTGGGAGCGGTCATTGCAAAAGCCTGCGACCACGCCGCGCTTTAAGGCTTCATGAGCTAACTCGGCGTTATCGTATTCCTTAAAGGAGATACCCTCGCTCCAAGTCTTAGCCACAAAGGTTTCAGGATCAAAGCTATCGAGATCAATCGCCCCGAGCTTAACCAGCTCTTGGGTTAAGGCTAAGGCCGAATTGGTCTTAACCGTAACGGCGATACTCTTGCCCACTAAATCTGGCAGGCTCTTAATCTCAGGGTTTTCGACCAAGACCGAAGCATAGTCGGAGAAGTACGGCGTACTAAAGTCCCATTGCATTTGGCGCGTTGGGGTAATGGTCATAGTGCCCATGACTAAATCAAGCACGCCTTGGTCTAAGAGCTCGGTGCGCGTGCCTGAGTTGACCGCAACAAAATGCACGTCAACGCCCAGCGCTTTGGCAATACGCTTACCCAGCTCAACCTCCAGACCCGAGAATTGACCGGTTGCTTCATCTAAGTAGCCTAAACCCTTGATATCGGACTTAACGCCGATGTTGACCACGCCGCGCTCTCTAATCATGGCAACCATATTGGTATTGCCTTCATTGACGCCGGTACCAAAGCCAGCGGTACCCTCAGGCACGATCATGCTGCCCGGCAGCATCTTTTCGGTGGCGTAAGCCTCAGAGGCCGCTGCGATGAGCACGGTCCCAGCTAAGAACAAGGCGGCACTAAGACGCCCGAATTTAAAGCGCGAAGCGGCACGGTTAGCTTCAGCTGAGTCATAAGTAGAATCCGAGCTAGCTAAAGCGGGTGCGGCGCCATACCATGAACGCCCGACACACGCGGCTAGACCATTGAGAGTAAGAAAACGCGCCATGGCGGCCTCCTAACGCAAACCCGTTGCACTGGTCGTACCGCCTACTCCCAAGAAACGGTGTTTGGGCGCGCAGCGGAAAGCACCTCAACCAGTGATACGCCTGCTGCCGGTCTGGTCACAAGCGAGCAACATTAGCATTTGGTACCAAGATAGCCGAAGTGGCACCCAAATTTTGTGAGCTCAGACGGGATTTCACAGGGAAGTGGCTTATTATAGGCACAAGCGCCCACGATTGATCAATACAAAGGCCAAATCTAACATCTAGGTCACAGCGCCAAGCCCCATGCCTAGCGTCTATTCCGGTCCCTCACGCGATAAATGACCCATAACAGCAAACTCAAAGATAACTCCGCCGCAATTATTAAGATTTAGTCCCAACAACAGCTAGAACGTGGCAGGCACGCAATCAGGGCAAGCGCTCTCATAAGAGCCAGCTGGAGAGCCAGCAAGCCCGCCCAAGAACTGGCGGCAGTCCGCCGCACTAAGTTTCCGCACCACGCGGCAGGGATTACCGGCGGCGACCACGCCATCGGGTAAGGAGCGGTTGACCACGGACCCAGCCTCAATCACCACATGCGAGCCAATGGTAACGCCCGGCAAGATGCAGCTGCCCGCGCCAATCCACACGTAGGAGCCAATCTCAATGGGATAGGCGTACTCGATGCCTTGATTGCGCAGCTCAGCATCAAGAGGGTGACCTACCGCTGTGATGCTGACGTTAGGACCAAGATAGACGTGAGAGCCAAAGCGCACCGGCGCCGAGTCCAAGATGACCAAGTTATGCGCGGCAAAGAAGTGGTCGCCTACAAAGACGTTAAAGCCGTTATCGACCATCAAGGGCGCTAAGATGCGGCACTCAGAGCCCAGCGCCCCCAGCAACTGCCCAAGTAACGACTGCTGGCGTTCAAGGTCGGACGGCTGCGTACGATAGTTGAACTCAAAGCACAGATCTTTTGCGCGGGCGCACTGGGGCACCAGCCCGACCTGCTCGCGGTCACTGACAAAGACCTGACTGCCATCAGCCAAACTCAAATCATCACCTACACTCATCCCATACCCCCAACGAGCAGACCAAGCCCTACCGGCCCCAACCACAGCCGCTCAAGCAAGCTCAGGCGGCCAGAAACCATGCAGCTGACCCATTATAGGCAGGGCCGGGGCGCAGTTCCAATAGGAGCTTTGCTTGAGTCACGGATTTTGCTTGATGGTTTTTGTTTAGTATTTTGACCGTACGTCAATATTATCGCGACTGACGTCATATCGTCCCACCTCAATCTCACTCCATTAAGGCCGTACCGCCGCAGCCGCTGGCCTGTCCTAAGGGTCCAAGCTCTAGTCTGACCAGTCACGGCAATGTCTGTCGCATCACTGATAACTCTTACCGACGGTCACCAGACCTCGTGCGCCTTAGATGAGGCACCTCCACCCCACCGCACTCAAGCCTCATCACTCCCGCTCCTCCTCGCTTGCGCTAGCCCCACAGCCATAGAGCCCCGAACCCCAAAAGGCCACCGCGCACGATCCGCTAATCCCCTCATCTCACGCCTTGATGCCTGACCAAATCAAGCAGGCAGGCAGGCCTTACCGCACCCCAAGCCGACGGCCATCGCGTAAGTCACGAGCCTAGTCATTAAGCGCAGCCCAGCACTGCGATAAGGCAAGGTAAGCTTGGACCTTCGTGCTCCCTACAGGCCTCAGCAGTACAGCGCCCGCCCCAGAATCCATCTGGAGTAAAGCCGCTCCTGCGGTCAAAGACCAATGCGGGCCCTTAGCGCTAATGAGTGCACTGCGCACTGCTTGAGCCGTTGGTTGCACCACCCCGGCAAAGCCGTAGTGAAGCCGGCTAAGCCTTATCCCCTACACTTACGCCTGTCTTCAGGCTTCTGTCAGGGCACGCCGCTTCGTCTTGGCACTACATACCGCGCGGCCAAGGCGGCAATTTACCTTGAGGCTGAGTGGAGTTGGTTTTGTAGTATTTTGACCGTACGTCAATATTATCCAAGTTTGCAGCGCCCGCCCCAGGCTGGTTTAGGCGAGGTCGACGCCCTCCTCCGGTTTTGCCCCCTTTTTTTTTTCATCTGAGCACTCTACCCCCTAGCGGACCAGACATCTCTTCGGGCGGTCTGTTTGGGGCCTGACTTTAGGCGCGGCTGGCCGCTGGTTACCGAGCGCAAAAAGGCCGCAGCACTGCGGTACTGCGGCCTTTTAGGTATTGAGGGCATGCCCTCGGGACAGCGCTTTGGGGCGTTGGCGCTCTTAGTTAGTGAGGCTGATGCGTGTCTTGGTGCTTAGCTACAAAGTTAGGGTCAGCCATCAAAGCAGCGGCCATCTTCAGTGCCGAAGCAAAGTCGGTGGCAAAGGCGGCTTCCTTGTCCAGGGCGACACCGGCCTTATCGAGCAATGCGCGCGGCTGCTTGCGCAGACCGGCGAAGATGATAAAGGTCTTGTGCTCGTGGCAGGTCTCGATGATGCTCTCAATCGAGGCCTCGCCTGAGGCATCGAGGTACGGCATATAGCGCATGCGCAAAATCAGGATGCGCGGCATGACGAGTTGATTCTTGAGGCGGTCACTGAGCTCGCTGGCCACACCAAAGAAGAGCGGGCCGTTGATCTGGAAGGCGGCGACACCTTCAGGTACCACAAAGTCCTTAGGGGCATAGATTGGATTGCCTGCACCCTCGGCACTGACGGTACCTGCTTGGTTGGTCCACTCACCGTCGGTGGCGTCATACTCAGTTAAGCGCATTTCTGGCTGAATCTCGACCGACTTGCTCATATGGCGCATAAAGAGCAGCGAGGCAAAGGTAACGCCCACGCCAATAGCGACTGTCAGGTCAACCAGCACGGTCAGAGCGAAAGTCAAGAAGAGAATGGTACGGTCCGATGGTGAGATCTTGGCAATCTGGATGAAGTGCTTGAGATCACTCATACCCCAGGCCACTAAGAACAGCACTGCGGCTAAACCAGCCATTGGGATATAGGCCAAGATGTCCATAATGGTGTAGAGGAACACCAGCAAGCACAAGGCGTGGAAGATACCCGACATCGGGGTCTTACCACCGGACTTGATGTTGGTCGCAGTACGGGCAATAGCGCCGGTAGCAGGTAAGCCGCCAAAGAAACCCGAGGCAATATTGGCCACACCCTGGCCCACCAACTCCTGGTTTAAGGAGTGGCGCTGACCGGTCATCGCATCGGCGACCACAGCCGAAAGCAAGGCCTCAATACCAGCTAAGAAGGCAATGGTAAAGGCCGACGGAATCAGCTCACGTACTTCCTCTAAGCTCAGCTCTGGTAAGGTTGGAGCTGGCAGGCCCGTAGGCAAATCAGGGAAGCGCGTACCAATAGTCTCGACTGGGAGCTTGGCAAAGTAGGCAATGAGCGAAACCACCACAATGGCCACTAAGTAAGCTGGGATCTTAGGGCTTACCTTCTTGCAGCCGATAATGAGGAATAAGGCCAAAAGACCAATGCCTAAGGCATAGATCGAGGTCTCATTAAGGTGGGTGAGGTACACCATCCACTTCTCAAGGAACGGCGCTGGAGCCTCAGTTTGCAAGCCTAAGAAGTCCTTGACCTGGGTCGAGGCAATGGTAACCGCGATACCGGTGGTAAAGCCAGTGATAACCGGATATGGGATATAGCGGATGAGCTTACCTAAACGCGCATAGCCTGCGACCACCAAGATGATGCCCGCCATAACTGAGGCGACAATCAAGCCGTCAAGACCATAGCGGCTGATGACATCAAAGATGACCACGACAAAGGCGCCGGTTGGGCCACCGATTTGGACGCGCGAACCACCTAAGGCCGAGATAAAGAAACCGGCGACTACGGCGGTGACTAAGCCCTTATCCGGCGAGGCACCAGCGGCAACCGCCATGGCCATCGCAAGCGGCAGCGCCACAATCGCCACGGTCAGACCGGCTAAGAGGTCATTGCGCAGCAGCTTGAAGGTATAGCCTTCTTTGAAGCAAGTAAAAAGAGCAGGCACTAAACGATTTTGCGCGGCTTGGGCGGCAGCGACCGCATCGTTAGGTGCCGAAGATTGATTTGAGTTAGGGGCTGACATGGCTCAAGGCCCTATGAAAGGAAGAGTGAAAAGCAGATGAACCTGACCTATCTGACAGCAAGCGCAAGATTACGCAAACGCGCAAGCAAGGCCGCAGCTGCGGACTTGAGAACGCGCAATTTGCCGCAATCATATGCTTAGCCTTGTGCAGACAGTCACGGGCGCCCATTATAGTTTTGCCCCTGAAGTGACGCAAGCATAAGCACATCTAGCGCCGCCCGCTGGTGCGCGTCTTTATGCCGTGTGTTCTGTCCTAATTTGCCCCTGGCGTGATAGCGCTAAACCTCACACGCAACAAAAAGCCCACCCCACCAAAGCTCTGCAAGATCAGGGCTGAGATGGAGTGGGCGTGAAAAAGAGGTTTAGCGCTTAGTCTAAGATCTGCTTGAGGTGCTCGTTGAAGCCTACGAATTGATCCACGGCCTCGACTGAGCCGTGATCAAAGAAGAGTGGCTTGCCTTGATCTAAGGAGGCAATATCCCTCATATCATCAGCGTCGAGATCAAACTCCAAGCTCTGTAAGTTCTCGACCATACGCTCCTTGCGCACACTCTTAACCAAGGTGACGACATGGTTTTGAGTCAGATAGCGCAAGATCACTTGAGCTACGCTCTTGCCGTGCTTCTGAGCTATGGCGGTTAAGACGGGATCATGCAGGATGTTGTTTTTAAGCTCGGCTAATGGAGCCCAAGCCTCGGCTTGCACCTTGTTTTGCGCCATCAGCGCCCGCGCCTGAGGCTGCTGGAAGTAAGGGTGCAGCTCAACCTGGTTGACCATCGGGGCTGGAGCCGCGCCGAATTTGACCAAGTCTAAGAGGAAGCGTGGGAAGAAATTGGAAACACCAATGGCCTTGAGCACGCCCTCGGCATAGAGCTCCTGTAAGGCCTTAAAGGCACCGTAGTAGTCACCAAAGCCTTGGTGCAAGAGCATCAGGTCGAGGTAATCAAGCCCCATGCGCTCTAAGCAGCGATAGACTGTGGTCTTGGTCTTCTCATAGCCATAGTGGCAAATCCAAATCTTGCTGGTGATAAAGACATCAGCGCGGTTGAGACCCGAGCCACGTACTGCCGCGCCTACCCCCTTTTCATTAAGATAAGCTTCGGCGGTATCGATATGGCGATAGCCCACCTCCAGCGCATCCAGCACGCAACGCTCAGCATCCGCCGCCGGGATTTGGTAGCAACCAAAGCCCAGTAATGGCATCTTGACCCCATTAGCTAAAACCGCGCTGTGGCGCTCATCGAACATATCAGCCATTTCACTCATCCTCTAATTATGCTTCTACCTCAAATCACGAGGTAGGCTAGCTGCCATATTAAGGCTTGCGGTGTTTTGGCACCTTACCTCGGACTCTCAAACTATTGCTCAAAATTCTCACAGGACCTATTTAAGCCTTAGAGCGCGCTTAATAAGCGCCAGTTGCTAATTGGGCATGCCTCAGGAAATAAATTCGTGCCCAATGCTTGCAAAGCGAAGGCAAATCCTTATAATGGGCACCGTTCCGAAACAGTGTGCAACACTGAATGCGGTGAGATGCCCGAGTGGCTGAAGGGGCCCGCCTGGAAAGCGTGTATACGGATTACCGTATCGGGGGTTCGAATCCCCCTCTCACCGCCATGAAACAAGCAGCGCAAGCTGCTTTTTTTGTCCCTAAAATACCCTACTATCACCACAATTACCGTTGATGCTGGTCCTCACAGCGCTGGTGATTTTGCCCCAGGCCGCACTCTCAGCTTGAGGCCTGCGCAATACATGTCGATTTATCTAGCAGCTGGGCTTTTATAGGGCATTGGCGTGACTTAGTGCACTGGCGTGAATCCATTTCGCTAAAAGCATCACGTTTCTTAGTCAAAACTCATCCTTTAGCTTGCAACTTAAGGGTAATCCCCCTAAATTACGCCCCGATGCTACTTATTTAGCAGCAGCGAGCTTGAGCCCTTGGGCTACAAGATCATTTGCTTACCTGCCGTCAACACTGACTTCGATTGGCCCGTCATTCATTATGAACAAGTTTTCTTCACTCTCGACGAGCGTTTTGCTTGCCCTTTTGACCTCATCGGCGGCAGCGCAGGATTATGCCAATGGCACCACGCCCCAAGCCCGCAGTGACGCTTATGTCTCCGGTGAGTCCAGCTCCAAGCACAAAAACGACGACACCAAGGACGATCAGCCCGGCTCTGATGATGACGGTGAGGTACAGCGCCTAACTCAAGAAGGCTTAGACCAATTGGCACAAGGAGCAAGCAAGCTCTTTGATGCCTCGAGCGTCAAGGCCAAGGAATGGTCGCAAGCTTTAGGCAGCGCCAGTGACGACGCCTTAAATAAGGCAAAGAGCTCCGCCAGCGACGCTTTAGCAGCACTGTCAGCTGCGGCCCAAGATGTCAGCAACGCGCTCCAAAGCAAGAACCAAGGCAGTAAGAGCACCAGCACTGACAGCCCCGGCGTAGTAGCGCAAAGTAGCTCGGCTCAGGCAGCACCGGAGGCCGGGAATATTCCCCTTAGCAATGCGCCCGCCCCTGATAACGCTGACCTGCCCAGCTCACTTGCTATGGTGCGCACCGACTATCAGCTTGATTTAAATCAAATCAACCCTGACCTAAGCGGTCCTAATCTGCCTGCACACTTAGCGCTCTCCTTTGAGCATCCAAAGGAGCTCAAAGAGTCCTTTATGGTGGCAGGCAGCGATGTCATCATTGCCTTTGGCAATGAGGATGGCAACTTCCAGGTCAGCCTCAAAGTTCATCCTTTAGATGCAGCCGTTTATCAGCGCTTGACCATGGATGACTTAAAGCAAGACATCACTCACCGTTTCATGGATAAGGCGAACATGCTCTATGGGCAATACGAGGTCACCCAGGAGTTAAGCGACCACTCGCAAGGCAACCCTTTCCTCGATCTGAGCATCCTAGCCTCCTTAAAGAAGGGCGAGGATGGCATTTTGCCGGACCTGCAAAGCTACTTCTACGAGCGTAATGTAGTTGAGCGCCAATACCAAGCCACCTTAAGCTGTGAACTGCGTGGACGCCAGGTACAAGCCTCAATCGTCGAGCAACGTTTTGCCCTGATTAAGCCGCTGTGTGAGCGCGTGATCAACAGCTTAAGCCTCAAATACAGCGACTAAAGCCGCCGCCACAAGGCGCCCGTCGTTGGGCGGCCTTTTCATTACCCCGTAAGGCACGCCAGGGCCTAGCACAATACATGCAAGCTGGCCCCAGGGCCCAAGGAAATGAGCGCTCAGGCACATTAAATTGAGAAAAAGTGCCTATTAAGGCTCAGTTCCCTTGCCTAGATCCAGAACAAAGCTTATGCTGTACCCAACAAGCGCAATGACGCCTGAGGGCGTCGCATAAGGACACCCTAGCGTCACCAAACGCTAAGCTACCGGTTTTCAATAAGGAGCAAGTTGATGAGTTTTACCCTGCCTGCACTCAAGTACGAGAAGACTGCCTTAGGTTTCATCTCTGAGAACACCTTAAACTTCCACCACGGTAAGCACTTACAGACTTACATCGACACCACCAACAAGTTAGTTGCTGGCTCCAACTACGAAGGCAAGTCGCTGCTTGAGATCATGACCACCTCCTCGGGCCCTCTGTTCAACAATGCAGCTCAATCTTGGAACCACGAGTTTTACTTCAACTGCATTAGCCCAGAGACCCAGGCTCCAAGTGACAAGGTCTTAGCCTTAATCAACGAGAACTTCGAGTCCTTAGACGACTTCAAGCAGAAGTTCGCCGCTTCGGCCGTCTCGAACTTTGGCTCAGGCTGGACTTGGCTTGTTCAAACTGGTCCTAACAAGCTCAAGATCATGAACACCTCGAACGCCGCCAACCCAATTGTTGATGGCTTCACCCCAATCTTAGTTGTTGACGTTTGGGAGCACGCCTACTACCTCGACTACCAAAACCGTCGTGCTGACTACGTTAAGGACTTCTTAGAGCACATCGATTGGGACTTCGTTGCCAGCCAACTGCGCCAATACGAATAAGCGCCACTCGGCTTGGGGGCATCACCCCTCTAAGCTCAGGGGTTCAGATCCCAGCTCAATTTAGGGGCTAACGCCCCAGCAAGGCCCGGTTTAGCCGGGCTTTGTTGTCTCTGCCTATTTCCCAGCTAAGCTACGTCAATTATGATGTTAGGGTCGTTTTCAGCAGGAGTGATGGATCATGTTACAGCGCAGCACCTTAGTACTGCTCCTAGCGGCAGCCCTCAGCAGCACCGCCCTAGCTGGGCCGCAAGGCTTTGGTAATGACAACCAAAACAACAACAGTACGCACTTAGATCCACGCGGCTTTCCACAGCACGGAGTGCAACGCGCCGCACCGCAGGGCTTTGGCCTGGAGACCAGCCAACCTAACAGTATTCATGGCGTTAAGACGCACGCCAAGGATGGGGACTTTGTGGTACTCGAGGGCATGTTCAGCGTAGTCGAGCACGGCGGGGATAAGACCTTTTACCTGCAAGATGCCAAGGGCGACCAAATCGAGGTCGACATCTCAAACTCCAACAACAGCACCGATCCTGAAGGCAACGTGCCCTACTTCCTGTGGGGGCAGGTCAAGGCCTCATGGTTTAACACTTCAATTACCGCGATTGAGTACACCCCGATGCTGTAGCAAAGCCTCCTATGAGGAGGCAAACGCCAGCTGGGAGCGCACCGTCAACTGTGACTCGAGTTACTTCCCAACCGGTTTCGGTACATTTGAAGCTCCCACCGTCTTACGACGGGGGATTCTCCTGGACCAGAAAACGGCTCTCTGACGAAGTGGAATTTCGCCACTTCGGCAGGGCAACTTCAAGGCCTTGCAACCTTTAATTTGCCCCGTAGAACTAGTGACGGAGTTTAATCCGAATCACTAGCCTACATTGCATGGTTCAGCGTCACCGTTTCAACTCAGGAGTTTACGTCAGACCTCTTCCCCGTTCCCGAGGTCTAGCTTTGGGCTTTGACCTTGGGCTTCGTGAATCTTGCATCTATTAGGTTGCATCTTGCGACACTTCCTAATCCTTTTAAGGACCTTTTTCGGGGCCTTATTTGGCAGAGACGCGTTGATTGCACAAGGTTTATGACGACACAGACCGCTGACGCGCAGCAGTGCTTCCACAGCTGGCCACTTGCTAAGCAAGAGAGCTCGGTCGTGTCCTTTATCATTATCAGCATAGCAGGCAAGGAAAGCGGACATAATGTCGCGCTGAACCTCTATACCTGTATGCCCCCACTCATGCCAACGTTGGCCTAGTGGCTTTTTGACATACTCATCTGTCTCAGGGTCATATTGAGACAATTTCAGGCGGACAGGATCCAGTTCAATCACCTGAAGGCTAGCGCTTGCAGCCGAGCGCTTCAGATGAGCGAAAAATTCCCCTATACCTGAACGTT
>CALXOW010000011.1 GCA_944390115.1 uncultured Anaerobiospirillum sp.
ATTATAACATCAAGCCAGCAACAATAGATTACTAGCGCCAACTGGCGAATTTTCCAACAATTTATAGACACACCCCTAATGTTCGATTAGCAACATCTTTCAATTTTGCTTCTACTGTGGCAGCAACCTCATTGAGTTTTTGTTGTAAGGTGTTATCAGTTAAAATTTCTTTAACAGCTTCTTTGAGAGGATCCTGTACTTCGCTATCACCATCAGTGTTTTTACGATCTGATTGAAATAATGAATACAATGGCAGATAAGTTTGTAATTTTTCCCAGATTGATTTAGTGTCGCCGCCTTTCGTTGCAACTTCGATTTCAGCAGTATCTAACTGTAGACCTTCCTTATTATCAAAATACTGCCAAATTGTACTACGCATTACAGCATTTACGGACTTATTATCGCAATCTATATTATTTGATGCGATGATACGTCTAAGGTCGGCATCCTTCATCTGCATTAGATTGTTGCATGATGGGTTGGTTGGATGCATTGCGCGTATAAATATCTTTGCTGAACTTGAGCCGTTTTTATATTTTTTTACAATCTCGAGTTCGCCATCTTTATTCAGAAGATACTCAGCCTTGAGATTTGTCTTATTAGTTGCGTCAATGACGATTTGTTCTGGTAGATCAGAGAAGCAAACTGCGATGCTTATCTCCTGATCTTTTTCTGCGCAATTTCTTGCATCAACGTTCAAATCAGTTTTGTCGATTTTGTTGATAGCATCTGTATCATTGAAAAATATATCCAATGCTTCTAAGAGAGTGGATTTGCCAATATCATTCTTGCCTACAAGTGCAGTTAAATTATCAAACTTAACTTCCACTTCATCGCGGAAACCACGAAAATTCTTTAACTTAAGCTTTTCTATCTTCATAATGATGTTCCATTTTGCAGTTAATTTTGTTAAGTTAATAGTTGTTTGGCAATCTACTGCATTGGTAAACAGTAGAAGTGTGGCTAGAGCTTGCTTGGCTCAGGCAGAGTGCCGTGAGTGAGCAGGTAGTCGACAAAGGCAGGGAGGGTGGAGCCTGCTTTGCCCAAGTAGCTTTGGGTGAAGACGCCGCTGTTGGCGCTTGGGGTGAGGTTAAACTCGAGGCACGGCTTGCCTTGGCGCGAGCAATAGGAAACAAAGCCTGCGGCGGGGTAAACCACGCCTGAGGTGCCGATGGCCATAAAGAGGTCGCACTTTTGGATTTCGCGCTCAATGGCTTCCATGTGATACGGGATCTCTCCAAACCACACGATGTCTGGGCGCATGGTCTTATGACCGCAGAACTTGCAGACCGTGGTGCCATCGCAGTCCTCATGCCACTCGTAGGACTTGCCGCAGTGTTCACATAAGATCGAGTTGAGCTCGCCGTGCATGTGAATCACGTTATGGCTCTGGGCCTTCTCATGGAGGTCATCGATATTTTGGGTCACAATGGTGACCGTACCGCCTTGCTTTTCGAGCTCAGTCTGGAGCTTGGTCAGAGCTAAGTGCGCTGGGTTTGGTTGCTTCTCTTTGACCGAGCGGCGCATGGTGTTGTAGAAGTCGTGCACCATCTGAGGATTGCGCTCAAAGCCCTCAGGGGTCGCCACATCCTCAACGCGGTGATTTTCCCACAAACCGTCCTCGGCTCTAAAGACCGGAATGCCTGACTCAGCCGAGATACCGGCGCCCGTTAACACCAAAATGTGCTTATAGCTCATTGCTCACTCCTTACGCCCTAAGCCTCTGGCCATTATGAGCCCAAAGACCAGCTCTGGCACACTCTACCGCCTAAAGTCGAACCTCAGTCGCAAAAACACGGCAGCACATAGGCAAGCCTTAGCACAAAATTCCACTTGAAACTTGGACCATGGTCGCAAAACCCCAACATTCCAATGACTTTGGTTGCTGCAATGCGATAGTTCAGGCAAGACCGGCACTGCTAAAGCACGATGGTACACGGCCTGAGGCTACAAAAACACAGCAGCCCCAAGCTTGGGGCTTGAGGCTGCTTAAAGGTGCGCCCACGCTATCCGGCTCACAGGCCTAGAGGTGGGGAGCTTGGACTCACCGAGTCACAATGAGCTGGGTGCCTATTAGTACTGGGCGCCGACCAGCCAGTGGGCGAGCGCCAGCACGGTGTTGCCGGTGGAACCTGCGGCCAGGTATGGCGAGCTGTCGGCCTGATAGGCATTGGCCAGGTCTAAGTGGGCCCACTTGATTTCTGGGTCGACAAAGAACGATAAGAAGGCCGCTGCGGTCGAGGCACCTGGGGCGCCGTCACCGTGGCTGGTATTGGAGATGTCAGCGCGCTTAGCGGTGATGTAGCGCTTGTGATACTCCTTGAGTGGCAGCTGCCAGTACTCTTCGTTGGTGTAGGCAAAGGCCTGAGTTAACTGCTCGTCGAGCTTGTCCTCGCGGCAGAGAATGGCGCACATGTCGCGGCCAATCGCGATCTTGGCCGCACCGGTTAAGGTGGCGGCGTCTAAGATGAACTTAGGCTTATCCTTGCAGCCTAAGAGCAGGGCGTCGGCTAAGATCAGGCGGCCTTCGGCATCGGTGTTGCCGATTTCGACCGTGACCTTGTTAGGATAGGTGATGATGTCACCTGGCACCATGGCGTTGCTCGAGACGCGGTTCTCGCAGCAGGGCAGATAGCAGCGGATGTGCTTGTGCGCGTTCATGGCGGCAGCGAGCATGGTGGCGGCGGCCACGTAGATTAAGCCCGACTTGTCGGTGCGCATCGTCTCCATAAACTTCGATGGCTTTAAGTCATAGCCACCGCTGTCAAAGGCAATGCCCTTGCCCACTAAGACGATATCGACCACGTCGTCCTTGGCGTTAGGGCCGACGTAATCAATCACGCCTAAGCACGGCTGGTGCTGGGCGCTATTGCCCACGGTTTGCAGACCAATGCAGTTTTGGTCAAAGAGCTCGTCACCGGCCATATAGAGCTTAAAGCTGAGCTTGCCCGCAGTGCCGCCATACTCCTTGCCAAACTGGAAAAAGGCCTCTTGCAGCTTGGTGAAGTAGGTTTGCACTAAGTCGACCGTGTGGTATTGGTTGTTGGAGCTGTTGGCAAAGATGCGGGCTAAGGTGATAAAGGTGACGTCACGACGTACGGCCGTTAAGACCGCATCCTTGAGGTCAAGCGCGACGGTGAGCCCGGTGCGCTCTAACGGCTCACTGTAAAGGCCTACAATAAGCTGAGCGGCGGTTAAGGCCGTGAGCTCTAAGCCTAAGTCGTCACTTAAGCTGACGGCGACCTTGTTTAAGCCTAAAGTGCCAATGGTGCGCCCGGCCTTTTGCAGCGCGCGGCTATCCTTGGTGTCCACAAAGACATCAAAGCCGCCTTTCTTATTAGGAACGGCGGCGGTGCCTTCGACATAGCACGAGGCTGGGGTGCCTTTAACTAAACGCACCGCGCCAAAGGAGTCATCGACTGCGGCAAAATTTACAATTTCAATGGGAATTAGAGCAGAGCTTTCCATCACTCATCCTCGCGCTGCGGCCTCAAGGCCGTAAATAAATAAAAAACGGGATCTATTTTAGCCCCCTTTTGCGCGTGGTTACGCTTTTTGCGACTTTAAGCGCAGCGCGGTGCCCCAGAGTGCGGCTGGTTCTCATCCGAGGTGGGCGGTTGCTGTTTGGGCTTTTGCCTCCTTGGTTTTAACTAGGACCGAGTGACGCTCAAGACCTAAGTACCGCCATTTAATGGGACAGCAACCACCACCTAAGGCAGTCCCTAAAAGACTCACTGCCAATGCTGCGTTCCAGAGTGGAGAGGAGATTTCAGGCAGGTTGGCTTGAAAGGGAGGCGGGACCGCTCGGAAGGTGAGGTTAGCGGTACTTGCTCGCTAAAGGGCACATGATGCTGTGGCAAGTTATGAGTTGGCATAAGCGTGGTTTTTGGGGTAAGCGCAGTTTAGCCTGCGCTGCTGGGGCCCAGCTGTAATTTGCGGGCAGGCGTAGCGTATTGGCCTGCGCGGCTGGGGTGCCCTGCTAGAATTTGCAGGCAGGCGCAGTGTAGCAGTCCGCGTGGCTTGTTCGCCCATCTTGGATTTGCGGCAGGTGCAGCGTATTGGCCTGTGCGCCTGAGGCGCCCTGGGGTTTGCGGGCAGGCGTTGTGCGCGCCGTAAGCGCTGTTCTATCTGAAGTCGTTGGGTAAACGGCAGACGCTGCTCAAAGGCGCCAGCGTCGTTCTATCTGAGTTTGCTATCCAGCGGCCGACGCAGCTCAAGGCGCCATTACCGTTCTATCGGAAACGACCGGCCAGCGACAAACACAGCTCAGGCGCCAGCGTCGTTCTATCTGAATACGCTCTGCCAGCGGCCAACACTCGCCAGCACCGTGCTACCTAAAACGCTCTGCTCGCGGCCAACGCTTTTAAGTCGCCCGTTCCGGGCTCACAACAAAAAGCCCCGGCTCTGGGAGCCGGGGGCGACATACAACAGGAGGTGATGTGTATTGGGTTGGTTATAAGAGTAGGTTGTTAGGGCAGTGCGGACACAGCTGCTCGTGCTCCGCGTCGTACCGGTCGAGCTGAGGGTTGAACACAATGCTGCTGTGGCCACATTGGCATTGCACCGCTAAGGCCTCTTGGTTCTCAAGCGCCTCTAAGGCGTACAAGAACAGGCCAAAGCTTGGGAAGTGCGCGCTGTCCGCTTTTTCTTGCTTTGGGGTCAGATCCTGGGCGCTGACCTCAGGCAGGTCCGCTAAGTGGCTAAGCTCCCTTGCGCCCTGATAGACCGCTGCGGCCAAGAAGAAATTGATTTGGCCTTGGTACGATCCATTGCGGTTAGCACAACAGGCGTTTAGCTCAGGGCAGCTTAGGACTTGGTACTGGGTTTTATGGTCTGGCCCAAAGCTGCGGCCATGCTGGAGTTGCGTTAAGACGTAATGTTGCGCAAAGGTCAGAGGATGGCTTAGTTCCTGGTTGACCTTGGTGGTCCTGATTTGCTCGCGCGTCCACAGCGGCAGCGCTTGCTCGAGATTGCTGTGTTGTCCTTGCAGGGCAAAGCTGCGGCTGTAGAACTGCGTAGGGCTGGTGCGCTCTAGCGCTTGGGCACTGCGCTTGAGCTGAGGCACTAAGTGCTGGGCGCGCTCGAGCTCAGTGCTAGGCTTAGTAAAGTACAAGCTCAGGTCACAATAGAGCGGCTCCAGCTCATCGTGCTCGCAGATTGCGGGGAGTGGCTGTGGCTGGAGGCGCAAGTCGGAGCTCAGGACGCGCTTACCACGGGTGCGGCGGCCACTGGGGTCAGGGTCAAAATGCGCTAAGTTTAAGCGGTGCTCGAGGTGCGCGGCGCGATTGAGGCGCTGTGGGCGCGAGCTTAAGGCAAAGGGCTGGCCCAGGCGCGCGCCACAAAAGTGGAGATCGGGACGGGCACTGGTGGCGGTCAGCACCAAACGCAGTACCGCGTTCGAGATCTCTTGGTGGTGCCTGCGGGGATCAAGCGGCGTTAAGGGCAGCCTGATGTGCTCTTGATAGAGCAGGCCTTGGCGTCGGAGCTCACTGTAGTAATGGCGCACCAGCGCCTTAAGATAGAGCGCGGTCGCAGCTTGATTGAGCAGGTCATTGAGCGACGGCGCTTTTGGCGGTTGGGCCTTGAGCGACTGAGCTTGGGGCTGAACCTTACTCGACTGGGCCTTGAGGGGCTGGGTCTTGGGCTGTTGAGCTTTGGGCTGCTGAGCCTTGCTCGATTGAGCCTGGGACGGCTGGGCTTGGGGCTGAGCCTTATTCGGCTGGGAGTCGGGGCTAGATTTGGCCACGAGCTGATTGAGCTTGCGCCGGGTGGTGATGCAATAGTAGGCGCACAGCTCATGACTTAAGCCACTTTGGGCCAGGAGCTTGATTTGCAGCGTCTCATAGTCGGGAATGGGGCGCTGGTCTTTAGGCTTTAAAAAGAGCTGCTCCTCCTTGAGCAGCGGGGTGGACTCACTGCGCGCCGCTTCGCTTAAGTACGTGCGCAAAATGCTGTGCGGCGCTGCCAGAATCGCTGCTAACTTGGACTCGTGGCCCGCGCTATAAGTCAGGCTTTGCTCGAGACTATAGGCGCGCGCCAGGTGTCCGGTTAAAGTGCGGCGGCTTTGCTCGCTGCCATCGTAGCTGTGGCTTGGTGTTGTGAGTAAGTGCTGGGTCGCGTGATACCACGGAATGCCGTCGTGGCTAAAGAGCGGCGGGTAATAAGAGGCATCGGGGCAGGTGCACAGCTGCTCTAATTGCTGCCAGTAGGCGGCAACGCGCTCACTCTCCCAGGCTTTGAGTAAGGACAGGGCCGTGGTGGCGTCCTCTGGGGCCGGGGCCATGATACTAGGCAGGGCATAGAGCTTGACCTCATGACCCCAATAGCACCCTCCGGCGAGCTCTGAGCTTAACTGCTGTGGTACGGGCGGATGCCGTAATTGCTCGATTTCCGCCAGCTCAGTCAGTTTGCGCTCCGGGGGACGCGGGTTGACGCGCCTTGGGTCATGGCTGTGTAAGCGCTGGCTTTGGAGCTTGGTGCGGGCCACTAGGGCGGCATCAGCGCCTAAGTTTGAGGCATCGACCACCACCTCCCAGGGCTGGTACGTGGCCACGAGATTTTGCACCTGCTCAGGCGCTTTATTTAGGCACAGGCGCTCAAAACCGGCGCACAGATAGTCTAAGGTCAGATCGTGATCTGGCGTTTTGGTTGGCAGATAGTGACTGCGTAAGCTGCGCTCTTGGTCCCACCAGTGATGGGGCGTGCCCACCAGCTCTGGTGCACTCTGCGGTGTGGTGAGCGTCGGGCTTGCTTGATGCTGCGGGCGGATCCAGTCTTGGTATTGGCCGATGAGCAATTGCGGCACGCCCGCCCCCACTAAGTTCTCTTGTTGCTGGAGGGCGCGCTTTTGTTCTAAGAAGGCGCGCTCGGCGCTGCGCTCGCTTAAGGCTTCACCTAGGCTGCTTGGGTGGTCGTGGCTGGTGTAGAGCTCACGGTAGAGCTGAGTGCGGCTTTGCTCTAAGCTTACGCCCCCAACACTGTAGTAAAAGAGCGCAAAGAGCTCCCGATAGCGCTGGGCCGCTTGGTTTAAGCACTCATAGTAGGGCTGAGCGCGCTCTTGCTCATCGCTGGTGAAGATCGGCAGAGTGCAAAAGCCGGTGTGCTCAAAGAGCAAGCCATAGACATCCAAGAGCAGATTGCAGTCGGGATCGAGGCGCATCAGTCCCTGGGGCGTACTAATCGTGAGCTTGCCTTCCGGCAGAAGCGTGTTTTGAGTGAGCGCCTGATAGGCCGGACTACGCCAGGTCTGTAAATCGGCCGCTTTAGGGGTGCCGCTAAAAAAGCTACAGCAGGTCTGGGGCTGTGCTTGCGGCAGTACGAGCGCAGGAGCGTCGGCCGCAGTGAGGAGCTGATCAGTGCTTACCAGCACGCCGTCCTCATTAGGGCTGACGCGGCCACGCTTAAGAGCGCTGTCCGCGCTCCGGGACTGGGCACTACGCGGCGGGACGCTTGTGGCGCGCGTTACCGCGCTCGGGCGCGGATCCCAGTCTGAGTCTGGGCTGGAGCTTTTGAGCGCCAGGGTTAAGTGCTGATAGTCCTGATCGACGCTGGTGTGGCGCACTACTTGGTAGTGCTCTTCAGGGTCGAGGTACTTAAGTAAGGGCTGCGAGAGCGCCTCTAAACCAGAGGCGACCAGTTGGAGCTGCTCTGAGGTGATAAGCGGCGCGATTTGCTCGGGGGTGAGCGGTGCGTGGCTGAGCGTGATGGCCTCTGCGCGCGGCGGCGTGGTCAGCGGCGCCACGGAGTGGGTCAGCGCGGCGGCGCGCTGCGGGAGGTTGAGGCCAGGGCCGGAGTTGAGCTCAGGACCTGCCAGATCCACTAAGGAGAGCTGGGGCGCAAGGCGGCGGCGTGAGGTGGCCGTGGTAGTTAATTTAGGCATAGGCGCCTCCTTTACTTGAGCTCAACAATGCTCATAACCGCTGGGTCTTGCTCAGCACAGCGCTCGCTGCACTCCGTGCTAAGCTCGGTCACCTCAAGCTGCGGGCCTGGGGCCTGCGTCGGCGCGTGGGCTAACTGCCATGAGCTCAGCGCGCTTGGGCGCTGGGTAGCGCTATTGAGGCGTCCGGTGTCATTGAGTGTGTTCGGGCACTCAGGTGCTGCGTTCAGCTGGCCGGTGGCGCGAGTCGAGCGCGGCTCGGCGCTGCGCGCTGGTGTCGCGTTCAGCTTGCGCTCAGCTAAGCGCTGTGCGCTGCGCCCACGTGGGGCAGGATGCGTGGAGGCTGGCTCAGTCGCGATAGCAGCCCCCGTCTTAGCGACTGTCTCAGTTGGAGCGAGATGCTCGGTTGGTGCGGCGGCACGCGGTGCTGGGGTGCGCTCAGTGTTGGGTGCCTGGTCAGTAGGGACCGGCGGTTCGATGACGCGTGGGCCAGTGGTCGGTGGGGCTTTGCTCGGGCGGCACGCCAGGCTGCGACAGAGCGTGGTGAGGTTTAAGGGCTGAAGCTGCGGACAGGTGTTCTGAGCAGGGAAGGGAGCGGCGTACGAGTAGCAGGGCGTGCGCTTTAGGGACGATGGCGCTTGGGGGTAAGCAGCACGGGGCGCCGAGGTGGCTGGGGTAAGGGCAGAACACAAAGGCGCGCTGTCTGGGGCACTGGTGGCTCGTGCGGTACTACGCGTGCGTGCGGGCTGGGGGTGTTGCTGGTGGGCCCTAAGGCCGTAAGTGGGATTGGGGTGTGACATCAGAGCAGACTCCATAGTTGATGAGGGTGGGGTGCAAACCCAGCTGCACCCCAAGGTCACAAGGGAGGCGGCACGGGAGCGTGGTGTCTTAAGACTGAGCGCAGGACATGATTAAAACCATAGGGGGCTTTAAGCCCCAAGAGAGCACAGAGAAAAGAAAGCAAACTTCCATCGGTTTGCACCCAGGGCAGCACCGGCTGCACCTAGGGCTTAAGTTAGCCCCGTGAGCGATCCCAATTTGTGGAGACGCTCGCAGAAAAGCTGGAGCTAGCAATGACCCCGCACAATGCCCCGTGCTGACCGGGCGTAAAGCCCCATGGGGCGGGCCTTGGCGTGCAGTTAAGGTGGCTTGGAGCCACTTAGGACCAAGCCTTAGGTAAAAGTAGGTCCTTAGGCTTAAATAGGGGCTTTGTTTTGTGATGACGTACGCAAAAGGGCCTTTTGTGACCGTGGTTCCAAGTTTTGTCTTTGCCCTCAGATTTTTGCGGCGCACAGGTGCCCGGAGATCGCCCTTGAGTACGAGATCAGAAAACTCATTGGAGTGTGCCGCCCGCGCTCAGAAAGCCCGTGCTTGTAGCGACCAAGGGCGCCGTCGTTTACGGGATTGGCTCACCGGCCATGGGTTGGACTGCGAGCGCTTGGTATGTGCGGAATTGGCTTGCGGCTCAAGAATGTGGGGCGCGCTCAGCGCGCCTGCTGGGGATAAGGTGAAACTGCCCGCCTGCCTCTTAGGGCCGCGTCAGCTAAGCTGAGCTTGCTGGTCCCCGCTCAGACGGTTTGGTTTTGACTGCTATCCCCATTGCTTTTTATGCCAAGGCAAGGAGCAATATGATATACTGAGAGTGGATTGAGCTGTTTTTACATTGACGGTGAGTCTTGATAGCATTAATCTGGGTAATGTTCATAAGGGATATATTATGTCAAAGCCTAAGAAAAACAGGCGCTTTAACCGCTTTAATGATGCTTTTGTTAAATATATTTTGTCTAATAAACTTTTGTTGATTAACCTGCTTAATGCTATCTTCGCAGAGTTCAGACCTCCATGTGTTAAAGGTGATATCACTGATGTTACCTACGGAGATCGCGAATTAATAGCCTTTCACTCTAATGAAAAAGTTGGGCGTCTTGATATCTTTGCTACGACCAGTGAAGGTCAAATTATTGATATCGAGGTTCAATGCAGAGTAGATAATGCCCTTCTTGCACGCGATTTATTTTATTTTAGCAGAATTTACGCGACTCAAAAGATTGAGGGTAAAGAATATGATCAAGCAAAGCCTGTTATAATCATTAACCTGCTTAAAGAAAATCATTTTCATGATCGCGATGATTATATTAGATCCTATTCCATGCGTGACGACAAAACTTATGAGTTGATGAAAGATAATAAAATTTTCTTTATTTGTATCGAAGCTCGTAAGTGTGTAAAGCTTGGCGACAAGGACAAGAATCACCTGATCCGATGGATGCATTTTTTTAGCAACATCTCGCAGAAAAACGACGCAGAGCTTGCTGAAAAAGATGAGGTTATCAAGCTGTTATTGGAGGCAGAGAAAATGTTCAAGCGCAATAACGAAAATATGAAGGAATATACTGCGCTCGAAGAGATGCAGGATGAGCTTGAGTGGGAAAAGCAGAAAAGCAAGAAGGAAATAAAGGCGCGCGAGCAAGAGTTCAAGAAGGAAATGAAGGCCCGCGAACAAGAGCACAAGAAGGAGATGAGGGAGCGAAAGGAGCGCGAGCTGAACTCTAAGATTGAATCGGTTAAAAAGATGCAGGCCGATGGTTTTACTCTTGATGCCATCAAGAAATACATCAATATTACCGATCGTCAACTGGCAAAAGCTGGTTTGTGTTAATTGCATAAAGTTGACGTGGCAATTATGATTGTCTGATTGAGGCGAGTTGTTTGACTCGCCTTTATTTTTGTAATATTTGCCAATGAGGATTGTTATAACTATGATCAAGCAAAGCCTATTATAATCATTAACCTGCTTAAAGAAAATCATTTTCATGATCGTGATGATTATGTTGGAGCTTATTCCATGCGTGACGACAAAACTTATGAGTTGATGAAAGATAATAAAATTTTCTTTATTTGTATCGAAGATCGTAAGTGTGTAAAGCTTGGCGACAAGGACAAGAATCACCTGATCCGATGGATGCATTTTTTAGCAACATCTCGCAGAAAAACGACGCAGAGCTTGCTGAAAAGGATGAAGTTATCAAGCTGTTATTGGAGGCAGAGAAAATGTTCAAGCGCAATAACGAAAATATGAAGGAATATACTGCGCTCGAAGAGATGCAGGATGAGCTTGAGTGGGAAAAGCAGAAAAGCAAGAAGGAACTGAAGGCCCGCGAACAAGAATACAAGAAGGAGATGAGGGAGCGAAAGGAGCGCGAGCTGAACTCTAAGATTGAATCGGTTAAAAAGATGCAGGCCGATGGTTTTACTCTTGATGCCATCAAGAAATACATCAATATTACCGATCGTCAACTGGCAAAAGCTGGTTTGTGTTAATTGCATAAAGTTGACGTGGCAATTATGATTGTCTGATTGAGGCGAGTTGTTTGACTCGCCTTTATTTTTGTAATATTTGCCAATGACGATTGTTATAACGTCGTCAGCTCAGCTGATTTTCTTTGCCTCGCGCGTACGGCGTAGCCCCGCTCAGACGGTTGAGCCCCGCGCGGATGGTTGGGCTTCTTTGGGCCTGCGGTCTGAGCGCTGGTGCTTAGAGCTTGGGGGGCTGCTTTTGCTGCTCTAAGGCTTGGGCCAGGGCCTGGCCTAACTTGGTGCGGGTGAGCAGCTGCTCGGGCTCTAAGGCGGTCGAAAAGGCGCGCTTGGCGGCCTCGGTGAGGGTCAGATAGGACGAGGCGGCGTTGGCATTGGCCAGGGCAATGGCCGCTTGCAGCTTGTTGAGCTTGGCGGCGTGACCGCTTTGCCTCTCCTTATCCGTAACTAAGCTCGTGAGGTACTCATTGCCCGCCAGGACATTGGCGTCCATTAGGCTGCGGCGCAGGTCGCTCACCACCTTGGCACTTTGCTGGGCCGTGTCAAAGGTCGGAGTGTTGAAGATGGCGCTCGAGTCTTGCTCTTCCGTGACCTCATTGTGGTCGCTCATGGTGCTTTGCACGTGCTCGGACACTTGGTGCACCACCTGGGCACGCGCGTCGAGCTCGGCCTGGATAATGGCTCTGAGGCTAAAGGCGCCGGTGCGTAGCAGCTGCGGATTGCTGCCCGCGTGCTGGGCGCCCAGGGGCGCCAGGGCCAGGCACAGGCGCTTGGCGTTGGCCTCATAGCTGTTGCGTGCAAAGAGCTCCTTTAATTCTTTGAGGTCTGGGGCGGTGGTGACTTGTGCCTTTAAGGCCTCAAACCACGGCATGACGTCTTCAGGCTGCGGCGGCGTGGTCAGATGATCGATGACGTCCTGGCCCACATCGATATAGGTGGCCTGAGCCCCTAAAAACTCCTCAAAAGTCGGCTGGTCGGTGGTGATGACGCTCACGCCGTGGCTGACCGCTTCTAAGGACATTTCGGGCGCGCAATCATAGGAGAGGGTCGGCATCACCAGGACACGCGTTTGTTTGAGGACGGCGGCGCGCTCGGTGGTGTAAGGGTAGATCGTCAGATAAGAGAAGTGGCTGAGGTCGTAGGACTTCTGGCCGCTCTTGCGGTCGTAGTACTCGTTGAGGCAATTCTCAAACTGGTTGGGCTCGCGCTCAAGTACGGCAAATTGGTAGTCAAAGAGGGTGCGGTCACTGCGGCATTGCTTGACCAGCTCTAAGAAGAGTCCCAGGCCATTCTCAAGGCTCGGATTCTCCAAGAGAATGAGCTTTCGTTTTGCAACATCATCGGCCAGGCGCTTTAATTGCGCGCGCTGCTCTTTTAGGCTGCCTGGGTTGGCGCCTGGGTGGGTTAGGAGGGGACCGGTGACCTTGATAAAGGGGCCGATGTAGGTGGCGGCGCGCCCTTGGGGCGTGACGTAGCTGTCAATTAAAAATTGGCTCGTGGCCAAAATGAGGTCGCTGTCGCGGAAGCTATAGTCAAAGCTCGGGTGCTCCAGCAGAACAAAGGCGGTCGGGAGGTGGCATTGGCGTGCCAGATTGAGGCAGGACATGGTCACGATATCCGAGCTTGAGGCAATCACTAAATCAGGCTTAAAGCCGCAGATGATCGGCGTCATCTCATTGTAGAAATTGCGCTGCTCTAAGACCGTCATGTCACCTAGGCTAATCGAGGCCGTGGTGGTGTAAACGTAGGGGATATCGCCGTCTAAGATTTGAAATTTGGTGCTCGAGTGGGCAATGGGCTCGCGCACTACGGCGGCAACTGAGCTGGGCGCAGAGCTCACGCGCACGGTCGAGGTCAAGACCACTAAGGCCGCACCATGATCGTGGAGCGCGGCAATCATATTGCGTACTTGCGCCGCCGCTGGGTTTAAATTGTCGTGCACGCAGCACGGGCTAATCCACAGAATCTTGATCATGGCGCCTCCTAAAAATGCACGTCGGGGAGCGCACTATCGCTCAATTGGTTGAGGTCGAGGGTGGTGACCTTCTTGGTCATCAGCGGCTCTAACACCGCGATCAAGCGGTACAGGGCATTATCCTGGGACAGCCGCTCCTTGGCTTGATGCAAGAGCTCGTCGCTATTGTTGCTCAAAAAGACCTTGAGGGTCTCAACCCAGGGCCTAATTTCTTGGTCGTCAGGGATGGAGAGATAGTCTTGCTGACAGTGTTCGGGGGTATCAAGCAAGATGCCGCCGCCTGCGATCGCCTCACTTAGGCCGCCCGAGTTGGCAGCAATCACCGGAATATTGTTAAAGACCGCTTCGCTCGCGCCCCGGCCCCAGGGCTCAAACCATAATGAGGGTGCGACCAAAACCGAGGTGATAGCGTAGATTGGGCGCATATCCGCTTGCGGGGCGACCATATAGACGTTAGGAAAGTCCGCCGGGGTATAGGGGTGCACGTCAGGCCTACCCTTCTCATGGAGCAGGCCTAGGATTTCGGTGATGCGGGGCCCCACGGCCAGAAACTTCACCGAGGGTAGCTCACTTTGGCAGACCTTTGCGAGCTTGGCAAAGATCGCCACGCCCTTATGCTCGACCGGACTTAACATCGTGACAAAGATCTTTTGGTGCTGGGAGGCGGTGATATCGCGCCGGTCAAAGAACGCGCCCACCGGCACCATATTGATTTCGTCGCGCTCGGCGTAGAGCTTGGCGGTGGCGTGCGAATCAGTGACGATGAGGTCGATATTAGGGAAAAGATAGTTGCCGTAGGTGCCGTGGCTTACCACGTACACGGTGGGCAGGCCGCGCGCCTTGGCCTCAGCAAAGCAGGTTTGCGCCAAGGGGCTGACCCCATAGCCCATCACGAGGTCGGGCCCGTACTCCTCGAGGATTTGGCGAAAGGTGTTAAAGAAGAGCTGGCATTCGGCGAGCGTCATATTAAGCTCGCTCGTTTGCCCCACTCGAGGATATACGTAGTGGACATTGTCCTCATCGAAGATGAAGACATTGTTCGGGCTGTGATGGATGATTTGCTCGAGGTCGCCAAAGGCTTGCTGGGCGCCCTCAGCCTGATTGAAGATAAAGGTGGTGCAGGCCCATACCTCGTAGCCCTGGCGCGCCAGGCCCTTTAACATATAGCGACAGTTGATGGCGGCACCTGATGAGGTGTCGTGTAGGCTAAAGGGCGAAATCCACAAGATCTTGGACATAGACACCTCAGGTGGCAAAAAGGCACGCCGCCAGGGGCCCCGGCGGTAGGCCGGGCCCCTAGCGGCCAGAAGGGCCTGTGGCCCTTAGACCAGGCTGCCGTTACGTAACAGCTGCGGGTTGTTGCCTGCGCGCTGGTCAAAGAGCGGCTTTAAGATTACCGCTAAGCGATTGGCGCTGAGGTTGACGTCAAAGCGGCGGCTGACCTTTTGGCAGCGCTCGGCGTAGTCCTCACTTAAGGCCATGGTCAGGCCCTTGATGAAGTTGGTCATGTCCTCAGTGCGCGGCACTACTTGATGGTCGTTTAAGCAGTAGGCTGGGATCTCCACTAAGACACCGGCCTCGCCGATCGATTCAGCTAGGCCAATCTGATTGGTGGCTAAGACCGGAATGCCGCTTGCGACCGCCTCGCGTGCAATCGGGTTGATGCCCTCAAAGGAGAGCGATGGGGCGACTAAGAGCTTGGTCTGAGCTAAGATGTCGCGGCTTGGGGTGGTCGGTGGCAGCACCTCAATGCTGTTTAAGGCCTCGGCGCTAAAAGCAGGCTCGCTGCTGCCCAGCTCATGGGCCTGAGCAATTTGCTCGGCAAATTGGCCTTGGTAGGTCTCATAGACCGTGAACTTAAAGTTTTGGGCCGCCGCTGGGTTCAGCTGGGCTAAGCGCGCAAAGATGGTCAGACCCTTATCGAGGCTTGGGTTGATCATGGTGATGCGCGTGCGCTCGACGCTCTCGCCCTCTTGCGGCTTGCTGCCCACTACCGGCAGGAAGGAGCCCGTGACCACGCAATTGATCTTTTGCATGGTGGCGTAGAGGTTAGCCGTCGCGGAGCTGTCGGTCACCACGACATCGATATTAGGGAAGTTAAAACGGCGTGGGGTGCCATCGAGTAAGGTGTAGACGGTTGGCAGGCCCCGGCGCTTGGCCTCGTCAAAGCACACCATCGAGAGCATGTCGGTGCCACAGCCCATTACGACATCGGGGCGGAAGGCGTTGATGATGGCGCAGAACTTGGCGTAGAAGTTACGCTGCTCTTGCGAGGTCATATCGCCCAAGTGGCGGCTCTTGGTGCGCATGTAGATGAAGTTGATATTGTTATCGTTGAGGTTAAACGAGTTCTCGTTGCCCTTGAGCTTTTCGTCTAAGTCGGTGAACATCGAGGTGCCGCTCTCTTGCAGGAAGTTGAGGGCACTTAAGCCGACAATGTCGACCTCGCGGGCCTTGAGCGATAACAGCATATTGCGCCATTGGGTGGCGGAGGCGTTGGTCGTATCGTGTACGCTCAGTGGGCTAACCCAAAGCAGTTTAGGCATTTTGTTTTATTCCTCTATGAACCACGCACTGGCTAATTGCGATAAAACTGGGGATGATTGCTCGCGCTCTTATGAAAGAGTGGGGCAAAGGCCGCGATCACGCGGTCGGTGGCGCGCTCAGGGGAGAGCAGCACCTTGGCCTGGGCAAATTGGGCGCTGTAATCGGTGTTTAAAATGGTCTTGAGACCCTCAACCCACGGTCTGATTTCCTCATCGGTCGGCAGCGACCAATGATCCTTGATGCAGTGCTCGGGAGCAGGCAGCGCCAGGCCACAACCGGCCATGCCTTCGGCTAGGCCCCCTGAGGTCGAGCACAAGACCGGAATCTCGTTTAACGCCGCCTCCGAGGTGACGCGGCCCCAGGACTCAAACCAAAGCGACGGAGCGATTAAGGCGCGCGTGATGCGATAGACCGGACGCATGTCCTTTTGCGAGCCCGCCAAATCGACATTGGGGAAGTCGGTCGGTTTAAACGGCTTAACCTCAGGCTGATCCTTTTCGTGGAGCAGGGTCACGGTCTGGGCAAAATGGGCGCGGCTGTTGATCACCAAGAAGCGTAGGTCCGGCAGCTCAGTTTGGCATACCTGGGCGAGCTTCGCGAAAATCGGCAACCCTTTTGATCCGACCGGATTGATAAAGGTGACGTACTTAGGCTCACGCTCCTTGCTCAAGAAGCGCTCGGGCGAGAAGAAGGCGCCGGTTGGGACCACATTGATGCGGCTTAACTTGGCGTAATAATCGCTGGTGGCTTGGCTATCGGTGATCACCAAATCAAAATTAGGGAAGGCAAATTGCTGGTGATTGCCATTGACCAAGAGATAGACCGTCTTGATGCCCCGGCGCTTGGCCTCGGCAAAGCAGGTCAAGGAGGTCATACCAGGGCAATAGCCAAAGACGATATCAGGCTTAAACTCATCTAAGACCTGGAGGAAGGTCTGATAGAGCAGCTCGCCTTCATCCAAGGTGAAATCAAGCTCGTGACGGCTGTGGCAGCGCGTGTAGATATAGTGGATGCCATTGTCGTCCAAGATAAAGGTCTGATGGGGATCTTGCTGGAGCTTCTGCTCTAAATCGCCAAAGGCCACCGTGCCCGACGGATTGTCAAAGACAAAGGAGGCACAGGACCACACTTCAAAGCCGCGCTTGACTAAGCACTCGAGCATGTCCTTGGCGTCCACCGAGGCACCGGAGGACGTGTCATGCAAACTGTACGGAGATAACCACAATACTTTAGGCATTTTCTTTCCTAACGAGGCTTGAAGTGGGCAGCTTGCCGCTGCTGACACAGGGTGGTGAGCATATTAGCCAAACGGCCACTTAACTCAGTGATATCAACATTGCGCCGCGCCGCAGTGACCGATGCGCTCCAGTCTTCGCTCACCAGGCGCTTGAGCGCGTCGACCCACGGGGAGATTTCCTCGTCGGTCGGCAGCTCGGTGAAGTCTTGCACGCAGTGCGCGGGCGGCTCGAGCACGATGCCACCGCCATTGATGGCCTCCGGAATGCCGCCAATCTGAGAGCCCAAGACCGGAATACCGTTTAGTAGCGCTTCACTCGCGATGCGGCCCCAGGACTCGTACGCGAGGGACGGTACCAGCACCACCTTCGCGCGCGCGTACACCAAGCGCATATCGTTGGTGGCATTGGTCATGAGAACGTTCGGGAAATCCTGCGCGGAATATGGTTTAACCGTAGAGCCCTGCTCATGCAAGTACGGCAGGCCTGCGACAAAGTTGGAGCGCGAGTTGACCACCAAGAACTTAAGCTCAGGCAAGGCACTTTGGCAGACTCGGGCGAGCTTAGCAAAGATGGCGAGGCCCTTACTGAAGTCGGGATTGACCAAGGTGATAAAGCTGGGCTGACGCTCGGGGGCGACCACGTACTTGGGCTCGATGAATTGGCCGATGGGGGTGCAGTTGATGTGCTCGCGCTCGGCGTAGAGCTGGGCCGTGGTGTGCGAGTCGGTCAGCACCAAATCAAGATGCGGGAAGGTAAAGTGCGCATGCTTGCCGTTCATCACGAAATAGACCGTGGCAATGCCCCGGCGCTGAGCCTCAGCAAAGCAGGTATAGGAGTCCATGCCGGTGCCGTAGCCCACCACCAGATCGGGCTTATAGGCCGTTAGGACATCGAGGTAGCGCTCAAAGAACTCATTTTGCTCGCTGACCGTGCGCTCCATCTCAGCGGTATGCTGATTCTTCAAATAGATGTAGTGGATGCCGCGATCGTCAAACTGGAACAGCTTGGCCTGAGGGTTGCGCGCAAAGAGCTGCCCTAAATCGCCAAAGGTGGCGTTACCGCCATAGGGGCGATCAAAGACAAAGGTGGCAAAGGACCACACGGTAAAGCCGCGTTGCTGCAAGGACTCTAAGATCGCGCGGCAGTGAATTGACGCGCCCGAGGTGATGTCATGCAGGCTATAAGGCGACATCCAAAGGATCTTAGGCATAGCGGCTCCTAACGATTAAAGTGGAGGTGGTCACGGGCGCGCTCATCAAGGTACGGCTGTACCACCGCGTTAAAGCGCGCTAAGCCATTAGAGGCAGCCAAGCGCTGCTGGGCCGCACTAACCTGCTCTGACCAGTCTTCATTGAGCAAGCGCTCTAAGGCGACCACCCACGGCTCGATTTCCTCAAGAGACGGCAGCGACAGATAGTCGTTGCGGCAGTGCTCAGGTACCGGCAGATTAATGCTCGCGCCGCCCGCAGCCTCCGCCAGGCCCCCTGAGTTGGAAGCGAGCACTGGAATGCCGTTATAGACGGCTTCGCTCACCACGCGGCCCCACGACTCAAACCATAAGGACGGAGCCACTAACACGCGGGTCGCGGCGTAGATCGGCTTCATATTGGTGGTCGCCGGGGTCATATCGACGTTGACGAAGTCCTGCGGGCTGAGCGGATGGACATCGCGCTGGTCCTTTTCATGGAGGTATTGGACGTTCTCAGCGAAGTTGCCGCGCGAGTTGACCACCAAGAAGCGCACCTCCGGCAGGCGGCTTTGGCACACCAAGGTCAGGCGCGCCAAAATCGCCAACCCCTTTTCAAAGCTTGGGTTGATCATGGTGACGTACTTAGGGTGGCGCTTTTTGGCGACAAAGCGCTCGGGAACAAAGAAGGCCCCGATCGGGAGGGCGCGGATGCGGTCACGCTTAAAGTAGAGGTCAGCGGTGGCCTGCGAGTCCGTTAAGAGCAGGTCGACATCAGGAAAGGAGAAGCTGCCGTGGTTGCCGTTTAACACCGGATAGATGGTGGTGATGCCCCGGCGCTTGGCCTCAGCAAAGCAGGTCATAGTGAGCATGCTGGTGCCAAAGGCCATACATAAATCAGGGGCAAAGCGGTCTAACACCTCGCGCAGCAAGGTAAAGAAGACCTCTTGCTCAGCGGCACTTTGCTCGCCCTCAAAGGTCGAGTGGCAACGCTGGTAGATATAGTGGATGCCGTTATCGTTGAGCTCAAAAATCGGCTTAGCGCTCACGGCCAATTTGTCTTGGGCCTGGGTGAAGAGCTGGGCGCCGCTAGGCATATCGAAGATAAAGGACGATAAGGCCCAGACCTCATAGCCTTGGGCGACCAAAGCTTCCAAGAGATATTTGCAATTGATGGAGGCCCCCGATGAGATATCGTGCAGACTGTAGGGCGACATCCAAAGTATCTTAGGCATCTGAGCCATCCTGTTAGATCAAAACCACAAGCGCATCGAGCTTCCAGCGCGTAAGCAACCCAAACTATAGACCGCTAAGCTTAGCGCAAGCACAGCAAGCCAAGCCAGCTTAGCAAGTCAAACGCAAGTTCAGCCCGCCAACCGGCGTGTAATTAATCGCAAGCATTGTAGCAAAGATCTCAGGCCTAGTCTGACCGCGCCATCCTCAGCACGCTCAACCCAAACCTATTCCTCATAATCATCGTCGTCACGCCACGAGGCGGGCAGCACGAGATGGCCATTGCGCATTTTGGCCTCCACAATGAGCGGATGGTCGTGATGAAAAATCCGGTGCTTGCCCGGCGCTTGAGCAGCGGTGGGCTCTAAAGTAACGCTGTCTGGGGCCTGATCAAACGTATGTGGATTCTGTTTCATATTCTTCTCCATTGTCAGCGCACTACGTGCGCTTTCTCTAGCGCGAAAAAAAAATCGCGCCACTCACTGCCCCCAAATTTTACGGCACCTGGCGTGGCGATAGTTCACTCTGCGGCGGCGCACCGTGCCCCATATGGAGCAAGTACGGCCCGTAGTGGGGGCCAGCGCAACTTGTGCCCGTGCACATTGCACATCGCGCGATCGACCAAGATCACGGGGCCCAGCAGGGGCTAAACAGGGGCTCAGAGCTGCCGCAGTTCACAAAATTAACTGACCGCAATCAGGCGTCTCCTAGCGTTTAAAGCGGTGCCCGGCGCGGCGCGCGGGGCTTTAGGATCGGAGCACCTCGCAAATCAGGTCAGCGCGAGCGCGCTCTAATTTTTTTTAAATTTGTGGTCATGGGCACACTTAGGGCAGTTTGACTCAAAATTTAAGTATCGCACTTGTCCGAACACAGGGCAAAAGCGCTTATCTATCAGAAGATAAAACATGCCAATTATCGCCCTCGGTAGCTAGGCGCGACGTTGGAGCGCTCGGACTCAAGCGCGGCGCGCTCGTGTGTCGCGCACGAACGACGGCACAATGGGGCAGCAAGCGTAATTTTGTGCCCATGCCCCGCACCGGCCCTTGGCTTATTTATCGTGAAAATTATGAGTTGCGCGCATGCTTTCGCAAGTTGCGGATTTTTGCGGTGCAACAAGGCCGCAACCTCCGCACGATCCTCGTATCTTGGCCCAATCAGGCTCAGGCCTTAGTTGGCCTAGCCTGACTAGATGTACGAATTAACGTGACTGAGCCGCCTAGTTGACCTGTCCGCCTAAGTTGTTTTTGGTATCTATAATGATTTGCATCCCCACAATGTCCTAATTAGTGGGGCTAAAGTGGCTCAGAAACGGTCTGAGCAAAATCAGTCGATCTGAGCAATCTCAGGAGAGAAGAGCAGCTAATCTGGTGCTGCTTTTGAGAGGATTGGATGGCAAAAGAGAAGCCAAAACCTCAGGAGGCGTCGGGCGGCAAGCTCAGCTTGCTGCCGATCTGTACCGACTTAGAGGATCCCTGTTCTATGGCCTGGACCCAAGGCTTAAGTCGGATGGAGCAACGTAACTTAGCCCTCAAGGCCTTAAGCCCCAAGGACCAATTTGAGCTCTTGGTGGCCTTAAGCGCGGGATTAAGTCATTGGCGTTGTGCCCAATTGGTCAAATGCAGTCCCCGCACCGTGACCATGTACGTCGAGTACTGCAATGAAACGATGGCCGGAGGCTTATTAGCCCAAGGCGTGAGTCTGCAAGAAAGCGAAACGGTCGCCAGTGCCTGCGACCTCTTTGAGCTCTTGGTGCAGCATATCTTTGAGCTGGGGCCTCGCTCGAGCACGAGTGGCGTCAGTTACATCTTAGCCCAAGAACTCCACACCATGGCCAAGACGCCGCCGCCCTGCGCAGCTACGCCCAGCATAGCAGCCCGCTGTGACGTGCGCCGGGACCTAAGTTATGACGCCCGCTTGGACGTCAGCTCTGCCGCTCCCACAGGAAAGTTAGCAAGAACCAACTCAGTCCTCCACCAGGGTAACGATCTAGGACAGAGGACTAAGCTGGAAGATCAGCAGCCCCTAAAGCAAACTGACCATAGGGCTATTATGCCCCAGCTGGATACCGTCGGCGCAAGATGTGACATGATTGTGCGCGCAAGCTCACATGATACGCAGCCTTTTATTACTAACCGTATACAGTTGACTTACGACCGGCAGAAAGATACCCGTATACAGCCGAACTCAGCGCCAGAACTGGCTGATAATGGGGCTTGCGCCAACCACTCCAGTGCTAACTCTTCCCCTGAAAAGGTCGCGGATAGGCCGATCTGTATACAGGAAAAGGCCGCCAGGCCGCATGGGGACGCCATTTCTGACCCAAATGACGCGGAACCTCAGGCGGAATTTGAGGTTATCAATTACAAATTAATTGGGGCTCCGGTCGGGTTAGAAGGCATCGTGCACTGGGCGGTCCAAGTTACCGCTTCAGCGGGCTTTGACGGCGCTTCGTGTACCGAAAATCCCGCCCCAGCGCGCTTTCCGTGTACCGGCAGCCCGTGCCTCGACCTCAATCCGTGTACCGGTGGCCCGGTCCTAGCCCCCAGTCCGTGTACCTGTAATCAGGCCGCATGGGTGGAACCGTGTACCGGCAACCAGGAGTCAGAGCGCTATCCGTGTACCTGGAACTTAGCGCTAAGTCTGGATCCGTGTACCGAATTTGCGGCACCGTGCCTTAATCCGTGTACCGACTTTGCGGCGCCTGAGCCTAATCCGTGTACCGACTTTGCGGCATCGCGCGCTAATCCGTGTACCGATTTTGCGGCGCCGCGCCCTAATCCGTGTACCGAGAGCCCGGCCATCAGCGTGAGAGCGTGTACCAACCTTGAGAGGCCCAAGCTCGATTCTGACGCCATTCCCCGCACGATGGGCCTGACCTCCCGTGCCGTTAAAACGGACTTAGATCACGTTTTGGCTAAAACCTGTATACAGGGGCTCCACCCCGAACCCATAGATTATGGGCTTGAGGGGGCGGATTCGTGGAACTCTGTTTTGGTACCTGGCTGTTTAGTAATTGATTTACTAAACAAACAGATACCACAGACCGTAAGCTCTGGGGCTGGGACCGAAGAGAGTCGCCTTCGTAACCTCCAGCGCCTACTCTGGGACTATTGGTTGCGCCACCACGGCCAAATCAAGCGCTATTTGCAGCAGTTACAGGAAGGGGGCGTGCAGGGGCTTTTGATGGTGCCCAGCAACTTCAAGCGCCAAGCGTCGCTGGCGGCCTATCATGAGCACGCGCAGCGCTGCCAAGCCCAAGCTGAGCTCAGTGAGACCTTAGGAAGCACGGCGCAAGCCTTTGCCCACTTAAGTCCGGTGCTGCAACAGGGTGTGGTGTGGGAGCTCTTGCTCTCGCAATGGTACGAAGGTGTGGTCCGTTACTTAGGCCCCAGCCTCAGCCTGCGCCTTGATAAGGTGCGCAGCTTAAGGCGGGTGCGCGCTGACAATATGGCTAAGCTCAAGCAAGCTCTGACTCAGCGTCGCCCAACGCTGAGCCTAGCAGCAGAGGAACAAGGCTGCTTTGAGCCCGAGCTCAAGGAGCTCGACCACAAGCCGTCGTATCGCGGCTTTATGGCGCATCACCAGCCGAGGCCATTGCTTGATGATCTGCGCTGGGAGCGCCCGTCGCATAAGCTCAACAGCGCGCTCAAGCAGTTTATGCGCGATCCGTCCTGTCGGCGCTATCGGGCGGGCCTTAACGCCTCATAGCAGCAAAAAAAAAACGGTGCCACTAACGGCAGGGCCGCAGCCTCAGGCTGCGGCTCTGGCGTCAGCTGCGCTGTTAGGCCTTGAGCCAATCGGCCGGGAACATGGCGGTGAGGAAGCCAGCCCACAGGTCGCTGGTTATGATATCGAAATGCTCAAATTCCTCATCCCACATCGGCGTGGTGCGCATATGCGCGCTCCAAGGACGGCCATCGGAGGTGCGGAAGATCACCATATAGGCTACGTAGAAGCGGTGGAACCAGACCTGAGCCTCATCACTGGGCTCTAAGACCTTAAGGCCATGCTCAGGGACGACTTCCGTGCTGGAGCCGATCATGAGCTCACGCACGTGGCGGTAGAAGAAATCGAGCAAGCCGTAGCCCACAAAAAGACGATAGGTCTCAGCATCCATGGACTGGGACTGCTCAGGCAGCAGCATAAAGTTAAGGCAAGCAAGGCAGCGCTTATACAGGTCCGGCGGGAGCACGCCGATGGCGGTGCGGAAGTTCTTAAAGCGCTGATAGCAGACTGGATCGAGGTTTTTGAGTTTCTTAAAGTAGCGGCGCAGCTCTTGGTTGCGCTTAGGCTCCACCGTGAAGTCAAATTTAGCGGCATCGGCCTCAATAAAGCCCTTATGGGCGGCCCAAAAGGCCTGATAATTTTGCGGCTCATGGCAGCGCGCAATGAAGGCCTGCTATTGCGGCTGTGTTTCCATTATGGGAGATTGCTTAATCTCGCTGAACAAGCTCATGGCAGCTCCTCAAAAAAAAAATAAGAAGGCAAAGACGGTAACCCCCAGAGCGGCTGGGCAGCAGTGTGGGCATAAGCCCTACGCACCCAGCAGGTCAAGGCCGGGCTTGGTCTCACTGCTTGGGCCCCCAGGCTTCAGCACTAAGTTAATGTTGAAGCCTGGCGCGAGGGGGTAAGCCCCAAACCAGACAGGCTTATTGTGGGGCTCTTGACTGGATTGGGCTCAGCACTTGTTAGGACTGAGCGGCCTGAGCGGAGCGCTCGCGCAGTAAGAAGTGGAGATTGCGCAGGCGCACGTCGAAGTTGAGCTTAGTGCGCTCGATGCTTTGCTGGCTGCGTGCGTCACCTGTAAAGAAGGAGGCTAAGTTCTCTGTCCAAGTCTTGCCCTCATCGTTGTGAAGCAAGCACAGATAGGCGATGGCACCGCGCTTGAGCCAGGCTTCCTGAGCGGCAGAGAGGGGCTTGGCCACGAGATAGTCGAAGTTATAGTCCTCAGGCATCAGGTGCTCATCCTCAATCTGACCAAACAGGTCTTGGACAATCAAGGTGCAGCAGCGTGCCCGCAACGCCGCTGATGGCGTCAGGCTTTTATCTTCGGCTATGATTTGGTCGAACGGTGCGCCTAAGAGCTCTTCGGAGAAGACCTTTGGGTCAATGAGGCCAATGCCGGTGCGAAATGGTAGCAGCTCACGGTAGAGCACTGGGTCAAAGGCCTTGATTTTCTTAAACCAACGGCGCACTGCGTGGGCCTGCTTGCGCGGCACCAAGATATCGAACTGTTGGCCATCGTGCTCCAAGAAATCGCGGTAGGAGGCCATGAGTTCGGCATAGGCCTGAGGCTCACGCAAGGCATCGACGTAGCTTGCGGCCGCATCCCAGCCGTCCTGCTTGTCGAGCTCGTCTTGCGCAATGATGAAGTTGGTGTTGGTCACGGCAAATCCTCCAAAAGAAATGGAAATCAGTCTGGGCGCTCCTGCGTGCGCTTTTAGGCTTTGCTCAAGGAAGATAATACGTTGATGGCCTCTAGCTGAGCGGCGGCAAGGAACCAGTTTCGGTCCAAGCCAATTTTCGGGTGCTCCTCTTCCTCTTCTACTGCGAGACTCCAATGAGCGGGATCGCAATCTGCAAGCAACGGGAGATAGGCATTGGCAAAGCAGCGTGTCCAGTAAAGTACCTGCGGATTTTGCAACAATTGGAGTAGATTGCTTGGGTCGCGCTCAATTTTGCCTTTAAACAATTCCAGCATATATTTTTGGTAGGAGCTTTGGAACGGTTCCAATATGACCAAGAAGATCAGAGCATGAGCGGCGCTAGCTGTGATGAGACCTGCCTTGAGCCCATCACGTACGTCCTTTAGACCTTTAAGGATGTAATCGCGTAAGGACTCATCAAGCAATCCAACAGCGGTACGCATTGACTTCAGCAGCTTGAATGCCGGCGGGTCGATCTCTTTGATCAATTTGAAGATGCGTTTGACCTGGATGATGTCCGCAGCTGCGACCTTTCTCTCAAATTGGGCGGCATCTTCCTGGAAGAAGGCCAAGCATTTAGCTCTACGCTCTGCAAAATCAGGGGCATTTAGGGTTTGCTGCACGAGGTCTTGGAAGTCGGTAGCGGAATCTTGATTCTGGAGATCTGTCATGGTGTTTGGCCTAGTCTTAAGCTGAGAATTGTTGGCGGCGCGTCAGCGTCGCTTGGATAGTGGGGCGGCAGGAGCCGCACGCCCAAAACATTCTGTCCAGGAGCCGGATGTTCGCGGGGCACTTCGGGTCGATTAGCTGTGCGCGGTCCGCAGTTGGTCCGTGCAAGAGGTCATTGTAGGCGATGTAGAAGCGCAAAAGCCAAAGGCAGGCCTTATCGTCGCGCGCCAGGCGCTGCACCAAGGCTAAGGGAAAGAGGTTGCTGTGGTTACGCTGCTCTGGTACCTCAAATTCCATGATTTGATTGTAGAGGGCGCTCACCAGCTGATAGGAGATTACGTGGTGCACGTGGCGCGCGTAGTCAGGATCCTCCTGGGGCCGCTCATGGGCTTTGGGTGCGGCCTGAAGGCGACTGGTCAGCTCAGGAAAGCTGGCTGCAAACCAGCGCTCATCGATGAGCCCTAAGGCGCACTGAAAGCGGTGCAGCTCTTGGTACAGGGCTGGGTCATAGCGCTCGAGCGCCACCATAAAGGTCGTGACTTGCTCTTGGCGCTTGGGCGGCACCTCGCGGTAAAAGCGCGCTTCCTCTTGCTGCAAAAAGGCTTGGTCGGCCTGCTGCCACTTCTGGCGGGCGCGCGGGCTATCCTGGCGGCGCGAGTAGCGGCTCGCTTGCAGGCCTCGTATGCCGCTTAAGCCACGTTGGAAGAGAGCCCAAATCAGCAAGATTAACTTCCTCTGCTAAGGTGAGAGTTCGGTTGGACGGCCCACTGGTTACGCCGTTAACGCTGGAGCACTACTATCGCCGTAGTGCTGCTAACTTGGTAGCGCTCAAGGCCCCACCTTTCTGGCGGACGGCCGCTTTCAGGCAGCCTATTGCTTGAGGCCCGCATGCTGGCCTAGCTTGTGGTGCCGTGCCATCTGCCTGCACTCAGCGCGCTGTGACGCCTAGACTTATGGCGCGCCGCTGAGCCTAAAGGCGGCCTCAGCGTTGGGACCTCTAGGCTTGCGCTTCGTCTGAAGCGGGTTGCGCAGCTGGAGCTGATTGCTGGGCTTGGTCTGGCTGCTCAGCTGAAGCCTGCTGCTCATCTGTAGCAGGTTGCTCTGCGGCTTGCTGGTCTGCGGCTTGGGGCTTGGCGTCGGCCTTCTTCTTGGAGAGGCGCTCGCTTAGCATGCGATCGATGGTGCGTACCATGCCCCATTTGACGTTGAACAAGTCCTTGAGCTTGATGGTGCGGTCGACCGGCTGGTCCCACAGGCGCGAATCGTTGAGATGGCGCAAGATGATGTAGGCGTAGAGATACGACTTGAGCCAAAGGCGCAGCGGCGTCAGCTTCGCTTGGTCGGCGATAATCCGGTCGATGAAGCGGGAATTAATGCGCTTGTTGCCAGGTTCTGGGGGCGGCATGTGGTGTCCGACCTCAACATCCAACACGCGAATGATGTCGATGTAGAGGTGGCTGCGGCCCTCTTCTAAGGTGTGCTTGTGCGCGCTGTAGTCGCTGAGAAAGTCGCGGTAGCCTTGCAACAGCAGGTTAAATTGCTCTTCTTCAAGGCAGCCAAAGATCGTGCGCAGCGGCTTGAGCACGGTGAAGGCCTCAGGGTCAACTTCCTTAATCTTCTTGAACAGGCGCTTGACCTTAAGGGCGCGTTTGGGCGGCACCAGTTGATCGAACTTGTCCGCATATTTAGCGAAAAAGGTATGGCCATCACGGGAAATTTCACCAAAACTAGGCTCGCTCAGCATGCGGTTAACGAGCCGCTTAGCGTCAGCCTGAGCGGAGCGAAAGCGCGCCAGATCCTCAGGGGGCATGCTAATTTTGAATGGCTTTAGTTTTGACATGTGATTCCTCGCAACGATTGATGGCGCCGTGTTTTTAGGACCACAGCAAAAATTATGCTCAAACGCCAACTGTGCATTCAACTTTGAGCTTAGCAGGTTCTTGCTCTGAGCTCAACTGCATCTTAGCTCTAAACAGCGCGCGAGCCCAACTCCAAACGCAACGGTGCTCTCAGCTTGGGGCTTAGCTGTGGTGCCAGCTACGCGCTCGGTTTTGCGCCTGTCTGTGCCCAGTTCAGGCTCGGTTGCACTCTCAGCTTTGCTCCCAGCTGCGTCCTGTTCGGGCTCAGTTGCGCTCTGAGCTGACGTCCGCGTGCCTCGCTCGACCGGGGCGCGGGGCTTTTAAGCTCAGGCGCGCCTTGACTTAGTCGGAAGCCCTGCTCGGTCTGACTGGGCTCAGGGCCGCTGGAGCGCAGCTCTTGCTGGGCGCGTTGGTGCGCAGCTGGCGGCGTGCGGCTGTAGTGGCTGCGGTCTTAAGCGAGCGTGGCCTTGAATACGGTAAACTTCGGGGTCGCGATCAGCTCTTTGACCTGGGCAAAGGCCTCGCGTAAGTTGGCACCGTAGTTGAGGCAAGTGTTGCCCACCAGATAGAGCGCGCCATCGGCGCACAAGCTCTGCGGGGCGGCCGCAATCATGGCCTGTGTCTCCTTTAAGGAGCGAGCGATGCCCTGATGAAACGGCGGGTTGGTCACAATGTACTTAAACTTGCTCTGTGGCAGATGTAGCTCGGTGAGCTGCTCTGCACTTGGGAGCATGTCACAGGCTAAGGTCGTGACCTCGAGCTGGTTGTGCTTCGCATTGCGCTGCGTGGCATAGAGCGCGGTAGCGCTGATGTCGGTGCACACTACGTGGTCACAGCCCATCTTTGCTAAGGTCAGGCCAATCACGCCCGAGCCACAGCCTAAGTCGAGGATCGGGCCTTCCGGGTTTGTGAGGTCGTCCTTTACGGCCTTAAGCAGCAGGGCGGTGCCGCCATCGAGCTCACCTTGGCTAAAGAGGCCCGGCTCTTGGCTTAAGGTTAAGCCATCTACGGTGACCTCTTTTGGAAGCTTGCAGTCCTTAAGGCCCACGCCGCTTGCCTCGTAGTGGTCGAAGCTGCCCTCAAACACGGTGCACTTGCGGGCGCTGTCGTGCTTATAGACCGAGGCGACGCCCTTAACTAAGCCGTCGGCGCTCTTGCCTCCGGCATCGTTAGCCCCAATCAAGGTGATCTTGGCTGGGGTGTTGTTGGCGTGAAACTTGTGCTGCAAGGTGTAAAGCAGGTGCTGGTTTAAGGTCTTGGTCTTGGCCACAAAGACTAAAACGCGCTCGACCGGGCCGATTTCCGCAGGCAGGCGCGGGTCACTGGCGGCCGCGTAAATCACCTTGATGTGCTTGTAGCTTGCGACCTCAAAGCAGCTGTGGCCTAAGCGTTGGCCCATCACTGCCGCGAGATTGGTCGCGGTGACGTAATTGTCCGTGACCACGGTCGCGCTGGCGGTGGGCACCAACAGCTGCATCAGCTGGGGCGAGTTGATCTCGCCTAAGACCAGCACCTGCTGCTTGACGATCAGGTCGTGGTTGCGCTCCAAGACCTCAATGAGCGGATCATTTCCTCGCATAGTGGCTTCCTCTGCTTACAGGTCGGCGTTGATGTCGTTGTAGTCGAAGTCGTCGAACTTATGGTGCTCCTTGCGCTTGTCCGGCTTCTTGGCACGCACCTTCTTCTCAGGCACCTCGGCCGTTGGCTCGGCTTGGGACTTGGCGCGGCGGCGCTCGAGCTTTTGCTGCTGGAGCTGCTCTTCGTCGTCCTTGAGCTGCTCTAAGCTACGCTTGGCCTTGAGGGCTTGCGCCAGCGCGACATAGGTCTCAAGCGGCAGCATCTCGGCGCGGCTATCCAGGTCGATATTGAGCGCGGTGAGCTCGTCGGCCTCAAAGAGCGGGGCTAAGGCATTGCGCACGGCTTTGCGGCGGGCCGAGAAGGCCGTGGTCGTGATCTTGTTGAGGTAAGGGGCTAGCGCACGCTCCTCAGGGCTTAAGCCCTTAGGCTTTAAGCGCACCACAGCCGACATCACCTTAGGAGGTGGCACAAAGGCGGTCGGCGGTACGGTCAAGACCGGAATGACCTGAGCGTGGTATTGAGCCATGACCGTGAGGCGGCCGTAGTCCTTGGAGCCTGGGCCTGCGGCTAAGCGCTCGACCACTTCCTTTTGCAGCATGAAGTGCAGGTCTTTGATGCCTTCAAATTGCAGAAGGTGGAAGAGCAGGGGGCTGGTGATGTTATAAGGCAGATTGCCAAAGACGCGCAGCTTGCCCTCGGCGGCGCCTGGGAGCGTACCAAAGTCGACCTTGAGGGCGTCGGCCTCAATCAAGGTCAGGCCCTTTAAGAACGGGTCGTGGCGCAGCCACTCGGCTAAATCGCGGTCGAGCTCGACGGCGGTTAAGGCTTTAGCGCGCTCTAACACTGGACGGGTTAAGGCGGCGTGGCCTGGGCCAATCTCGACTAAGTAGTCGCCTTCTTGCGGATTGATGGCGTCGACAATGGAGTTGATGATGTGGTCATTGACTAAGAAGTTCTGACCAAAGCGCTTACGCGCCTTCATAAATGGGGGTGGGATGGCCATAAATCGTTTTTGCTCGTGAAAAATAAAACTGGTGGCTCGGGCGCCGGGGCGGGCGCATGTTTAGTGCTGTGCGGCGTGCAGGGCCTGGTACAAGGCGAGGCTGACCGCATTGACTAAGGAGCGTGGGTCGGCCCGGCCGGTACCGGCGAGATCTAAGGCGGTGCCGTGATCGACCGAGGTCCGGATAAAAGGCAAGCCTAGGGTGGTGTTGTAGCCCGTTTCAAAACCAGCGTACTTGAGTACTGGGAGGCCCTGATCATGGTACATGGCTAAGATAGCGGCTGCCTCTTGTAAGTATTTGGCTTGGAAGATGGTGTCCGCAGGCAGTGGGCCTACCAAGTCCATGTGCTCCTTGGCCCGGAGCTTCTCTAAGGTTGGGATAATGGTGGTGAGCTCTTCTTGCCCTAAGGTGCCGGACTCACCGGCGTGCGGATTTAAGCCGCAGACGTAGATCTTAGGCTGCGCAAAGCCCATCTTGGTACGCAAATCGTGGTGGAGCACGCGCAAGATCGCCGTGAGCTTGTCGGCGGTAATGGCGGCCGGTACGGCGCTTAATGGTAAATGCGTCGTGACTAAGGCCACGTTCATTTGGTCGCAGCCTAGGACCATCACCACCTCTGGGGCGTGGGCGTACTCTTGTAAGTACTCGGTGTGGCCGGTGAAATGGTCTAGCCCACCTTCAATCATGATGCTCTTGGAGATTGGGGCTGTGACCATCGCGGCAAAGGTGCCATCGCTGCAGCCGCGCAAGGCCGTATCGAGGATGTCCTTCACGTAGGCGGCATTGGCCGGATCCATGGTGCCAGCTTGGGCCGGGGCGCGCAGCTTGATATCAAGCACGCTCAGGTCCTGAGCTTTATTGGGATCAAAGTCAGGCAGCTCCTCAGTGGCGCCATAAAGGGCCATGCGCTCCTTGAGTAAGGCCTTATCGCCGATTAACACCAGCTCGAGCTCTGGGAGCTCAGGGTAATTGACCGGGGCGACGCGCGCTTTGAGCTGAGCGAGCAGCTCTTTAGTGTTGAGATGGACGAGGGCACCGCACAGCTCGGGGCCGACTCCGGCAGGCTCGCCGGTGGTGACAGCGACGCGTAGACGCGTCTTAACTAATTGGGTCATAAGCGCCCCTTAGATGGCAAAAGCTTAGGGGCAGGCCGTAACGGCTCACTCCCTAAGCTTTTTTTGGTGATGGTGACCAGGAACGCAAGTGGGCGTTGCTTGGTGTTTATTTCTTTTTTCTTTGCTGCTAGGGGTGGGCTTAGCGCTCCACCTCAATGGCATCGTCCGAGTTGATGGTACGCTCGACGCCGGCATCTAACAGCTGTGGGTCAGTGACGCGGACATAGGCCGCAGCACGGATCTCACGCTCCCAAGCGGAACCTTCTTGGGCAAAGATACGGTTGTAGATAAGCTCACGGGCACGCTGCTGGTAGGCCTCGTCGGAGTCCTTGTCGATCTTCTTGTCCTCAAGGTAGATTAAGTGCCAGCCATAATTGGACTTAACTGGCTGGGAAATCTCGCCTTCCTGGAGGTTGACTAAGGCGCGGGCAAAGCCTGGAACGTAGGTGTTAGCTGGAGCGTAACCTAAATCACCGCCTAAGCTGGCCGAACCGGTATCCTCAGAGTACTTCTTAGCGGCATCAGCAAAGCTGAGTTCACCGTTTAAAATCGAAGTACGTAAGGCAGCAAGCTCGCTTTGAGCGGCATCGTCCGAGAAGATAATCGAGGTCTTGAGCAGAATGTGGGAAGCCTTGTACGTGGTAATCGGCTCCACTGCCTGGTGGGTCACATCAAAGAGCTTGATTAAGTGCATACCCATGGGCGAGCGGAATGGGCCGATGATATCGCCGACCTGGGCCTTGAGTAAGGCTGGTAAGAATGGAACTGGGACTTGGCTTTCGGTGACGTAGCCTAAATCACCGCCTTGGGCAGCGGTCGAACCTTGGGCGTACTGCGCCGATAAGGCCATAAAGTCAGTGCCGTGCTGAGCCTCGCGCTTGACGCGGTTAGCTAAAGCCGTGACTGCCTCGACGCGGGCATAAGAGGCGCGTGGGTCGAGCGGCAAAATGATCTGAGCTAAGTGGTAGCTTGGCTCCACGCTGCCAATCTCACGCAGCGACTTGGCCAATAAGTTGACCTCGGCATCGGAAATGTGGACGCGACGACGTACTTGATTGTTGCGTACCTCATTGATGATGAGATCTTCAGCAAAGCGCTGGCGGGCCACGGCCTCGCTCGAGGCCTTATAGCTGGCCAGAATCTGCTCAACCGAGACATTAGAGGACAGGGCGGTTTGTGCTAAGGCTTGGTTAATCTGGGTGTCAGTTAAGGACAGACCAAATTGTTTGCCTTGCTGCAAGATAATGGAGCGGGTGATGAGCTGCTCTAAAGCCGCACGGCGGGCAGTGATGGCATCAACCTGAGCTCCGCGCTCTTTGAAATTGCGCTCAACCTCAGCCTGCATCTGATTGAGTTCACTTTGCAGCACAATGTCGGAGTTTACAATCGCGGCCGTGCTGTCTAAGGTGATCTCCGCTGGGGCGGCCTCGGGGGCAGCCATAACCGGAGCTGTCAGGACACCTAGTCCTACCGCAGTCAGGAGCGCGGCGATGGAGCGATGGAGCTTAGTAAATACCATTTTTCCCTGTTCCTAAAAAGATCGTGCACTCGCCCTTAAGGCCGGTGCCTGATTGGCCTGTGCCTGAGGGCAAATTTTAGCATACCTGGCTTGGACTAGACTTGGCCCTATTGGTTCAGGTTAGTTGGGTCAAAGTGGTCGAGCAAGATCGTGTCGGTGTAGTCCTTATCGGCACTGCCGGAGATATTGACCGCACCAATGCCCTTGAACTCGAAGCTGATGCCAAAGCGGTGGTCTTGACGGTACTCGAGATCACGCCAATCGCAGGAATTGTAGTTCTCGTAGATAAAGGCCAAGGACCAGCAGCAATCCTCAAACTTTAAGGCGACCTTGGTGTCGATATTCTCGTCTTGCTCTAAGTCACGATACGAAGCCACTGCCAAGCTAAAGTTACGCCCTAATGGCACTTGGGTGACCACACCGATCTGCTTTAAGTCGATGATATTGTCCGAGAAGGAGCGGTTACCGTCATCGGTAAAGCGGTAACTAACCTGCACCATAAAGCCGTTTTCATTGCGATACTGGGCCATGGCATTCCACGAGGTGATCTCGTTGGTGTCATTGGTGTAGGTCATGCTCGCGTGGGTGGTCAGACCCTCGATCGGGCTGGCGTTGAAATAAACCGAGAGCGGGCTGCGTGGCGATAAGTCACGGTCATCGTTCGGGTTTAAGGTCACGCGCGTCGGGACAAAGGAATAGGTCTGCGAGACACCGACACGCATCAATTCGCGGTCATGGGCGTCTAAAAGACGCGAGGTCAAACCGAAAGTGAGGTTGTTGAGATCGGCGATACGGTCATAACCGGTGAAGTGACGATAGGAGAAGTTGGAGTAGAAGTCACTCATGCGGTCGGTGGTATCGTAGAGCGCGATATCATCTTGGTTGGTGTACGGGATGTACTGATATTTGATCTCAGGCTCTAAGGTCTGAGTATGGCGCAGATCTAAGACCTTACGCTCCAAGGTGGTCTTGCCATGAAGCTCTAACAGATAGAGCGAGCGCGTGGTTGAAGAAGCAAGCTCCCTAAAGCCTAAGCTCTCGTGATAGTAGCTTGGCATCTCATCCAAGGAATCTTGGTTGTAGTAGGTGAAGAAGCCCTTAACATTACCTTCCACCAAGGTGCCACGGCTATTGAACATCTGGAGGTTGACGTCCGGCTCTAAATGCAGACGGGTTGCGGCAAAGGACTCAGCGTCGCTATCGCTTGAGCTGGAGAAGCGGGTCGCTTCGGCATTGAAGCCAAAGGTGAACGGGCCATAGTTATCGTAGAAGGAGCCCCGTACCTGTGGTAACAGCGAGAACGGACGCGAGTAAACGGCGTAATCTGGCAATAAGCGCTGATAGCTACGTACTTCCGTGGCGATATTAAAGCGCGGATCGTCGTAGCTGGCTCTCAGCGACTGGCGTAAGTGGTCATCGGTGACATTGGTGCCCTCAGCGCCGATGTCGGTGATGTAGTTGTAGTCGTTATTACGGACGCGCTGGTAGTCGAGCTCAACCTCTAAATCGCGGTTGAAGAAGTAGCTCGTCTGCTGTAAGCGGAAGAAATAACGCTGGCTCGAGTCGAAGTCATGGGCCAAATCCCAATTGGAGTCATGATGCAAGTAATCAAAGGTCATGACGCCATAGGTGTCCTGCCACGGCAGGAAACGAAATTCGTTCGACAAGAGCAAGCCACGCTTGGTCATCAGACGTGGCGTGAGCGTGTAGTCGTAATTCGGCGCGATATTGAAGTAAATCGGCTGGGCGTAATCAAAGCCGCTATCGGAGCCCACCGAGACCGAAGGGTAGAGCAGACCGGATTTACGCTTATTGGAAATCGGGAAGTTGAGGTAAGGCAAATACATCACCGGCACGTCTTTGACATATAAGACGGTGTGATAAGCCTCACCCAGGCTCTCGCCTTGGGTCAGCTCGACTTCACCTGCCTGCAAGTACCACGAGTTATCGCCTACCGGGCAGGTGGTGAAGGCCAGATCTTGGATGACGGTGCTGTTATTCTCGGTATCAACCTTAATATGCGCGGAGCTACCACGCGCACCTGAGCCATTGACCTGGAAGGACGGGGCGTAGATTTCGCTGATATTGGTCTTGAGATTACTCTCAATGCGCTCATTGGTGGTGACCGTAAGCTCTGGGCCCTGCACCTGGAGATTGCCTTCGATGCGGGCATAGCCGGTTGAGGCGTTGTAATGGGCGCGGTCTGCTTGCAAGGTCTTATCGCCCTGCACCACCGTGACATCACCTTGGTAGGTTACCGACTGATTGATATCGCCGGTCACGCTATCGGCTTGGACCGTAATCGGGGTGGTGTTGGGATCGTACTCTTGGGGCACGCGATAAGGGGGAATGCCGTAGTAGCAGGACAGATCACGCTCGGCAATCGGCATAAAGGGCGACGGGCGCCATGGGTTCTTGCGCAGGTTCGCGAGCAAGCGCATAGGGAAGGACGAGCTCGCCGCTAAATTGCGATTATGCAAATAGCGCTGGGTGGTCTCATTGCCCACCATGGTGTTATAAGCCGTGGTAGCAAAGGAGGTCACCGCCAACAGGCGTTGCTCGCGGGCGCGCGCAATTGGGTCTTGAGTGCGCACAGCCGTCGGGAGGGCCGCATTAAATAAGGCCTCACGACCCGACGCTGCAGCAGGCGTTGCAGGCGCCACAGGGGCAAAGCTCATCGCAGTGCGCCCTTGCGGCAGGTCACCGGACGCTTGCTTTTGTTCTGCGGCCAAGCTGGAGCTTGGTCCATAGAGAGCCCAAGTAAGGGCAAGTGCGAGCGCACTGAGCTTAAAGTGAGGTGACGCTGCGTGTTTCACGGCTTTATCCTTGCGAACTGGTTGCGAACTGACCCAACAAATCTCGCCCAAGTTTATCACAGCCGCATAGGCACTGACCCAAAGCGATTGCCCTGAGCCCAATAGAGATCACGCCTTAAGCCGCATAGCGTTGCACCCGCCAAGCACAGCGCTGCCGCGCGAGTGATGGGACATTAGCTCAGCTGCAAGCAAGAGAACGCTCCACCTTAACGATAACTGGGAGCAGGCTGTGACCAGGAAGCGCGCATCTGCATCCTTGCGGCAAAAGCTATTTGTGTAAAATTTCAAAGACTTTTCTGATTGTGCTAAATGGAACCTTTTCAGCTAACATGAGGTTAATGATATCCAGTTTGGTCCAGATTAAAATTGCAGATTTTCCGGGCCACAAATCTTTATCATCATCTGGTTTATCATGAATGCGTATGGTCAACTCAAACTCAAGCAAATTCTTATTTCTCTTGAGTCGCGCGCCTCTGCGGCCGAGCTCCACGATTTCAGGGGTGAGCACTGCGATTTGACTGCGGATAATAGTAGTAATAGAGCTATTTGGGCCGGCGCTATTGTTGGCCTCATTGTGCGAAATAGTTAATATTTTCTTTATTGTCTTAAGTGGCATGCGCTCGGCCAGCAATTTGCGAGCGATCTCGAGTTTGGCCTTAAGCAAATGTTCAGCCTCATCAGGGCTTAGGTCCTGAGCTGGAGCAGGTTGTTCCCGCAGAGCCAGCTCCAGCGCGAGCATGGCCTTATTTCTTTTGAGCACGGCATTCCTGCGCTCAATCTCTGTGATTTCAGTTTTGAGCAAACCAATTTGATCGCGGAGTATTGCAATATAGATTTCATTATCTACACAGATGGCGTGGTCATCTCTAGCCGTGTATGTTGTTACCGCATCTGTCAGTTTTTGAAAAATCTTCTCTACTACATCGATAGCAATGTCAGCGTGGAATAGCATAATTTTTGCTAATCTTATTCTTAGGTCTAGTGAGAGCTCAGCCGCGATTTTGGAATAGGTGTCTTTAATTCTTTTGGCTTGTTTACGTAAAGCTATTTCAATTTTAAGTGCCGCGTTTTCACACTTTAGGTAATAAATGCGTGAATACATATCATTTTGGATATTTACAAAAACAGAAGCAGAGTACTTCTTCTTCGCCATAGCGTTATGTCCTCTGAACCTTCTCTGGTCCGTTAGCTCCGCTGGACGATCCTAGAGGCTTGAACCATCGTTTAGGCAATGCTCTCGGTGGCAGAGCTCAGATCGGGCCTCCATTGGGACAAAGTGGAAGCGCCCTGGTTTTTGTGGATTGTTTATTGCTAATTTACATAAAAATCTATGACATTAAGGTCGTAGCTTTTTATGTAAAACTATAGGGGTCAGCTTGATCGAGGCTTAGTCAGCATTGCGATCTAACTGTCGGAGAGCATTGATAAGCTCTCTGATATCATCAAGAGGCAGACCTTCTTCTAATAACTTTTTAGCAATATTAATCCCTGATTTAATATAGGATTTTATGTATGATTCGATATAAATATCAGCGTAGGCTTCGGCATAGGCTTCAGCATAGTCCGAATCATCGGTTTTTGCTATGGCCTCATCATAGGCTTCGTCTCTGGCGTCGTCTCGGATGGCGCGAAATTTCGCTTCGTTCTTTAGAGCTGCGATAATTGAGTCGTTTGTCATCAGCCCGCGTCCCCTCTATGAGTATAATAGAACGGTTCGTTCTACGAGTTGCTAGTTGCAATGGGCCAAGCCCGCAAATATCACGTTTTCAGCAGGGATCCTTACGACTCTGTCTGATGTAGGCTATATTAGCACCAGAAGTCTACCGATGTAAAGAAGAATTTGTTAGAGTATATTTTTTTTTTGAGCAGTGCGATTGGCGGGCAAAATTAGGCGGCCAGCTTAAAGCGAGCTGGTTAGGTGGGGCTTCCAGCTGGAGTCGAGTCGGTAGGAGGGCCGGTCCGAATGTCACGCCAGAAGCGTTAATCTACTGGAGGAGCAAAGGAGATGAGCCAACAGGGATCATCAAATCAACGATTAATCCGTGATGGCAGTTGCAACAGCTATTAACCGCAGCGCGGCTTATAATTAACGGTAGCAGTAGCCCCCTGGATTCAAGATAATGTTAACAAATCATTAATTGCAGGTGAGTAAATATGCCTAATTTTGTTGATCTTGCTCTTTTAATTATGGTGATTTTTCTGGGCTGTGCCCTTATTTATCTTGGGTATAAGTTGTTTTCACCTGTATCGAAAGAGGAACTAGAAGAGTTTAAACAGAAATTGTCAAACGGTGGAAAATATATTTAATATCAGATTTTAATTTGATGCGAGGTTGATGCTTGGTAGAGCTTGCAAGCCACCTCGCAAAATATGAAACGCGCTTGGGTTTCAGATAAAGATGGGGAGCCGGGGCGCGCGGCCTAGTTTTAGGGCGGAGTGGTGGTACTACTCGTCGGTACCGGGAACATTGCGGACCGGCAGATTAGGGTCTTGGAGTAGGTCGGCGTCTTCGTCCTCGTTGACCGGACGTCCGGCAATGGTGCGCTCTTCGCTGGCCCAAGCGCCTAAGTCAATTAACTTGCAGCGCTCCGAGCAAAAAGGACGAAACGGGTTGGAGCGATCGTAGGGAATACGCTTTTTGCAGGTCGGGCAGGTCACCATCAGGGTCGCGCTTTCTTGCTTGAGCTCCTGCTCGTCGGTGTGCGCCTCGGCCACGATCTCGTCGTAGGAACCCTCAGGCAATAGGTCTTTAAGGCTCATTATTAGCCTCCGCGTACGTAGGCTAACTCAAAGGTGATGTCGCCCACCGGTGCGCCCTTGGTGTAAGGCAGGAAGCGCACGTTGATGTTGGACTGAAAGCCACTGACTACCGGGTAGCCCCGGACATGCTCAGGGTACTTGATCTCAATGAGCTCGCATTGCTCCGAGGTCTCCTGCATAAAGCCGTTGACAGCGATGCGGGTCTGGTAATCTGAGCACAGACGCCACAGATTCAAGATGCAGGTGACCGGGATGCGGATGCTGTCGAGTTCGTGCAGCCAAGCGGTGACCGTCTCGCGCTTTTCTTCGGGCGGCAGACGCGACCAGAAGGTAAAGAGCGGGGTATCAAAGCAATTGACACCGGCCGGGGTCAAAAAGCGCGGCTTGATGCTCTCGATGATCGGGTCGTTTTGCAGTACGGTGCGCTGGCGCGTAAAGGTGTCTAAGGCCTGATGGGACGCTGAGATCTGCTTTAAGAGCTCGCTTAACAGCGTTTGATCGGCCTCAGGATAGTCTTGCCACTGCTTGAGCTTTTGGGTGAGCTTATCTAAGTCTTTGCCGATGTCGATCTTAATGGCGCCTGAGCCATCGATCAGATCGATATAGTCGATCAGACCCCGCAGCAGACTCATCGTCTCAGCATTAGAGTTTAAACCCTTGCACTCCTCAATGCGATGGAAGATGTCCTCGAACTTGAGGTAAGTCCGAGCTTTAGGGCTTAAAGGAAAATCGTAAACGAACATAACTGAGCTACACGACGCTGAGGCAAAGAACCAAGTGAAACAGAAACTAAAAAAAAGTTTGAGCCTTAACTCGTTTTCAAGATCCGTGCCCTAAGCTTAAGGCAGAGGTCTAAACCAGCGCCGCAGCGCGGGCCTGAGCTAAGTACTGCATGTGTAAGTTTAGCACGGCTTGACGTTTATCAGCTACGCACGGGCTATCGGTGCTAATGACCCCATCCGCGTGCTGGAGCTTAAAGTCCCGTGGGCACTGGCGTGTGATGATGGCAAGGGCCTGCTCTTTGCTGGCGCCATCGCGATTCATAACGCGGCTGAGCTGTAACTCGGGGTCGCAATCGACCACCAAGATCGAGTCCACGACTTGATCCCAGCCGTTTTCAAACAGCAGCGGAATATCCAAGATGACATAAGGGGCAGGATGCTCTTCACTAAAGACCACGCTCGGGTCAAGCGGGGTGTTGATGAGCTCTTGCTCTTGTAAGTAGTGGGCCTTGCGGGACTGACGTTCCTCTTTGGAGAGCGTCTCCTTGGGCTGGCTTTTGGCCTTGAGGCGGCGGGCCTCTTGGGCATTGGCTTGCTGCAAGGCGGCAGTGAGGTAATAAACCTCAGGCAGGGGCTGATGGGCGGCCACTAGGTCGCAGTACTCATTGATGAGCTGGTGAATGGCCGGATGGATGAGCGCGTTGAGTGCGGTAAGCTCAGCCGGGTCGGCAAAAACGCGCTCACGCAGGGCGCGGCGGTTTAAGGAGCCATCGGCCTCAATCACCTCAGGGCCAAAGTGCGCCGCGATTTTCTTCAGGGTCGGGCTGCCCGGCAGCACTACCACGCGGGCAATAACGTCGCTGTCAATAATCTTGACACCGTAGACTGAAAACAGCTTGCCGATGTAGCTTTTGCCGGTGCCAATTCCCCCGGTCAGTCCCACCTTGTACATGCTTCACCCAACAAAAAGAAAAAAGAAAAAAAATTCAAACAGACGCTTATTATAGCGGCCTGGCGTGCAATAGGTGTCTGGGTACACCAGCGCGCATCTAGGCGCGTTAGTTGCTTAATCTTTTCACTCAGTTTGGTCCGCATGGCCGAATCTGACATAATGCATGAGTGCTGATTCAACGGGTAGGTGATGTGATGTGGTGTGACCAAAACGCAAATAAGTGGCGCTCAGCTTTAAGCTTGGTGGCGGTAAGCTTTGGTGCCATGCTGGCCCTTACCGGCTGTGGCTCAACCGAGGAGTCTTTGAGTAACGCCGAAGAAGAAGTGATGCTCGTGGAAAACGAGGCTCAAGAAGGCGCACTTAACAATCCACTGTTCATGGGGCGCATTATCTATCTGCGCGGCGAGATGAACGATTATGGCGTGCAACGCCCCTATCGCCTGCGTGAATTTGCTCCTAACACCTACTGCACCTTAGCTCCCCTGCGCTCTGATTGGTCGCCTTATCGCTTCAAGTTTGCCGATGACAAATGGACGGCCGGTACCAACTTTGGCTATGCCGTACCGCCAGCCATCATGCGTGAGGGCTCAGGTAAGGTACTGTTAAACCCGAACTCGCGCTTTGAGGAAGTGCGCTACGAGCCGCTGCAAGATGGCATTTACCGCTTCTGCATCGTGTACGAGGACACGGTGCCTTACGTCACGGTCACGCACTTAATTGATGGCAAGCTCACCTCGATGGACGAGGTGCTCAAGGCTGAAATTGAGCGTGAATTTGCCGTGGGTCCAAATCAGGCCAGCACGGCTCAGTCCAGCGCTCCTGCGGCCAGCACCGCTGAGGCGAACACAGCTGAATAAGCTTGGCTGACTTAAGCAGGGCCCGCCCAGTGCCTTCAGTTGCGCACCGCCTGGTGCCCTAAGCTGCGCACTACCTGGCGCCTCAATTGCGGCCAGCCGGGGTCGGCGCAGCATTTAAGCCGCGCCCAAGTGGCCCACCAGCTACTGCGGCGATTATCCCGCTTGCTGTAATTGGCAAGCAGGTGGAGCCTGATTTTGCTCCACGAATGATCAAGGAGGGCCTATGACTGATGCCCAGAACCAGCAGTGCCAGCAGCTGCTGTTAGACTTTGCTGACTACTTGGTGTTAGAGCGCGGTTTGTCTGATAACACCCAAATGTCGTACTGCAACGATCTCAAGCTGTACCTGTACGATTTAGTTGAGCGGGGCGGCGATGCTGAGCACTTTACGACTCAGGACGTAAAGGACTACATGGCCCAGCTCCATGCTGATGGACGCAGTGCCACTACGGTCAACCGCAAGCTGGCCGCGCTGCGCTTGTACGTGCGCTTCCTCATTGCAGACAATCGCCGCAGCGATGACCCGCTGCTGAGCTTGGAGCAACTCAAGACCCGCCGGGCACTCCCTAAGGTCATGAGCGAAGAAACGGTCGCCGAGTTCTTACGGGCTCCGGACGTGGGCACGGTGGTGGGCCTGCGTGATCGCGCCATGTTTGAGCTGCTCTATGCCTGCGGCCTGCGTGTCTCGGAGCTGTGCCACCTCAAGTTTGAGGACATGCACCTTGACTCCAAGTACCTCATCATCAAGGGCAAGGGCGATAAGCAGCGCATGATTCCGATGACGGAAACGGCTGTCGACTGGATCAAGAAGTACATCAACAGCGCGCGTCCCCACAACGATCCGGACGTGGTCAGCCCTTATGTCTTCTTGTCCCTAAAGAGCGACGAAAATGAGCAGCCTAAGCCCATCACCCGCATTGGCTTTTGGTTTCGGGTCAAGCATTACGCCGGCGAGATTGGCCTAGCCGAGGCCCCATCACCGCACACCTTCCGTCACGCCTTTGCTACGCACCTGTTAAACCACGACGCGGACTTGCGCGCCCTGCAAATGCTCTTAGGCCACTCGTCCTTGAGCACCACGCAGATTTACACCCACGTGGCGCTGGCGCGTATGCACGACGTCTACGATAAGGCGCACCCGCGCGCCTAAGGGCCGCGCCCGTACCTCTCTCTCCCCAGCGGTGCGCCCCAGCGTAGGACAGGCGCACCGCGCGCAATGCTCTCTCATCCTACCCCGCGCTTAGTCTGAGCGCGGCCTCTTCTCAGGCATCCCGTCCTAACTTCATCTGCCCTCAGTCACCCTTAAACTCAGTCGAACCCGTGCGCACGGGGTGGGGTTGACAAAACGCAAAAAGTTTTTGCACCTCTTAAAACCTGATAAATAAGCCAAATTATTCAGGAATCTGGAGAAAATCAGCCCTCCCGAGCGCGGATTGGCTATTAGAGCGGCTAAATGCGCTCAAACCGCATATTTATGCCGTTTGGTAACCTGATTGACCTCTATACAGAAATTTGGGTAGATAAGCAATCTAAAAGGTGGTGCCAAAAACTTTGCACAACGCGCCAAGCCGCATCAGATCAGGCTTTGCGGGCAATTTTGGGGGCAAAATCCCTGAAAACGTGATCGAAATCACAATTTCTTGCAAGAACCGCATGAAATAGGGCTTTCTGGCCCCTAATTCCTCCTTTTCCTTAATCCATGGACTCCGAGCGCTCAAAAACCGCAGGCTAAATTTGGAGTTAGGTCAAGCCTTTGACTTCGGGTCAGGGCTTGAGCCTTTCTTGAGCTGACATCCCTCTGGGGATAAGGAGCAGAGCCCATGGCTCACCATGATTTTAACGAAGTGCCCCGCGCACAGTCCCACGCCGCGCGCGTGGCGGCGGCCCACTCGGCCGCTGAGGACGGACTTGACGTCCTGCTCGAGCCCGAGTCTGCCTTGGCGGCCGCAGACGGACTTGACATCTCATCTGAGCCTGAGTTCGCCTCGGCGTCCGAAGACGAGCTTGACCTAACGCCTGAGCCCGACCTGACCGCTGAAGATGAGGACGACCTTACGCCTGACTCTGACCAGGATGCTGAAGACGAGTCCGACCGCGCGCCTGAGCCTGACCTGGACGTTGAAGACGAGTTTGAGCGCCGGTCTGAGTCCGAGCCCGAGTCTGAGCCGGTTTTTGACGAGTGGGTCGATATCAAGTTCGAGCCTGAGCACACTCCGGCCGCTGAAGACGTTGAGGACTTGCTGCCTGAGCTTGACCCAGCCGATGACGTTTGGGCGGACGTTCCCTCTGAGGCAAAGCCCGAGGCGGCCGCTGCTGACGAGGCTGAGCGCGCGCTTAAGCCTGCGTCTCACTTGGTGATCGAGTTTGTCGATGAGCTCCCGTCTCAGGCCAACTTTACTGCTGAAGATGACCTTACGCCTGAGTCTGATGAGAACGCGGTAGCTGACGAGAGTGCCACTCCGCTGGCGGTCGGTTCGATAACTGAGTCTGGTTGTAGTGAGGACGGGGTGGATAGTGCGGCGCAGGCGCGCTGGCAGGAGCTGCATGCGCAGCTTGGGGCGGCGGAAGCACGCATCATGGAGTATGCGCGCTTAGGGAAGTCTCAGGACTTTATGGCGCGCGGGGCTCAGGATGAGCTCAATCCCTTTGAGCGCAAGCTTAAGGAGCAGCTGACCGTGTTCTTGCGCGAGCGCTATAACGCGCTCAATGGCGTCGCGGTCTATGGGACGGAGTATGGCGCGCTCAAGCTGAGGGTGCCTGAGCTTAAGGGCTTAACTGCGCTGACCGTTTTGATGTTTGCGCTGGGCCATGACCTGGGTAAGCTCAAGACGAGCTTTGACTTGCGCTCGGTGCAAGGCCACAGCTTTACCGACTTTGCCGGGTCCTTGGACCAATTTCTGCGCTCTGAAAACTCACCGCGCGTCGAGGTCGTAGCGCAAGTTGGGCACAGCACTGAGCATGAGGAGCAAGCCTACGCTAAGGCCTTAGGTGAGTTTCAGCGTCAGGTCCCTGAGGTCTATGCCTATCTGGGGCGCCGCTTCAAGCTCATGCATATGGCCGCCGTGTGCCATGAGGCCTATATTCGCCGCATCCTCAAGGATAAGGATGGGGCTTTAGGGCCGATTAGCTGCAGCGGCGAGGAGTTTATCGGACCCTTAATCGCCAATGCTGACCGTATGGCCGTGGCTCTTTCCAAGGAGCGCTTAGGCAGTTACAGCTCGTGGTCGTTCTGCTCTGATTTGAGGTTTTACCTGACCCAGCGCGCGCTGCTGTGCCCTTTGAGCATCAACCACCGCTACAGCGACCTCTACGTGGCTGACTCGGATTTGATCTTGGTCGGTGACTCGCTGGCGCAGCGCGACTTGCAAGAGCTCTGTGGCTTAAGCCTGGTGCAGGGCCATGGGGCTTTGCATAAGACCTTGCGTGCGCTGGGGCACGTGGAATGTGCCTCTTGGCAGTGCCTGGTGGTTGGGGGCGACCTCATCTACGTTAAGGCCAAGGCCATCGAGTTAAAGCGCGCCCACTTAGTTGAGGCCTACCAAGAAGTCGCGGGTGAAAAGGCCCAAACCATCATAGAGCGCACGCCCGGCTGCGATGCCTTGCTCTTGACCCTCATCAATGCCTTAGCCCAGTACGCCTTGGACCCTAAGCTGGCGTGCACGCAGGTTCCGTCCTTTATCTCGAGCCTGACGCAAACCAGCAACGGCCAGCTTGATTGCTCCAAGGTCACGTTCTTAGGGGGCGATCTGACCAAGCTTCGGGCAGCGCTTAAGTCCCGCGTCACGATCAAAAATGTTTTGACCTACCGCGAGCCCTTTACCAGCTTGCCCCAGCGCCTCGTGGTCGTGGGCGGACAGCGCCTCATCACTCAACCCGGCTTACCCCTGAGCTCATTTGAGCTGGAGTTGGTCTGGGAGCAACGTCCCAAGGCCACTGCGTCCTAAACAACTTTTGTTTGTCGCACTCAATCAAGATTTTTTCTTTTATCCGTAGGAGGATATCGTGGACACCACCACCACTAATACCGTGCAGGATAGCCTGCACGACACCAAGCACGACACTTTGGGTGTCACTTCCGCCGCCCAGACCACGGTGGCAACGCTGCAGCAAGAGCTGCCTCCGGCCAGCACTGAGGCGGAGCGGGCGGCGCAGCTGCGTAAGATCCACAAGCTCAAGTGCCAGGGGCACGCCACCCAGGGCGCTGTCGCGCGTTACTATCCGGTCCCAGCCGGGCGCGAAGCGGTCCCGCAGCCTACTGAAGCTGAGCGCGAGAAGATCTTCAGCTACACCCCGCCACGCGCCTGCCAAGTCAACCGCCTCGTCAAATGCATGCGCTCAGAGCGCGTCCAGGAGGTCACCGATAAGGAGGGTAATGTCGTGCGCATTGCCCTCAAGCCGATGGCGCGTGACATGGCCTTAAACCTGAGCTTGCAGATTGAAGTGCTCAAGCCCGCTAAGCGCGCGGACTACGTCGACCAGCTGCTGAACTACTTTATGGCCCCTAACGGCTTAGGCCGCGAGGACCATCAGCGCAGCCGCGCCCTCTTAGAGCGCTTAGAGCCGCACCACATCCTGGACTTGGCGCGCAACTGTGAGCTGCCGGTCTGGCAGGACCTCATTGCCGAAGCCAATGAGGCGTGGGGCGATCCCAAAGAGGCGCAGCTCTCCCTCTATGAGAGGGAGGTCCCCGAGCGCCCTAAAGCCAAGGACGCCAACGACCTCATTGCGTGCTTAAGTGAGCGCAGCGCCTTGTTCTCTGAGCCGCTCCGTCTGGTGCTCAAGGACTTAATCAGGATCTTGAATGACGGTCAACCGGCCAAGCTCCGCAACTTCATGGTGCCGGTGAAGGAGATGCTGACACTTAGCTCCAAGGGCATGATCGATCGGCTCATTGAGCTGGGACAGAACTTCATTCGGGGCGCGGGCATTGATCCCCTGATTAACCCAAAGGCCTATGAGGCCGCTAATGGCGACCTGCATCAGCGCCTGCAAGCCCTCGTGATCGCCCCTAAGACCAAGAAGGCAGCTACCAAGAAGGTCAGCGCTAAGCGCGCCGCCGCCAAGGCTCAGAGCGCTGCAGTGCAGACTCAGGTCGCAACTCCGTCGGCCACACCGTCGGTCATTGCGCCAACTGCCTCGGCAGTTGAGTCAGCTCAGACTGCCAGCGCCGCTGAGTCGACCCAGGCCGCCAGCGCTGCCACCAGCCCTAACGCTGCGTCGAACGCGCCGACTGAGCAGGCCACCAGCGCCGCTGAGTCGACCCAGCCCTGACACTGCGCTGAGTGCATCGTCCGCTCAGGCGGCCCGTGCCTCTGCGGCGCCAGCGCCTCAGGGACCAACTGCGGTGCCAGCGTCTCAGGGACCAACTGCGACGCCAGAGCCTCAGGGGTTAGATCCGGCGCTGAGGGATGAGCTTGCGGCTGCGGAGCTTGAGCGCGCGGCAGCGCAGCTGGGCGCGCTAGCGCCAGAGGCCGCCCCTGATGCGGCGGAGCACTCTGGTAACAACAGCTCCGACGTGTCGGCTCAGCTGGAAGCTATGGCCCAGCGCGCTCAGGAGCAGCGGCAAAAGGAGTTGCGCCGCAAGCAACATAAAGCCGCGCGCAAGCAGCGTAAGGCCGCCCGCCACCACAAGTAGGCCTAAGGATCTACTTGCCCCCGGCGCCCATTGAGTGCGAGATCCGCGCTCAGTTGGGGCGGGCGCCTTGCTACCTGCCGCTCTTAGGAGCTGGTACCGCCGCTATGTGGTAGGTGCATGAGGCTGTGCTCTGAGCCCATCTTTCGTGGATGGGAATAGGGGCTGGGGCAAGGTGGAGCTACTTGAGCTGCCGGACGGTCGTGCTTTTTTCAGTCTCGAGCTGAAAAGAGCTTCAGCTCTGGGAACGCGTCGCTTAAGGTCTTGAGCTGCAGCGGACCTTAAGTACAGCGGGCCTTACCTGAGCTGTGAGGCGCGGTCCGGGGCGGACGGAGTCTCTTTTTGAGATGCAAACAAAGGAGTCAATCATGTCGTTGCTACATGATCTGCGTTTGGTAAACGCTCAGATCCACTATTTGGTGGATCCGCGCTTACCCGGTGATGGGGGTGGTGCTGCCACTCATGTCACGGGCGCGTTAACCAGTGAGGTGGACTTAGCCCACCGCACTTTAAAGCGCGCGGTGTGCAGCGAGGTTGTGGCGCTGCTGTTCTTAGTGGGGCTATGCGGCCTGTTGCCCTTATGGCTCTGGCCTGCTCTGCTCTTAGGTGGCAGCTGGCTTATCGTGCACCGTGGGGCCCAGTACACCCTGATGCTCGCGCCCTTTCTACCTAAGCTGACGGCCCTGATGCAGGGCATTGCCGCCCCCGAGGCTTATCGGGAGTATGGCCGAGGGTGCCTTATTGTCAGCCCGCACGGCTTTAATCTAAGCCCGCAGGCGCGCAGCGTGGAAAAGCTTAGTGAGCAGGTGCTCGCCGCGCCCGGTATTCAGGCGCTACCGCCCTTGCTTAAGCTTGAGCTTAAGTCGGCGTTAGCGGCAGGGGAGCTCGAGCGCGCTCAGGAGCTGCTTGCCTGTGCGCTCAGTATGGGGGTGCCGCTGACCGTGCCCAATGAACTGGGGCTGGCGGCCGCCTTAATTCAGGTGCAGCGCAGCGCGGCGCTCAAGGACCAAGGGCGCACCGTGGGTTTATTACCGCCCCAGTGTGGCGGCACGCTTGTGTACCCTGGCATGCCTTACCCTAGCAGCTACGTTCCGGAGTGGGTGCCGCCTGCGGGCTTGTTATTGGGCTTTGGGGCGCCGTGGACCAGTGAGCACCAGCGCCGCATCAAGAGCTTGCTCAGTGATGGGCGCACCGTGGCCACCAATCCTAAGCTTCAGGGCTTAAGCCTCTTTCACCAGAGCTTGGGGACGCAGGGCTTTTCTCCCATTGTCTTAGCCCCAGAGGTGCAAGACTTACACTGCCTCATTACCGGTACCACGGGCTCAGGTAAGACCACCTTGCTCAATCTCTTGGTCAACCAATCGATTTTGCAGCGGCGTCCGACCATTGTGCTCGACCCTAAGGGTGACCCCACCTTAAAGCAGATGCTGGTGCATGCCTTAGAGCAAGCCGGGCGCGACCCTTTGCGCGACCTCAAGTGCTGTGACTTTCTGGCCGCACCGGGGGCGCGCTTAGAGTCACGCGCCAGCGCGGAGTTGTTTGCCACCGCGCAAGGCTTGGGCTCAGAGCTTAGCAGTGCCTCCGTGATCTGCGCGCAGTTAGAGCAAGCGATCTTGACCTGCACCAACGTCGGCTTCAATCCGCTCACCGACCTTAATGACTCGGTGCCGCAGATGGCCCAGCTCTTGTGCTGCACCCTGCCGCACGAAGGCCCTTCGGCGACCTTTACCGCGCAAACCGAGCGCGCTATGGAGTGTGCTCTCTACTGCTCGCAGGTGTTAGATGGGACCATCACCTTGGCCACCATTAAGCGGCACTTCAACAACTGGGATAGCATGGAGTTGGCGCTGCGCACCGAGTTCAACCGCTTGGTCGAGACGCTCGATCAGCCTGAGGTCAGCACCTACTACAACAACCTCCACGGCATTAAGCTCTCTGACCTCAAGCGCGCTCCGTGCTCAGCGCAGGAGGCTATGGGCTGTGCCTTCTTAGTACGCGCCATTTTCGGCCCCGAGCTTAAAGGCACCATCACCCCAGGTGATGTCACCATCGCCTTAAAGCAGCTCGAGCAAGAGGGCCGTTTGCAGTCCGGCCCAGAACCCGCCCCTCAGTCGGCGGACGAGGAAGAAACGGACGAGGAGGAGCCGAGCGTGGGGCGTAAAGGCGCGCGCAGCTTATGGCTTAAGCACTGCCAGGAGTTCTATGCGTGGCTGCGGGCGCATCACTACGACACCAAACCGTACGATGCGTGCGTGCAGGCGCTTTTAGAGATGCTGGCGCAGGATAAGGCGCAAATCGAGAAGATGACCATGGGCGGGCGCCCGCTCTTCTCGGATTTAGGTAATCCTAAGCTGCGGGACTTGCTGTGCAATGGCACTGAGCGCAATGCCTGCATGAGTGAGGTCATCGCCCACAATCAGGTGCTCTACCTTAACTTGAGCACCTTGCGTAACCCTAAGACCGCCCGCTTGGTGGGCACGATGGCCTTACGCACCTTGGCCCACTGTGCCGCCGCGCGCATCAGCCACTTTGGTGACCCCACCATGCCGCCGGTCGACATCTACATCGATGAGGCGAGCACCTTAAGCAGTGACACCTTGCTTGATTTACTCAACAAGACCCGCGCGGCCAAGTTCCACCTCACTTTGCTCGCGCAAAGCGTTGAGGACTTCTACCGCGAGGGCAGCCGCGCCAGCTGCGAGCACTTAATTGCCAACTGCAATGTGCGCATTGCCCTGCGCAGTATGGATCGCGCTACCTCCGAGCAGATGACGCGCCTTTTGGGCACGATTGACCAGCCCACCCGCAGCGCCAACTTAGGCGGCTTTGAAAGCAGCAGCGGTACCGACTTGAGCGCAAGTCACAGCTTAAGTAGCCAAAGCGTGCCGCTCTTTGAGCCGTCCAACCTCGCGCTTTTGCCCAACTTCGAGTTTATCGCGCTGCTGCCCAGCGGCACCCTCTACAAGGGCCTGATTCCGCGCCTGGTCCCAAGCAGCTTTACGCACCTGCACAAGGCCAGCAAGCGCTACGACCAAGCTCTGAGTGTCGTCTCAGGGGCACACCCGGCCGCTTAAAAGTCCGGCCGGTCTAACAGCCCCAGCCTTGGGGCTCAGGCCTAGAATGGAGATGTACCATGCTAACCCCCAATCACCCCAGCGCTTACGCGCGCATTAATGAGGCGCAGCGCGCGCCCTTTAGCCGCCTGAAGCTTGGCCCCTTGTTCTATCACCTGCCAGAGCTGGTGCTGCTGGCCTTAGCTTTACTGCTGACGCTCGCGCTTATGCCCGCCAGCCCTGAGGAGCAGAGCGCTTATGCCTTAAAGCCCTTAGCGGACTTAAGCGCCTACCTCTTAGGGACCGCTGGTGCCCCGACTAAAGATGAGCTCTTAGCTGAGCTCGACACTAAGGTCGCTCTCACCCAAATGGCGCTGTGCGCCGCCATTGGCATAGCCGCCGGGGGCATCCTCGCCTATGGGCGGGCCCTACGGGCCTTATGGCAGCACCGCACTATGACTATGGTCGATGAGCTATTGGGTTCTAAGCTCTTAGCGCGCACCTTCAAATGCGCCGGCATCATCACCTTTATTCTAGGGGCCTTGGCGCACAGCTATCTGGCGCTGAGCTGTCCCCTAATCCTCTTATCCGGCTTTACCTGGGGCTACAGCGTCATCTACCGCATCACCGCCAAGTCCCGCACCTAAGCACAGCCCCAGCAGGTGCTCGCCACTTGTGCCCCCAGCTGCGAGAGCTGAGGGTGCAGGACTGTGCCTCAGCTGTGACTCCTATGGGCTTAAAGCCCCGCAAGGCCGCACTGAGCGCTGTCAGCGCAGCTGCGGGCCCTGAGGGTAGCACTCAGCTCAAGGCAGTGCTCAAGGCTGAAGCGCTATGGGAGCTGTGCCCAGCAAGCGCCGCTGAGGCAAGCAGGGAGTAGGGCCGGATGGAAGATAGGGCGCACAAGCCCAGAGCAACATGCAACTAAGGAGTAATCGATGTTATTGCAGCAATTATTCAAGCGGGTTCGGGGCCGTCCTAACCCCGGTGCTGGTGCACCCAGCACTGAGTCCGACCTGAGCCTCATCACGCCACAGGTTCCGGCAGAAGCAGCGCCGGACCCGGCGGCCACCTTAAACCAGGTGGCGGCTCATGATAGTGCGGCGGCGGCGCCGCCCCAGTCTTATCAGCGTGGCACCAGTGTCTTTTTGCCCTACCAGAGCCCGGAGGAAATCGCGGCGGCTGAGAGCATGCTTATCTACGACATTAAGTTCATCGTGGGCCAGTGCTGTCAGGGCGCCGATGAGGCCTTTATCCGCAAGTTTAGCGCCATGGTCGATCAGCTCATTACCGGCATGATTGAGCTGTGCTCGGTCGCTCCCGCTTCAATGGGGCCGCATGATGCGGGGGTGCACGGCTTAGTGCACCACAATCTCCAGACGGCCTTTGTCGCCTGCGATCAAATCCACCACATCCTTTCTTTTATTCCAGTGAGCACCATTAGCTGTTCAGGTAAGCTCCCTGAGTCCCCGGTCAACGTCAAGCCGCCTAAGCCAAAGTTAGGCTCAGGCCTGACGCCTGAGGAGGTGGTGGTGCAAGCGCAAAGTGCCAAGCGTAAGGCTCCCGTCAAGACGGCCCCTGCGCCCAATGAAGCCACGGCTCAGGACACTGCTGCTCAGGCTCAAGCCGCTGCTAAGAGCGCCAAGGTCACGACCAGGACTGCGACCAAGAGCACCAAGGCTGCTACCAAGACTAAAGCCAAAGCTGCGCCTAAGACCACCTCGCGCCGTAAGGCGCCACCGGCTCAGCCGTCAGCGGACTTAGCCCCGGAGATTAGGGCCGCTTTAGCATTCGGGCCTACGCTCAATCCGGCTGAGCCGGAAGGGGCTGAGGACTAAGCTCTGGTTAGTTTAGTTGCCAGCACTCTGGGCTTATGCCGTGCATCAAGTCCAGCGAGCAGTGCGCGCGGTTAATGGGACGGTGCTGGTTAGGCGGCCTTACGGGCGCACAGCGCGGTGCACAGGGCTTGGTAGGCGGCAACGACGGCGGCGATGCCTTCGCCGCGCTCAATGCAGTGAGCGACCAAATCGCCGGTGGTGACGGCTTGTGGCAGGCCTAAGCTCAGGACGGCGCTGAGCTCATCTGGGGTACCGGCGTTAAGTGGCAGCAGGCTTGGGGTCTTGAGCTCATGGCACAGGCGTAAGGCGGCGGCGGTAGCGGCGCCACCATGTACTGGCAGGACTAAGCTTGCGGCACTATCGGCGCAAATGGCTTGCAGCTCGGAGCGGCTTTGGTTATCTGGGGCTAAGAGTACTAACTCAAGGCCATGCTGGGCGCACAGAGCCTTAAAGTCAAACGGGCCGCCTTGTGGGGCCACCATGGCGTGGCTGACATCGGTAAATAAGATGGCGTTGACGCCCGCTGCGGAGGCGCGGGTCAGGAACTGCTCCAGGCCAAAGGCCAGGGCATTGTTGACGTAGAGGCTCAGCATGATCGGCATTTGTGGGAACTGAGCCTTAAAGTCGGCGATTAAGTCTAAGGCAGCTGCGATCTTTAATCCGGCGTGCAGGGCGCGGTGACTGGCGCTTTGCAGGGCGACGCTATCGGCGCAAGGGTCAGAGAAAGGCAGATGCAAGTCGAGGGCAGGAGCGTGGTTCTGGGCCAGGGCCGTCATCAGGTCACGGCAGGTCGCTAAATTAGGATCGCCTAAGGTGATGGTTGGGATGAGAGCTGGTAAACCGGTGGTGGCGCGGGCAGTTAAGGCGGCAGAGAGAGCGTGAGTCATTTTTATCGTTCCTTAAGAAATCGGTCTAGGGCTTGGGTCTGAGGTGCGGTCTAAAGTGGAGCGGCTAAGATAGCGTTGAGCTTGATATTGCCTTGCTCGGTGATGCAGCCTTTTTCCGCGAGGACTTTGTTGACGTTGAAGATGTCCTTATCGCCGCGTCCTGATAAGTTAACCAGGAAGGTCTGTTCCTTTTCTGGGTGCTGACGCATTAAGCTAAGGGCGCCTGCCAGGGCATGGGAGCTTTCTAAGGCCGGGATAATGCCCTCAGCGCAGCTTAATTGGGCAAAGGCCTCGAGGGCTTGATTGTCAGTGGCGCTGATATAGTTCACGCGGCCAGTGTCCTTTAAGTAGGCGTGCTGCGGGCCAATCGATGGGAAATCAAGGCCGGCCGAGACCGAATAGGACTCATTGATTTGGCCGTCATCGTCTTGCATGTTATAGGTGTGGGCACCAAAGAAGATGCCGCGCGTACCCTCGCCTAAGGTGGCACCGTGGTAGCCGGAGCTTAAACCGCGTCCTGCGGGCTCCACGCCAAACAGCGGCACGTCGGTCGGCAGGAACTCGGTGAACATGCCGATGGCGTTGGAGCCACCGCCGACACAGGCAAAGACGGCATCAGGTAAGCGGCCGGTCTCCTTTAGGATTTGCTCCTTGGCCTCGGCGCCGATGACCTTTTGGAACTCACGGACCATGGTTGGGAATGGGTGCGGACCTGCGGCCGTACCTAACATGTAGTGGGTGTGCTCGAAGTTCTCAGCGTAATCGGCTAAGGCGGCGTTGCAGGCCTCCTTTAAGGTGCCGCGCCCGGCTTCGACCTCGACCACCTCAGCGCCCATTAAGCGCATTCTGAACACATTCGGCTGCTGGCGCTGGGCATCGGTCTTACCCATATAGACGCGGCACTTAAAGCCCATTAAGGCACAGATTAAGGCGGTGGCGACGCCATGCTGGCCCGCGCCAGTCTCGGCGATGATGCGGGTCTTGCCCATGCGCTTGGCAATTAAGGCCTGGCCGATGACCTGGTTGGTCTTGTGGGCACCGCCGTGGAGCAGGTCCTCACGCTTGAGGTAGATGGTGGTCTTGGTGCCACGGGTGAGGTTGCGGCAGCGCGTGAGCGGAGTTGGGCGCCCAGCGTAGGTGGTGAGCAGGTAGTTGAGCTCTTCTTTGAAGCTTGGGTCCTCAATGGCGGCAACGTAGGCGCGCTCGAGCTCATCTAAGGCTGGCATTAAGACTTCTGGGACGTATTGGCCGCCGTAGGTACCGAAGAATGGGTTGAGTAAGGTCATAGTAGTTCCTTTTTGTGCACGTTAGGTTGAACGAAGTTGGGGCGCCCTAAGGGCCAAGCTGAGGGAGAGTTAGTTGCGGCCCTCAGGCCAACGTGCTGGGAACAAGAAGCAGGAAGTCTTACTCATAACGCAACCTATGAAAAGATGGGGCGGAGCTGTTGTGAATCTCTTTTCTCGCGGCCGCCCACGAACTCGGGTTTGGGAACCTCTGTTTGCGGGCTTTAGATACGAAAAAACCCGCTTGCAGCGGGTTTTTGAACAATGCTTAAGCCAAACGCCAAAACCCCGCTAACTTGCGAGGTGCCACCAAATTGCGACTGGACGTAAGGAGCAGACGTTAAGCATTGTTGCCATCCAAACAAAAAAAAAGAAAACGAAACCGGTGAATTTCAAAGGCCTGGGAATACAGCGGAGGTTGCGGTACCCCCAAGACCTTACTATCAAGGAGGATCTATAGAAGACCCTATGCTGAAATTCGTGTGCTCAGAGTACGGCACAATCACCTGAGCTGCAAGGTGCCACGCGCCGATTTTGCGGGCAATGTCGCAAATTGGGGCACGAATGGCGGGAGTGAACGCGCCTTGCACCAAAATAGGTTGAATTGTGCCGCATAGTGGGGCTGTAAGCCCCATCTCAAGCTTAGGCCACAGCTTGGGCCTTAAGCCACAGCTTAGGCCTTGGTGTTCTTGAAGTCCTCTGGTAGCTCGATTTGGTGGCAGGCCACAGCGGTGAAGACCACATCCGAGGAGCTGTTTAAAGCGGTCTCGGTCGAGTCCTGGATGACACCGATGATAAAGCCGATACCGACCACCTGCATGGCGATGTCATTGCTGATACCGAAGATCGAGCAAGCTAAAGGAATCAACATGAGCGAGCCACCGGCGATACCGGAGGTACCGCAAGCGCACAGGACCGAGGCAATGCACATTAACAGAGCCGAAGCGATATCAACCTCAATGCCTAAGGTACGGACCGCACCCATGGTCATGATGACGATGGTGACCGCAGCACCGGACATATTGATGGTGCAGCCTAAAGGAATGGAGATAGCGTAGGTGTTCTTAGGCAGGTGCAGACGCTCGCATAAGGCTAAGTTAACTGGGATGTTAGCAGCCGAGGAGCGGGTAAAGAACGCGGTGATAGCGCTTTGGGTGATAGTGGTGAAAATGAGTGGATATGGGTTCTTGCGGCAGACGATGAAGGCGATGAGTGGATTTAAGATAAAGGCCACTATCAACATGGTTGCTACTAAGACCAGCACTACCTGGACGTAGTTTAAGAGGTTGGTAAAGCCGCCTTCTTGGGTGCAGGAGCTGTAGACCAAGCCCATAACGCCCAGTGGGGCAAAGCGGATGATGATGCGGACGACACCAGCTACGGTCTGGGATAAATCATCTAATACCAGCTTGGTTGGCTCGTGAGCGACACGGAACATAAGACCAAAGGTGATACCCCAAACCAGAATAGCGACGTAGTTACCATTTAACAGAGCGTTAACTGGGTTGTCGACCGCCTGCATGATGAAGTTGAGCAGCACCTCAGCGATACCCTGTGGTGGGTTAACGCCACCAGCAGCCTCAGCTAAAGTTGGGAAGGTGACGGGGAAGAGCATGCTCATGACGAAGGCGATCACCGAGGCACAGGCCATCGAGACAAAGTACACGATGAGGACCGGAGTCATATTGGTCTTAGTGCCCTTGGTGTGACCGGCAATGGCCGAAGACACCAGAACAAAGACCAGGATTGGGGCCATGGCCTTTAAGGCGGAGACGAAGAGGGTACCAAATGTTGGGATGACCGACTTATCATCTGGGTAGATGAAGGCCAGAGCGATACCTAAGAGCAGGCCGATGATAACCTGCATGATAAAAGGTACGGCGTTGAAGATCCGAGCGATCGGATTTTTCGGGCTAATAGGTTCCAGCATGGGATGTCCCTGTGCGGTTGCAACTGACAAAAAGAAAAAGAAGAAGAAATGGCCCGAGCAAAGCGCAATCGATTGCCCAAGGTCAAACGCGCGCCCATTATAGCGGCTAATTTCACAAATTCGACAAAAATGCCAGTTGTGGGCCACAATTGACCACAAATCACGCGTAAATTCGGCACTGCGCGCGCTTAAGGCCTAAAGGAGCTAGGACGCACGGTTATAAGCGTGAAGCGCGGTGTGACCGAGGCTTGGTCCTTGGCTTAGGCTTTGCACCCCCTGGGGCGCGATGTGTTAAATTAAGCAAGAGTGGTTGGCAGCAAGTGCGGAGAATAGCGTGCAACTAGGTTATCGTTCGGTCTCAGTTGATTTGCATGGCAATGAGTACATGGCCCTGCTCGGCGCTACTGATAAGTTTCTGGCGCTGCAAGGCACTGTGCGTGCGAACAAAGCGCGTATCACGCGCCAGTTTAAGAGCACGCAGATCTTCCATAACCTCGCGCCCAACAATACCTTAAAAGGCATCTCGCTCAAGTCTGATAGCGAGTTCACCACCGCCGTCTTTGGCTACCAGAACGTGGGCGAGTTTAAGAACTTCCTCTCGGTGATTGAGCCGCATCTGCAATACTCCAACGGCAAGAAGTTAGGCCGCGCTATCGCGCTCATCCATCAAGACACGCTCACCTCGGCGCAAAAGGAAAAGGCCGAGCGCCGCCGCACCACCATTCACAAGAAGCTGACCAATTACCTAACTCGTGGCCCGCGCTTTAAGCACGAAGGCCCGACCTTAGGCGCTATTATCGACCGCATCGACAGCCTGACCGATTACAAGCTGACGCGCCGCTATGGCGGCTTGCGCCTGGACAACGTCTTCTTAACCCAAGGGGGCAACGTGATTTTAAAGCCCACGCCCTCCTATGGCTTTGGCGATGCTATTGAGGACTTCGTGCTCTTTGAGTGTGAGGACGCAGGCCAGATGCCGTGCGCGGTAGCGGGCATCATCGACGGCTACTTCGGCGGCGTCACGGTCCCGGCCAACTTCTGGGTGGGCTTTGCTATCTTCAGCGCCATTTACTCGCTCACGCGCTGCTCCGAGCGCGCCCGCAAGTCGCCCCAAGAGCAAGCGCGCATGGTGGCGCAATCCAAGCGCATTATGCAGGACTTTGAGAATTTCACCCGGCCGATCCCGCGCTGGTATCGCTCGAACCTAGTGAAAAAGGCGCGCGCCGAAGCCAAGCGCTTAGGCCTATAAGCTCAGGCACCTTACCAAAGGGTCGCACTTGATGCGGCCCTTTCGTAAGATGGTTGGGCCTGCTGACCACAAAGAAAAAAGATTTGAGATGAGGTTAGGAGATGAACTTAGATTTGCTCAATGTTAAGCCAGTGGTGACCTTTACCTATCGTCTGACCAAGGACGACATTGTTAAGCTCTTCCAAGAGCAGCTCAAAGAGCAACTGGGTGATGTCCCCTTACAGGGTGATGTGAAGCTGGACGGCGAGGCCGTGGTCGTGACGCTCTCCATTGCCGAACCAGCTCAGAATGCCGAACAAGCTCAGGTCGCTCCAACCGAGCCAGTTCAAAGTGAGGCTCCAGCTCCGAGCGCGGCTTTCAGCGCTCCAGCTCAAGTTGATGCTGCACCGGAGCCGCGCGACTCAGAGCCGGTTACGACCTGGGAGAGCTTAAGGCTTGAGGAAAAAGAGAGCGACGAGCTTAAGGACGATTTTGAGCCGATGCAGCTGGGCCTTGATAGTTCCTTCGACGACGACGAGTTTTAGCTTTGCTGAAGCCACCAGCGGGAGGCCGCTGGTGGCTTCAGGGGCGTAAGGCCCCGCAAGTTAAGCGGTGCCTTTAGTTAGCTCAAGCCGCTAATTAGCATGCGTACCGCGACACAGAACAGTGCCAGCGCAAAGATTCGCTTTAAGGTGGCGGGCGCGATCTTTTTGCCGATGGCCACCCCGAAGGTCGCCATAAACATCGAGCACGGTACCACGCAGACCGCAGCTAAGAAGCTGACATAGCCTAAGGTGAAGACTGGGGCATTCTCCGGGGTGGTGCCGGTGGCAAATAAGATAATAGCGCCTGGGACACAGACAAAGAGCGAGACGGCTGAGGACGTGCCCACTGAGCGGTGCGGCTCTTCGTTGCAAGCGTTTAATACCGGCACGGTTAAGGTACCGCCGCCAATGCCCAACATGACCGAGAAGCAGGCGATTAAAAAGCCGATGACGCGCTGCCAGAACTTACCTGGTAGGGAGTCGAACATTGGCTTGGCCTTAGCTCTAAAGAAGGTATTGAGGGCATTTAAGATCATGACCACGCCAAAGAGGATAGCCAGCCACTGACCGCCGTAGAAGGACGAGATTAAGGAGCCGGTGAGCACACCTAAGATCATGCCTGGTGCCCAGGTCTTAATCGTCTCTAGATTGGTATTGCCGCGTTTGTACTGGGCGATCGCAGCGGTAATGGAGGTCGGGATCATGCAGGTCAGTGAGGTACCGGCCGCCAGCATCATGGCCACATCGGGACTGACCTTAAAGAACACGGTAAAGACGTAGTAGAAAACTGGCACGAAGATCATGCCGCCGCCGATGCCCAAGAGGCCTGCTAAAAAGCCGCCGACCACGCCGCATAGGGCCAGGGCGATCACCGTGGTTATAAGTTCCGCCCACTCAAGTCCAAACATGGCATTTCCTCATTGCAATTAGATAGAGGGCCTTAGGTCAACAACCCAAGAGCCCGTAATTAGGTGGGCGCTAGCATAACGCTTTGCGCTCGAACTTGCATCAAGCCCCGGTGCGACGCGCCCAAAAAGCGCATGAAATGGGGCTGCAAGTAACTTGGGTGCAAAGTGGGATGGTGATCGCAAAAATTTTTTAAAGATTTTGTTGACAGAGCTAAATCAAGCCTATATCATAAGCCCCCGTTGAGACGCGTGATAGCGCCAGTTATTACGAGTCGCCTGTAGGGCGTCCTTAGCTCAGTTGGATAGAGCAACAGCCTTCTAAGCTGTGGGGCGAAGGTTCGACTCCTTCAGGACGCGCCAAGCGTCAACGCAAAATTGATTAAATCAATCTCTATGGTGGCTGTAGCTCAGTTGGTAGAGTCCCGGATTGTGATTCCGGTTGTCGTGGGTTCGAGCCCCATCAGCCACCCCAATTGATTTGATTTGGTCGCCCCCTGCGGGAGTGGCGAAATTGGTAGACGCACAAGATTTAGGTTCTTGCGCCTTAGGTGTAAGGGTTCGAGTCCCTTCTCCCGCACCAATTTAGTGCCAGACCCCAAAAAGAAACGGCAGCCTCGAGCTGCTTTTTTATTATCTATTGCCGTGCACGTGCACGCAAAAATCTCTCCCCGCAAAAGCTCATTCCTAAGCCAAATCCCATCTCAAAAAGCGCAAACCAATTCGCAACCTTGCTGCGCTTTGAGCGCTCCAGAGCGCGCCTGGCAGGCTCAGCCTTGGTGAGCTCTCAAACCAGCTGTATTCAGTCCTTTGCTCAAGCAGCGCAACCAGCCTTGGCCTTATCTGGAGTCATAGCAGCGCCCGCAAGTGCCATCGACTTAGACCGAACGGTCTTGAACGACGGCGTGGAGCGCTACGGCGCCCCGGCCCGGTGGGCCGGGGCAGGGCGGCTACTTGAGCATGCCTGAGGCGATAGCGTCGTAGGCGGTGAGCACCAGGCGCTGGGTCAGGTACTCGCCGTAGAGCTCGGTTTCCTTGCGCTTTAAGCCGGGGAAGGTCACCGATGGGTGATCAGGTCCCATGACCGCAGTTGGATCGAGGATGTAGGCAAGCTCCTCACGCGTCAGGCCGTACATCTTGGCGATATAGGCATCAAGCTGTGCGCGAATGCTCAGGCGCTCGCGTGGTTCTTGGAACACGTACGTAGGGTACTGGGTAAGCCACACCGCGTTGATGTCATCAGCGGTGCGCGTCAGCTGCGCTACACGCGAGGCAATAAACTCTACGTCCTCAGGGCTAAAGGCCTCCGGCGGCAGAATCGGCAGCTGCTTGAGGTAGTAGAGATTGACGTGAGCTGAAGACTGCTTAATGCGTTCAATAAAGTCCACTACTAAGCTGTTGAGTACGGCTAGCAAACAGGCTGCATGTTTATCATCGGCTTTAGGCATCAAAAGTCCTGCGGTGTTACCTACTCCCACAGCGGCAGGCAGCACGGATGCGATAACGGTACGTTCGTCAGTTGCTCTTGCAATGTCGCGCCAGGCAATGGTCCATGGCTGCTCCCAGCCCTTTTGTTGCCAGCGCTCGTTAACCAATGATTGATTAACCCAAAAACGAGGTTCAGCAAGAGCGGTTTGCTTTTGCTTTTGGTTCGTTTCCATATTCTTGGCGTCGAGCACCTTCCCTTGATGGTCGTAATCAAAAGTTGCATAGCGGTGATCAAACTGCCAGAACATCTTGCCCTCGTAGAGCGGGACTAGACCTTGCGTGCGGGCGTTTTCGGCTCCTGCCTTATCAAGCGTTACGAAATTCCCGCTGTCATTGGTCATATCAAACATGCGCATGTTGTTGATACGCCAAGGGCTTATGACTTTAGAGCCGTCAATTGACTCGCGAACCAGTACTGGTGCAGCGCGGTAGAGCTTACGGCACAGCTCTAAGTCGTACTCAGAGCGTACTAACAGCGCGGTTTGTGTATTTGGATTGATGAGTGCGATATCTCCCGGTTCATAGCTTAGGTGAAGCTTCTCATTCTCAAGCTGCTTTGGGTCAGTCGCGTAGAAGACGCAATCTGCTACGCTTTCTTTTTGCATTGACTGTAAAGTCAGCAGTAGAAACGAGTAGCCTGAAGCTACTGCGGGGAAAATGCCTTCAGTGTTATTAAAATGATAAATCGAGCGGACAATCCTGTTACTAAAGATAGATTGAGTAAAGAGCTTGGTTGAGTCGTCGGTAATAATACCTGCAGGCATGACCATTCCCACAGTTCCTGACTCTTTTTTCAAGTTTAGGGCAAGCTCAGCAAAGTAAGCAAATAGGTTAGTGTCACCAACTCCAGTGAGCGGGAAGCGGCCGCCATCATCACCTGAGAGGTGATTGATGGTGGAGAAGGCTGCAGCCAGATGCTGGACTCGTACGTAGTCGACAAAGATGTCGCGCTGGCGGGCATCGTCGCTGGAGGCTAAAGCCTCAATCATCTTTTGTCGAATGGCAGCGGTCTTGGCAGCAGCTACCTCAGGTAAGCGCGCGGCGAACCATTTTACGTCCTCGATCTTTGGCTTTTCCCATGGTGGATTGCCCAGCACGCAGTCAAAGCCGCCCTTAGCCATAACTTCCATAAAGGCAAACGGCCAGTGCAGAACGTGGTTTTCAGCGCAAACTTGGTGGGCGTGCTTGAGCATGGCTTGGTGGCCTTGCTCAAAGCCCTCAGGGTCGGTTAAGAGCAGGTCTAAGTCCTTGCAGGTTGGCACTAAGGACTCGGTAGCCGTAGTCTTTTCGCTGAGAAAGGCGCTCAACAGAAGGTTGCATGCCTTAAACTCGACCGTATCCTCGATTGCCTGCTGGTTGCGGGCGTTTTGTACGGCCTTATTCTCTTCGGCTTGCAAGGTGTCGGCGGCTAGCTGGTCGAGGTTAATGTAGCCTAAGTGCTGGATAGCTGAGCCTAAGCTGGCCAGGCCATTTAAGCCTGCGTCTAACTGGTTCTCAATGAAGACCTTGCGCTCCTTGGTGTTGCGCTTCTTTAAGGTGGCGCAGACCGTCTTATCGCTTAAGGTCAGAGCGTGCTCGCCTTTACCAATTGGGGCCTGCGGCTTGTAGGCATCAGATGGGATGCCCAGTTTGAGCACGTCGATGTCCATCACGCCCAAGAGGGCATTGCCCACCAGTAAGTGGTGGTCGATAAAGGAGAGCGGCTTGTTCTCAGCAAAGCCTTCAAGCCACAGCGCCATGCGCGCCAGCTCCACTGCCATTGGGTTGAGGTCAACGCCGTAGATGCAGTGCGAGATGACCTCGTGTAAGGTCTTGCGGTACTCGACGTTGGCAGGGGCGCCCAAGTAGGCCTTTTGCTCCATGATGACCGCTGCAATGCGGCGCGCGGCAGCTAAGAGGAAGTGGCCGCTACCACAGGCTGGGTCGATGACCTTTAAGCTGAGGAGAGCGCTTTCGGGATCGTTCGGGTGCTCTTTGAGTTTTTGCTCAATGACTGGGTTTAAGGAGGTCTCAATCAGGCTTTGCACCAAGGAATCAGGAGTGTAGTAGGAGCCTGAGCTCTTGCGCTCATTGGCGTTGCCTTGGGCAAAGTCAAAGGTGAAGGAGTGACGGTCATCCTCGTTGACATACTTCACCACTGGCACCAGCTCGAGCAGGCCCTCATAGAGCGAGCCTAGCTCTTCGGTGTTCATGTTGGCGTAGTCGATGCGGCTGACCACGCCTTGGAGCTTGGCCCAGCGCATCAGGCGCATGGCATGTAAGAGGTCGGCGTTGGTGAGATTAACGTTCATGAGATCAGGGCATTGATCTGGGGTGAACAAACCGCCTAAGGCTGGTAGGGCCAGCAATTCCTCACCGCTAGCAAAGGCCTTAAATACCACCTTAACGCTTTCCCACAGGTCGTGGTAATCGGTGTAGAGACGCTGCTTTAAGGACATATCGCGCATGCGTTGCAGGCTATAGCCCTCATCGTAGAGCGCGCGGGCGCGGCCGTAGTCCCGAACTACAGTGGAGCGGGTGATCGGCTCGTCTTCTTTTTGCGGTTCCTCGTCCCAGTCGAGGTTGAAACTTCCTTGCTCGAACCAAGTGTCATCACCGTCTTGGGTCTCGGATTGGGCGGCATCTTGCTCTGATATGTCTTGCTCTAAGGCGGCGCTGCGCTCGGCGGCGAGCTTGTCTTGCAGGGCGTGCGCTTGGAGTACGGCCAGGCGCTGCGTGATGTCGTCCTTGGTCAGGCGGGTATGGACGATGCCGCGCTCCTCGAGGCAGAAGATGAAGAGGAAGCGGTACATCAGGCGCATCAGCTGATGGTTGTAGTCGGTGGCGCTGAGCTCATGGTTGGCGAGCTTGGCACGCAATTGGTCGTTGCCCTTGCCTTTAGCGCGCAGGAAACCAGTGCCTAAGCACACCATCGCCTCTTGCATGCTGGCGCTCAGCTGCTCGCGCGCTGGAATACCTTCCTCAGCGCTGAGCTTGAGCCACAGCTCCCAGGCGTTGAGGCCGGAGATGTCATCGACCTTGGTGCGCGTGCTGTGCAGCATCAGGTAGAGATGGCTAAACTCGGCTTGGTTGTCGCCCTCAAAGATGGACTCCAAGTCGAACTCAACAAAGCTCGGGCGCGCAATGGTCATAACATCACGCAGCAAGCGCAAGCTATAGCCGTTGAAGGCAAAGCCCCAGAGGTACTGCGCTGAGATGTTGAGCAGCTCTTGGGTCATGGCAAAAGCCGATCTGCGGCCTGGCTTGTTGGGCAGCTTGCTGTTAATGATGGAACAGGCTGGAAGCACCGTGTCGAGGGTGCTGCGCTTTTTCGGATTTTTAGGATCGGGGCAAGGATAGACCACAGTGAGCGGAATGATGGCGCTGACACGCTGGCCATCGTTGCCACTTAATGGCTTGATGTTGGTGGTGACGTTGGTTTGAGGCAAATTATCTTTGTGGAGCGCAGCTTCTTGGTCTAAAAGCATCGAGACCGGGAAGGTCAGCACATAGTGGTCGTGGCCGATGGTTTGGTCGATCGGGAGGTTATCGACGCTCAGCGGCAGGTTGTAATCGAGCGCGGAGTTAAACAGGGCGTGGGCAAAGGCCTTGGTGGCCTCCAGCTTAATGTCATCGCTGTAGCTGGGATTATCCACGGCGCGCTTGAACTTGAAATAAGCCGAGCTGGCGATGCGGTAGGCGCGGGCGACCTCTTCCTTGAGGCTTAAGCCCTCTGGGATGTTATAGTCAAGATCCGTTTGCAGCGTACCCTTGCGCTCAAAAATGCGCTCGAGCTGAACGCCCGTAAAAAGCTTGCCCTCTAAGCGACAGCTGGTGCTGTCCGCAATATTAACCGCCATGCTAACCTCAAGTTATCAAACCAACTGGCCCTATTGTACTTGAGACTTGGGGCGGTTGCAGGGAGTAGGGGCGGGCGCTGAAAAAGGAAAAGCCCGCTGCTAGTGAGCGGGCTACAGCAGATCAAATCTGCTTTGGATCTTTTTGCCTGTGTGATGGGGCAAAAGTTGACTGGTATTGGGTTACTTTCTCTGGCTTTAGAGCAGTACCAAGGAGGCTAAGTAGGTGAAGACAAAGCCGGAGAAGCCTGCGACCGACGTGATGACCGTCCAGGTCTTGAGGCCATCACCAACGCTGATGCCCAAGTAGCGCGTGAGAATCCAGAAGAAGGAGTCGTTAATGTGCGAGAAGCCTAAGCCACCAAAGCCAATCGAGATGGTCAAAAGAACGCGGAACATGTCCGATTGACCGGCTGCAGCGTCCGCAAGTAAGCCTGCGGCAGTTAAGATCGCGACCGTGGCGGAGCCTTGGGCGGCACGCAGAGCGGCGGTAATGAGCCAGCCTGCGAACATGATTGGCAGACCAAGCGAGTTTAAGGTGTCGGCTAAGGCCGTGCCCACGCCGGACTCGGATAAGACCTTACCAAAGACGCCACCACCACCGGTGACTAAGATTACGACCGCTGCGGTTGGCAGAGCTGAGTCCATGACCTCGCCAATCTTGCCTAAGGACCAATTGCGGCGTACACCCAAGAAGTAGAAGGCTAAGGCCAAAGCTACCATTAAGGCGGTGCCTGGAGCACCTAAGAACTGGGTTACTGGCAGTAAGCCTGAGTCCTTGCTTAAGGTCGTGGCGCAGACCGTGCCCAACATGATGAGGGCAATTGGGATGATGACTAAGCTGACGATGAGCCAAACGTTAGGGGCATCATGAGCCTCAGGAGGAATTGGCTCGGCTTCAATGGTGGCAGTCTCTGCTGGGGCGGCAGTCGAGGCATCGGCTGAACCTGCGGCGGCGGTGAGCTGGGCGCCGGTCTTGGCGAGGTGGCGCTTGACGATAAACTTAGCCGTGAAGAAGCCTACTAAGCCGGTTGGCACGCATAAGATCAGGCCTAATAAGGTCAGCATGCCGACGTCTGCTGATAAGATACCGGCCGCTGCCACTGGACCTGGGTGTGGTGGAACCACAACGTGTACGGCGAGCATGCACACAGCAACTGGCAAGCCGTAGACGATTGGGTGGCTCTTGGTGATCTTGGCAAAGCCCAGGACGATTGGGGCCAAGATGATGAAGCCTACGTCCACGAAGATCGGGATGCCCAAAATGAAGCCTGCGATGGCCATGGCAGCCACGGTGCGTTTTACGCCCAGCAATTTGCTGAAGTAATTGGCCAAGGCCTCGGCGCCGCCTGATACCTCAATCATACGGCCTAAGATGGCGCCTAAACCGACGATGATGGTGATGGAGCCTAAGGTGGAGCCCATGCCCGCGATTAAGGTTGGCATCACCTGGTCAAGTGGAATACCGGCCACTATTGCAGTGATCATGGACACTAAGAGCAAGGCCACGAAGGCCGAGAGCTTGATCTTAATGACCAGGAAGAGCAGGAAGGCAATCGCGAGCACAGCGATAAGTAATAGGGAGCTGTTATAAATTAACTTTGATGCCTCTTAAAGGTGCAGTCACTGCTCGAAGAGCAGAGCCACGCTTTACACCAATAAGTGAATCACAATATAAATTACAATTAGATAAATCTAATTATATTTTATAACGCAACATTAAGGTGTTTACAGAAACTCACACCTTAAA
>CALXOW010000012.1 GCA_944390115.1 uncultured Anaerobiospirillum sp.
TTAGGTGCAAACACATCGTTGGCACCATCAACTTACCAACAGGGTATAGCCCATACTAACATATAGGCAGCAGAAAACCCCTTATTTACGCCGATTTTATATGCCTATTTTAGGAAGATTTCCTTAGGTTATTGGGTATGGTGCGCATGGGGCCGCAAGATTGGCGCGGGCGAGGCCGCAGGGCTGGCGCGCACGGGGGCCGTAGAGCTGGCGCGCGCGGAGGCCGCAATTTGGGGCCATTGGCGCGCACTTTGCGTCCAAAAAGGCTATAATTAGCCGTTTTTTGAACCTTATCACAAAAGCGGCCTGCGCCACGGACCAAGCGGCCCGCGCCACGGGATGGAGAGCCATGGACTCAGTTGTCATTGACTATCGCAAAACGCGCTTTATCACGAGCTCACCTGATATCAAGCGTTTACCTGATGATTTAGGCGCTGAGATTGCCTTTGCTGGACGCTCTAACTCCGGCAAGTCCTCGGCCCTCAACGCCATTTGCGACCAAAAGAATTTGGCCAAGACCTCGCGCACCCCAGGACGCACGCGTCTGATCAACCTCTTTGAGGTCAAGCCTGGCTGCTCCTTAGTCGACCTGCCCGGCTACGGCTATGCCGCCGTGCCAGAGACGATGAAGCGCCAATGGCAAAAGTCGATGTCCGAGTACTTACAAAAGCGTAAGGCCTTACGCGGCATCGTGGTCACGATGGATATCCGCAATCCGTTAAAAGATCACGATCGCTTGATTATCGACTGGTCGCTTGCAGCTAACCTCCCGGCCTTAATTCTCTTAACCAAGGCCGATAAGCTAGGCGTTAACAAGCGCCGTGAGGCCGTGGGCGAGGTCAAGTACCAGTTAAGCGAGTTCGGCGGCGACTTTAAAGTCATGGCCTTCTCGGCCTGGAATAAGATCGGCATCGATGAGGTGCGTCAGACCCTAACCAATTGGTTCACGATGTTCCATGGCGCCGAAGAGGCAGGCGCTGACAGTGAAGCCGACAGCGGCTTCAATCCTTACGGCAGCATCCAAGATTAGTGAGGCAATGTTTTCATGGCACAAGGCAAGCTCTATATCGTTTCTGCTCCTAGTGGCGCGGGCAAATCATCGCTCATTAATGCGCTGTTGCATCGCTTCAACTTAGATGACAGCTTGCGTCTGTCGATTTCCCACACCACGCGCGCCCCGCGCCCTGGTGAGGTCGACCACGAGAGCTATCACTTTGTCAGCAAGGAAGAATTTGAAGCCTTAATTGCGCGCAATGCCTTCTTTGAGTACGCCAAGGTCTTTGATAACTACTACGGCACCTCGCGCGAAATCGTCGAGGAGTGGCTATCCCAAGGCAAGGATGTGCTCTTTGACATCGATTGGCAGGGCGCCCGCCTGATCAAAGAGCAGATGCCAGAGGCCATCAAGATCTTCATCTTGCCGCCATCGCTCACCGAGCTCGAGCAGCGCTTAATCAAGCGCGGTCAAGACAGCCGCGAGGTCATCTCCAAGCGTATGGCCCAAGCGATGTCGGAAATCTCGCACTACGATGAGTACGACTTTGTCATCATCAATGACAACTTCGACGATAGCTTAATCAAGCTGCGCAGCATTATCTTAAGCGAGCGCGTACGCCTTGCCACGATCAAGGAGCATCACGCCGACCTGCTTGACAATATGAAGCAGCAAGCCCACGACTATGAGACTGCGTGGCTGCCATGCGCCAGCGCCCTCTCGGCGGCTCTAGCTGAAGCTAAGGCCAAGCAAGAGGCCGCGCAGCAAGCTGAGCCACAACAACCAGAGGCTGCTCAGTAAGGGCGCCGTCCCCTAACCTGTGCTCTGCACTAACCTGTGCTCTGCGCGCCGCCTAAATAGGCAGGGGCGCGCTCCGGCCTATTTAGGCGGCGGGGCGGCCCAAGGGGCTAAATTTTTGCTACAATGGGCAGTTCTAGAAAATTTCCCCTAGGGCACGACGTGCCCAAAGCTTCCTAGAAGCTCCTAACAGTTCGTTCTTGGGGACCCAACTTGTCAGGCGTTCCTAATCATTTGAGGTATTTGATAAATGGCTAGAGTTACAGTTGAAGACGCTGTGGCTAAAGTTGGCAATCGCTTTGACTTAGTACTCATCGCAGCTCGTCGTGCTCGTCAAATCTCGATGAATGGCAGCAAGCCTTTAGTCGACGAAGAAAAGGACAAGCCAACTGTCATCGCTCTGCGTGAGATTGAGGCAGGTCTGATCTCTGAGGACTTCCTCGATAAGCAAGATCGCAAGGACTTAATGCGCGATACCAGCATCCTGCCAGCCGATAGCGAGTTTGCTCCAATCGACGGCGCCGAAATGTTCAATATGGACTAAAAGCTCAGCGCTATTGCGGAAAAAGAGCGCGTTGCCCTGGGGCACGCGCTTTTTTTTTGCGCCCAGGTGGTGGGGGCGGCGCTGTTATTGCGAGCGCTTTTTTTTGTGCCCTAGGACGCAAGTTTGCATTCCTTGCGTTTGTTAGGTCACAGCTTGAGACACGGAGCCTAGTCACTGGCGCGACCCTTGCCTAAAATTAATGGGAGAGGGGCTGCTTAATCTTGCCCTTTATTGGGGCACAGCCAGCTGCCGCACTGTGGCGCTTTGTTGTACACTGAGAGGCTAAGTGCAGGAGCACTCCCCCGGCCTCAGGTTTGGCCCTGTTCTTAGGTTTTAGCGCAGTTTGAGCAAGGAGAAGCAGTTATGGAGAGCAACCACAATTTGCCATCTGATCAGTCTGCTCCTAGCCCCGCAGATATCGATGCCGCTTTGGCCGCTGCCTCGTCTACAGCACGCGCCGTGGCTCAAGGTAAATTCGACGAGAGCTATGAAGACGGCACCGGCTTAACCAAGTCCGGCCCCGTTATCACTGTGGCCACCGAAAGCATAGTCGATAGCCCGATTGGCGTCAGCGCCGCCGCTGCCGCCGTGAGCCCGTCGCGCCCTCAGTTAGAAGCTAGCTCCGCCGCGCACGAAGGCATCTACAGCGATAGCATCAACGTCAATGCACGCGATAACGGTGCGTTTAGCGCCTTTGAGAGCCCAAAAGAGCAATTTGAGCTCCAGCCCACCAGCACCCCAACCCCGGTTGAACCAAGCGCTGAAGCCCTAGCCTCGCCCAATTTCCATTACTACCTGCCACTGCACGACTTAGCCTCGTCCTATCTGCCGCCAGAGTGCATGCCCGATATCGACCGCGCCTTTGTCTTAGCTGACACTGCGCACGCCCCGCAAAAACGCGCCTCTGGTGAGCCTTACATCATTCACCCGATTGCGGTTGCCACCATCATTGCCCAGATGCACCTCGACAAAGAGTCGATTATCGCGGCTCTCTTGCACGATACGGTCGAGGACACGGGCGTGACCCCCGAGGACATCACACGCGAGTTTGGCCCAGTGGTCTGTGATCTGGTCAATGGCGTGACCAAGCTCGATAAGCTGCGCTTCCACGATTACCGCGAAGCTCAGGCTGAGAACTTCCGCAAGATGATCTTGGCGATGACGCGCGATATCCGCGTCATTCTGATTAAGCTGGCCGACCGCACCCATAATATGCGCACCTTGGGTTCGCTGCGCCCTGATAAGCGCAAGCGTATTGCGCGCGAAACCTTAGAGATCTTTGCCCCAATTGCCAATCGCCTCGGTATCTCCGATATCAAGGTTGAGTTAGAAGAGCTGGGCATTGCCGCGCTCTACCCGCTGCGCTATCGCGTGCTCAAGTCGGCGGTGACGCGCGCACGTAACAACCGCAAGGAAATCATCAACAATATCCTGGAGTCGATCAACCGTCGCCTCAAGGAAGTGGGCATTCACGGACGCGTCTTAGGACGCGAAAAGCGCATCTACTCTATCTACAAGAAGATGATCAAAAAGGAGCTGCAATTCCGTGAAATCATGGATGTCTACGCCTTCCGCATCATCTTGGATGACGTCGACACCTGCTACCGCGTCTTAGGTCAGATGCACAACCTCTACAAGCCTCGCCCCAGCGGTTTTAAGGACTACATCGCGATCCCTAAGATCAACGGCTACCAATCGCTCCACACCTCACTTATCGGCCCGCATGGCGTACCGATTGAGGTGCAGATCCGCACTGAGTTCATGGACCAGATGGCCGCCCGTGGTGTCGCCGCGCACTGGTCGTATAAGGAGAATGGCTCGGAGCCTACCTCCACCACCGCCCAAAAAAATGCCCAGCAGTGGATCAAAAACATCATCGACCTCCAGCAGAGCACCTCAAGCTCGATGGAGTTCATCGAGGGCGTTAAGACCGACCTCTTCCCTGATGCGATCTTCGTCTTTACCCCAGATGGCAAGATCTTCGATCTGCCCGCCGGTTCAACTCCGGTCGACTTTGCCTATGCCCTGCACACTGACATTGGTCAGCACTGCATCGGCGCCCGCGTTAACCACCGCATGTATCCATTAGGCCGCCCATTGCAGTCAGGCCAAGCAGTTGAGATCATCACCGCCCCGAGCGCTGAGCCTAATGCCATGTGGCTGTCGACTGTGGTCACGCCGCGCGCCCGCTCCAAGATCCGCCAGTACCTCAAGGGCTTAAAGAGCCAAGAGTGCGTCTTAATTGGTCGCCGCCTGCTGCAAAATGTCCTCAAGGATATGCGCTTAGAGGAAGTTGCACCGGAGCAAATGGAGGCGGTCTTAAAGGAGTTTAAGGAGCCTGATCTCAACGCGCTCTTAAGCGACGTCGCCTTGGGCAATATCTTGGCGGTGGTAGTGGCCAAGAAGTTAAAGAGCGATCTTTCGGACGCCGAAGAGGGCAAGCCAATCACCGGTACCGGTGGCTTACCGTACACCTTTGCCCAGTGCTGCCTGCCAATCCCAGGCGATGCCATTATTGGCCACATTACGGTCAAGGGCTTAGTCATCCACATCGCCACTTGCTCCAATATCCGTGAAGAGGACAAGCTCAATGAGCCGGAGAAGTTCATCAAGGTCGATTGGGATTACTCGGTCACGGCCAATATGGCCTTCCAGACCGGCCTGAGAATTGAGCTTGAAAATCGCCAAGGCATCTTAAGTGAGATCTCCAATGCCGTGGATATCGCCGGTTCCCAGATTGATGCGATCAACTCCGAGGTCAAGGAGGATGGCACCTACCTCATCAATCTAACGGTCACGGTGCGCGATCGCGAGCACCTGGCGGGCATCATCCACCGCATTAAGGCAATCCCGAACATCCTCACAGTCAATCGCCGCCGCTAAAACGGTGAAAATAGCTTAAACAAGATAAAACAGGCGCTCAGCCGCAAAAAGATAGCGGCGGCGCCTGTTTTGTTTTATGCTAGTGATGATGAAAGAAGATTTGACCGGGCCTGGCAGTAACGCGTTGCCGCAGCCAGCTCTGAGGAGGAAATGATGATTAAATTCACAAATATTGGCACCGAAGCCTCCTTAACTAGCCTCTACCCTAAGATCGATGAGTTTTATGAAAAGGAGCTCAAGTTCCATCGTATCCATGTCAGCGACAATTTGATCTTAAGTGCGGTCGAGCTGAAGGCACCGCAAGGGGCACCGGGTACCACGCTGCAAGATAGCTCCCATACCTTGGTGATTGTGCCGGGCCGTGCTGAGACCGAGCACAAGTACGCCGAGCTGCTCTACCACTTAAAGGACACGGGCCTGAGAGTGCTGGTGTGCTTTGTCCGGGGTCAAGGCCAGTCGTCGATGGTGCTGTACGACTCCAATAAGTGCCATGTCGAGCGCTTCTTACACTACCGCCACGACCTCGAGAATATCTTAAGCTACCTCGATGTCGGCCCGAACTTTAGACTGATGGGCTTTTCCTTAGGTGGCCTTATCTCGATGGAGTTCTGCTTTAACACGACCTATCGCTACAAGCCGCGTGCGGTGGCCTTAATCGCGCCGTTCTTAGGCATCAATATGCCGTTCTCACCGCGCGTGGTTTATCCGATCCTCAAGATCTTGTGCAATATTCGCGCTTTTGCCTTGGCTTACACTCCACATGGCAAGGAGTACAAGCGGGTGCCGTTTGAAGAGAACTTCCACTCGCACAGCCCGATCCGCTACAACCTCTACCACGACTATTACGCCAGCCACCCACAGTTGCCTTTAGCGGGCCCAACCTACAAATTTGTGAAGTGCTGCATGCAGGCCCAAGGGCGCCTGCACAAGCGCAAGAGCCGCTTCACCTTCCCGATGCTGTGTTTAGGCGCTGGTGCCGATAACGTGGTCTCAACCCAGGCAGCCCAAGAATTTTGCCAAGAGCACAGCCATGATCCAATTCCGCCGATCTTCGAGCTGGTACCGCACGCTTATCATGACATCCTCAACGAGTCTGATAACTACCGCAATGAGCCGCTGCTCAAGGCCTTAAACTTCCTGTTTAACGGCACCACCGACTTGAGCTACTTAGCCGAGCAAGAGGAACACGAGGCCGAGGAGGAAGCTCCTCACAGCCAGCCAGAGCCTAAGAGTGCACCGAGCGACGTACCGGCAGGCGCGACCGTGATCTCCGAGCAGGAAGTTGATGAAAGCGAGCTCATCGGCGATGCACCACGCGTTCCTCATAACTAAGGGCGGCTCCGTGCAACCTGCGTAAAGCTTTGCGCAATACGCAGTCGGCGTAACGCTCGGCGCAGCGAGCAACCAGTGTAAAGCTCGGCGCGCACGGTTACAATCGACAAAAAAGAGCTAAAAGGCCGCCGCCGTGAGCGGCGGTGCTACAATGAGGCGCTCATCCTAGTAAGCGGGGGCTAACCTGACTACGGGAGAGCGCTTTATTTTTTCTTTTCAAAACATCGTTAGTGGGTGCGACCATGTCAGAAGTTGATAACAGAATCCCAGTTAACATCATTACGGGCTTTCTGGGCAGTGGCAAGACCACTTTGCTCAACCAATGGGTCAACACTGAGGAATTTAAAGACACCTTAGTTCTGATCAACGAATTTGGTGATGTCGGTCTGGACCATGAACTGGTGCAATCGGTAGACGACACCGTAGTGCTCTTAGGCTCAGGCTGCATCTGCTGCACCTTACAAGGCGAGTTAGTCCAGTCCTTAGCGCAAAACCTGATCAAAGCTGAAGAAGGCACGATTCCTAAGTTTAAGCGCGTCTTAATCGAGACTACGGGTCTTGCTGATCCAGCCGGCGTAATCTCGACCTTAAACAACGACGAATTTTGCTTTGCCAACTACCGTCACGATGGCACGGTCACGGTATTAGACGGCCAATTCGTGCGCGAGCAGCTGCGCACCCAATACGAAGCGGTCAAGCAGATTGCCCTGGCCGATATCATTTTGATTTCCAAGACTGACTTAATCGACGCCGAGGAAATCAAGGCTATTACCGAGACCGCCCGCTCGATCAATCCATCGGCCCAGATCCATCCAATGGTACGCGGCCACATCACGCCAAAGATCTTAGATGAGATCGGCCCTTACAAGAACTCGGGTGAAACCAGCTCCAAGGTCAGCTCCTGGCTTGAGATCAAGGGCCCAATCAAGAGCCAAGACGGCACGACCTTAGCCTCGCCCCTGCGCCCGGTTAATGCCACGATTGAGGCGGCGGTCGCTAAGCCTAAGATCATTGCTCACACCAATATTGAGAGCTTTGCCTTAGTCTTTGATGAGCCAATCAAGAGCTTAGTGTTGCTAGCTGCGATCAACTTAGTCCAGCAGCAATACGGCGACTCGATTCTGCGCTTAAAGGGCATCTTAGATATTGAGGGCCAGGACAAGCCGGTGGTCATTCACGGCGTGCAAGGCCAGCTCTACCCATTAGGCCAATTAGATGAGTGGCCCGAGGACAAGCATCAGTCCAAGCTGGTCTTTATCGTCCGCGCTACGGTCTTAGAGCAGATCAAGCTGATGTTCACTCAGGCCATTGAGAATCCAGACGAGTCGACTATCGACTACTATCGCCAAATCATCAGCGCCGCCGAAGCCGCCAGCGCCCAGATGGAAGATGACGTCGAGGAAATCGACTTAAGCGACACCTACCAGAAGTAGCACGCACCAAGCTGCAGCTTGACGGCAGCTTGCGCCCTAAGCCGCAGCTTGGCGCTAAGAAGCAGCTGACGCTAAAACGCAGCTTGCGCCGCAAGGCGCAAGTTGGCGCTAAAGCGCAACAAGGCCGCAGGGAGGTAACTTCCTGCGGCCTTGTTTGCTTTGCGGGCCCACGCCCATGGCGTGGGTCTCTTAGTTAACGCGTAAGACACTAAGCCCCAGCGCGTTAGTCACTACTGCTGCTCAGTAGTGGTGGTCGAACCGGTTACGTTAACAACAACGCGGCGGTCTGGAGCGTAGCACTTGAGCTTCTCGTTGCGTGGTAAGCCGTCGCAAGCATCGCCCACGGTCGACTCAGTGGCACCTAAGCCCACAACGGTGATAGCACCAGCTGGGACACCCTTAGCCTGTAACTCAGCCGAAACGGCCTGAGCACGACGTAAGGATAAGCCCTTGTTGTACTCAGCGTTACCGATTGGGTCGGTGTAGCCCTTAACGTCGTAGGCAACAAAGTCTAAGTTGGCGTTCTGAGCATCAACTACTACCTGGCTAACAGCGGCGTGGCCTTCCTCAGTTAAGGTAGCGCTATCAAAGCCGAACAGAGCGCTAGCATCTAAGTTGTAGGAGGTAGTAACAGTCTTGGTGACAGGCTGTGGAGCAACTGGGGCTGGAGTGCGATCGCCAAAGACGTAGCCTAAGGTTAAGTAGGCGTAGTCTAAGTCCATATCGACGTCTTCGGCATCGATTACGTCGAAGTAACGATCGTAGCCTAAGCGCAGAGCCCAGTTATCGGTTAAAGCGAAGTTAACACCAGCACCAACAAATGGCGAGAAGGTATCGCAATCATCGAGGTCGCCGGTGTACATAGCATAGAAACCACCGCCACGTACGAAGAGGTCAGTGCCAGCGTCGGTTAAAGGAATCGAAACGCGCAGGCCTAACTCAGGACCGTGGATAGCGAAGTCCGAAGTCCACTCATTAACAGTAGCTGGATTAGTACGACGATCAGTTTCGCGCTCGCTGATCTCAAAGCCGTCGAAGTAGTTGTAGCCTAACTCAACGCTGAAGTACTGGTTAACGCTGTAACCACCAAACAGGCCAATGCCATAGCCTGCGGTATCAGAATTGTAGATACCATCGCCAGTTGCATCGGTGACGAAGTCGTCAGTGTCGATGTGAGCGTAACCGCCACGAACACCTGCATACCAAGTGTTAGGAATTGCTGCGCTCGCAACAGTGGTAAAAGCTAAAGCTGCAGCAGCAACTGATAAAGCTAATAAATTCTTCTTCATATAAAAACTTCCCCGCTCAATCAGAATCGGTCTTACGCAGCTTACTTCCTTGGGTGGGAACTTTTAAGTTAAGCCCCTGTCCAAGAACCAAAGCAAGCTGGCGTCGGTACGCTCCCCAAAGCGCACCACGACCGCAATGTCCACTTAAGATGGGATCAAGCCCTAGCAGTGGGGAGCAGGCTCAGCCCGCTTGCCTGCTAAGTGCTGTTACCCCATGGCCATCCTAGCCTCTGAACTTTGCAGCACAAAGCTAATCTCAGCCAAAAAGCATTGCATGGGGGCAAACCCACGCAACTTTCCTCTTAGTGGCTCGACGCAGTATCCCGACTACGTCCTTAACTTACGACACTAAGTGCCCGCAAGTTAAGCTCAGCACGAGCCAACAGCTCATCGCTCAGGGCTTACGCCCTGAAGTTCACTGTTACACTGCCTCATGACATAGTGTAACGCTAGCGCGCGTTAATTTGGTATTTTTTTGAAAGCACACCCCAATTTTGGCACCCTACCTTGCACTTTTTAGATGCAGTTAATAAAACAGTACCAAGCTTAGGGCACAGCCTTGCGACTGCACTGCCTCCATTGAGCTATTGTGCATCCAAAAGGCAAAGCTGACATACCAGTTGCGCTTTTTTGCTCAACTAAACGCGCTCGTGTCCCACCTTAGGCAAGATGGATACCATAAATACATTCTTGCCCCAAAATGAAAAAAGCCCCCAAGCACGGATGTGCTCAGGGACTTGGTCGTGGCCTTAACAAAAGGCCTTATGAGTGGATGTTAGATTCCTACGAGTTGATTGGACGGCGCAGGACGCGCATCTCAAATGGCTTCAAGGTGATAGCGCCGCTGACGGCCTGCTTATTACCTTGCTCGTCCTCGTTTAACATATCCTCATAGGCGAAGTTCAAGCCCAGCGACTGCTCGTAGCTGGCGTAGTTGCCAATGAAGACATAGCGATAGTTATCGCTTAAACGGGCGGTGACGCTTAAGCCTTCAGCTAAGCGATAGGCCTTTTGACCACAGCCATTGTGCAACTCGTGATCAGCAATTAAGAGCTGGACTAAGTTGTCATAGAAAGCGCGATCCATGCGCGAGGCGACATAGTAGGCTTTGCCCTGACCGTAAGCATGGCGGGTTAAGACTGGCATGCCGGCGTAGAAGATTGGGCTGTAGCTCTGAGGCTGATCGACATCGTAGCTGACTAAGACCTCGGTGTCGGCATCAGGGTGGACTAAGCCACATAATTCATGGCCCTTGAAGATATCGCTTGGCTCGACGCTGTTAAAGCACAGCTCAGCGCCCTTAGGCTCCATCTTGGCATAAACCTCAATGCCGTCCTCTAAGGAGTCGATTTCCTCCTCCCAAATACCCATAACCTCACGTAATGGGCCAGGGAAGCCGCCTAAGAAGCACAGATCGGTATCGTCGACGATGCCCGACCAGCAGGTGCTGACGTAGGTGCCGCCTTGAGCTACGAAGTTCTTAACGCGCTCGGCGTAGCCCTCACGCAGCATATAGGTTAAAGGAGCTACTACGACCTTGTACTTGGACAGATCGCAGGTCTCATCGATAACGTCAACCGCGATACCGCACTTGTAGAAGGCGCGATAGTAATCCAGGCAGTGCTCGAGGTAGTTCATACCCTTATTGCGTGGGCCCTGGGCATCATCGATCGCCCAACGATTTTGGGTATCGAAGACCAAGGCGACTTCAGCCTTGACCTCACTGCCGCAGATCTCGCCTAACTTCGAGAGCTTCAGGCCTAAATCGCAAGCCTCGCGGCCGACGCGGGTGTCTAAGTGGCCGACATGATCGATGATCGCGCCATGGAACTTCTCGCTCGAGCCTCGGCTCTTACGCCATTGGAAAAATTGCACCGAGTCGGCACCGTGAGCGACTGCTTGCAGCGATGCTAAGGTGTTCATACCAGGGCGCTTTAAGGTGCTGAGCTCACGCCAGTTGGTGCAGCTTGGGGTCGACTCCATTAAGACCCAAGGCTGACCGCCCTTTAAGGAGCGCATCAGGTCGTGGTTCATCGCGGTGTAGCTGGCGATGTAATCTGGATCCTTGAAGACATGCCACTGAGGGTAGGAGTCCCACGAAATGAAATCTAATTCCTTAGCCCACTGGAAGTAGTCGTAGTCTAAGAAAAATTCCATGAAGTTGGCGGTAACTGGCAGATCTGGGGTGATCGCCTTAACGCAGTCACGCTCCCACTTGCAGAAATCGAGGGCATTGTCACTGGTAAAGCGCTGCCAATCGAGATTCAAGGCATGGACAGCCTTCTCACCTAAGAGCGAAGGCGAGTGGATCTGGCTCCAATCGGTGATCGTGTGCGACCAGAAGGTGTTCCACCAGCGGGCATTTAAGTTCTCTAAGGTTTGATACTTGTCCTTGAGGTACTGACGGAACTTCTCTTGGCACAGAGGGCAATGGCACGAGCCACCGTACTCATTGGATAAGTGCCAGCCGATCACAGCTGGGTGCTTGCCATAGCGCTCAGCCAGCTTTTGGTTAATGATCTTGACCTTTTCGCGGTACACAGGCGAGGTCATGCAGTGGTTGTGACGGCCACCAAATAAGGCACGCTGGCCCTGTTCGTTGACACGTAAGACCTCAGGGTACTTTTGCGCCAGCCAGGCTGGACGAGCACCGCTTGGGGTAGCTAAGAAGACCTTAATGCCATGAGCATTGAGGCGATCTAAGGTCGCATCTAACCACGAGAAATCAAAGACGCCTTCCTCCGGCTCCAGCTTGGCCCAGGAGAAGATGCCAACCGACATGATATTGCAGCGAGCCTGCTGCATCATCTTGACATCAGCGTCCAAAACCTCGGGCATGTCAAGCCACTGCTCTGGATTGTAATCTGCGCCATAGAGCATTTGATGGCCAAATAACGGAGTAAAAGCCATAACTGGTAACCTTACAACATGAGGACAAGAACGGTACAAACACCAAAGCCAAGGTAGGCGCGGGGTGGATGTCGTAAGGCGCAACTTAAGCGCAAACTCAAATAACAGCGACATCCTAACGCACTGGCTGCACCTGAGCTTTAGGGGCTATGTTATACGGTCACATCACCTAAAACAAGCCTTTATTTAGCGCTTATATCTAGTCAATTGTTAAATTTTGACACAAGTTCACATTTTTTGGCCAAAAGCTAACAAAACTGGCGCAAATGAATGAGACCCAAAGTCCCCAATGACGGCCTCTTAAACCATTAAGGAGAAAAAATCACAGGGCCCAGATACAAAAAAAAAGCGCCGTAGGCGCCCTGAAAAAAAAATTTAAGAAGTGGTGCTGGTTGTAGGTCTCGAACCCACGACCCCCTGTTTACAAAACAGGTGCTCTACCAACTGAGCTAAACCAGCAAAGCGCGCCTATTGTACCAAAAATCGGCCCGATTTCAAGCGCTAAATCACGATCCCCGCCTATAATGGCGTTAAAGCTAAACCTGAGGATTTGCCATGGATAATGATGAGCTGACGATCAACGCCTCCATAAACGGCCTAGGGCTGACTTGTCCTGAGCCCTTGATGCTGCTGCGCAAGTGCGTGCGCGAGAGCAATAGCGGCGATCTCATTGCGCTATTCTCCGATGATCCCGTGTCCTTACGCGACGTTCCGGCCTTTTGCGAGTTCATGCACCACACCTTAGTCAGCCTACCTGACGCCGAGCACCCGCACCGCTTCCTCATCCGCAAGGGCTAACCACCGGTAGCCGCCAGGACTAACCAACTGCTGGGCGCCCGAGCACAGCCACCGCTGGCCACCCTGCGCCCGCCCCCTGGCCTAGGACCAAAACTAGGCCCCGCGCCTCAGGCCGCACCACACGGCCCAGCCCTTAAGGCCGCACCGCATGGCCCAGCACCTAGGGCCGCAGCCCCAGCACGCGCCCCCCTTAAACCTAGGGCCCAGTCACTTGAGCATGGGGCCTGCCCCATGCCTAGGCATACGACGCCCACAAAATCGGGCTTTAGGCCGCTCACCTGATATAATTGGGGCCGATTTTGTGACCCAAAACGAATTTTACCGTCCGTGCGGCCCAAATTTGGGCACAAGGATGGGCCCTGATCCGTGATCTGATCACGTGCGGGCAGAGCTCGTGGGGCACTGGACCTATTTACTTCGTGGTTGGACTAAAACGATGTCTAATTCATATGATCTACAAACCTTCCAAGGTTTAATCTTCACTCTCCAAGATTACTGGATGCGACATGGGTGCATGGTCTCGCAGCCTTTTGACATGGAAGTCGGTGCTGGCACCTCCCACCCTATGACCTTCTTACGTTCTTTAGGTCCTGAGCCAATTTCGTGCTGCTATGTGCAACCATCGCGTCGTCCTACCGATGGCCGCTATGGTGAGAACCCAAACCGCCTCCAGCACTACTACCAGTTCCAGGTGATCTTGAAGCCATCGCCTGACAACATCCAAGACCTGTACTTAGGCTCGTTAAAGGAGCTGGGCTTTGACCCAACCGTCAACGATATCCGCTTCGTTGAAGATAACTGGGAAAATCCAACCTTAGGTGCCTGGGGTTTAGGCTGGGAAGTTTGGCTCAACGGCATGGAAGTCTCGCAGTTCACCTACTTCCAGCAAGTCGGCGGCCTCTCGTGCTACCCAGTTACCGGTGAGCTCACCTACGGCTTAGAGCGTCTTGCCATGTACATCCAAGGCAAGAACTCGATCTACGATCTGATTTGGGCTCACACCGCTAACGGCGATGTCACCTACGGTGATGTGTTCCATCAAAACGAAGTCGAGCAATCCGCTTACAACTTTGAGCACGCCGACACCGCCTTCTTATTTAAGATGTTCGAGCAAATGGAAAAGGAGAGCAGCGATCTCTTAGCTTTAGAGAAGCCTCTGCCATTACCTGCTTACGAGCGCATCTTAAAGGCGGCCCACTGCTTTAACCTGCTCGATGCCCGCCACGCCATCTCGGTCACGGAGCGCCAGCGTTACATCTTACGTATCCGCACCTTGTCCAAGGCCGTAGCCGAAGCCTACTACAAGTCCCGTGAGGCTTTAGGCTTCCCTATGTGCAAGCACTAAGGCAATAGTGCCAGCGTGCCGCAACGCACGCCCCAAGGTTTACGGCTCACGAGCTTACAGAGCACCAAGCGCTCACCAAGAGCACGCCCTAAGCTCGCTTGAGCATTCAGATTTTGGCAGCCGCTGCTTTGCAGCTTGAGCTGCCCCGCTTTTTGATTTGGCATCATGGACAAGCAAAACTTACTGTTAGAATTAGGCACCGAAGAGCTGCCACCAAAGGCCCTGCGCAAGCTGGCCGAGGCCTTACGCGATAACTTCGTTAAGAACTTAGCCCAGGAAGGCTTAAATTACGCCGAGGCTAAGTGGTACGCCACCCCACGTCGTTTAGCCTTGTACCTCAAGGATCTCGACGTCAAGCAAGCCGATCGTGAGGTCGAGGTTAAGGGCCCTGCCATCAAGGCCGCCTTTGACGCCGAGGGCAACCCAACTAAGGCCGCTTTAGGCTGGGCTAGCGCCAATGGCATCAAGGTTGAGGATGCTCAGCGCTTAAAGACCGATAAGGGCGAGTGGCTCTATATCAAGTCGGTCAAGCACGGCACCGAGACCGCAAGCTTAGTGCGCGATATGTTTGCCAAGGCCTTAGCGGGCTTACCTATTCCTAAGCTCATGCACTGGGGTGACAAGCACGATGAGTTCGTGCGTCCAGTCCACACCTTATGCATGCTCTTTGGTGACCAATTAATCGAAGGTGAGATCTTAGGCGTTAAGTCCAGCAAGACCATCAAGGGCCACCGCTTCATGGGCAAGCAAGAGCTGACCATCAACCACGCCGATGAGTATGTGCAGAAGCTGCGCAGCGAAGGCGCAGTCGTAGCCGACTTTGAAGAGCGTAAGGCTGCGATCAAGGCTCAGGTTGAACAGCTGGCCGCTTCGGTTAACGGCAAGGCCGACTTAGATGACGCCCTGTTAGAGGAAGTTACCTCCTTAGTTGAGGAGCCACACGTCTTCTTAGCCTCCTTTGAGGAGCGCTTCTTACAGGTGCCTTCTGAGGCGCTGGTTTACACCATGAAGGGCGATCAGAAGTACTTCCCAATCTACGACGAGCAAGGCAAGCTCTTACCTAAGTTTGCTTTCGTCTCCAATATCAATCCTCAGGACACCACCGCTTTAATCTCGGGTAACGAGCGTGTCGTACGTCCACGTCTGTCGGATGCTGAATTCTTCTTTAACACCGACCGCAAGCAGAGATTAGAGTCCTTCTTCCCACGCCTCGAGACGATCGTCTATCAGCAAGACATCGGCACTATTGCCGAGCGTTCGGCTATCGTTTCCAAGATCGCTGCCACCATTGCTCCAATGGTCGGCGCCGACGTAGCCTTAGCCGAGCGTGCCGCACACTTAGCTAAGTGCGACCTTGCTACCACCCTGGTTACCGAGTTCACCGATACCCAAGGCATTATGGGTATGCACTACGCTGAGTTAGACGGTGAGAACCAAGACGTAGCCACTGCCATCTTCGAGCAGTACTGCCCACGCTTCTCGGGCGACTTGATCCCAACCAAGCCAGTACCAGTAGCCGTATCCTTAGCTGAAAAGCTGGCCACCTTAGTTGGCATCATGGGCATCAATCTGATGCCAAAGGGCGATAAGGATCCATTTGGTCTGCGTCGTGCCGCAATCGGTGTCATCCGCATCGTGATTGAGAACAAGTTAGAGCTCAACTTAGTTGATTTAATCAATAAGAGCTGCGAGTTCTTTGGTGCCAAGATCAAGGCTCCACAATGCGCTCAGACGGTCGCTGACTACATCTTTGGTCGTCTCAAGGCCTACTACCAAGATCAAGGCATTGGCGCTGAGATCTTCCAGGCAGTGCTCTCGACCCACCCAGTTTCGCTCTTAGACTTCGATCAGCGCGTTAAGGCTGTGGTCAAGTTCAAGGAGTTAAAGGAAGCTCAGGACTTAGCTGCCGCCTACAAGCGCGTCAACAACATCCAGGCTAAGAGCGGCCGCGTCAGTGCTGCCATCAAGCTTGAGCTGTTACAAGACAAGGCTGAGAAGAAGCTGGTTGAGCACTTAAATCAGCTGTTGCCAACCATCAACGAGCTCTACGGCCAGGGCAAGTACGATCAGGCTATGACCACCTTAGCCGAGCTGCGTGATGACGTCGACAACTTCTTCGAGAAGGTCATGGTTAACGACCCAAATGAGGAGATCAAGCAAAACCGCTTAGCTATCCTCAACGAGTTAAGCCAAGTCTTCTCTAAGACCGCCGACATCTCGGTGCTGTACTAACAGCTAGGCGCACCTAGCGCCAAGCAAGCTAGCAAAGCTTGAAAAGCCCTGACATCGCAAGGTGTCAGGGCTTTTTGTTCCACTCCCAGAACCTACCCTCAACTTACAATAGCCTGCTATATAAAAGCCTATTCAAGTTATGTTAATTTAGCGCGCATAAGGGTTGAGCGCTCAGGTCCTGCTGGTTCAGATACCGTCCCAACAACGCCAATTGCTGGCCCTCTCTCCTGCCACACTAACCTCTCTGCCTGTGACCGGTGCGCGCCGATCCACTCAGCGCTCTGTGGCCGCACTCTTTCCACGCACCGCTCGACGAGCTGGGACGGTTCCACACAGCACTGGCAACAAACTTATTGAGATGCGCACTTGTTGAGACGTGCACCCCGCCACAGCGCAGCTAAACCGCGCCGATAAAGCCTGCACGCAGCTCAAAATAGGCATCTGGCATGGCATATAAAACCCGTTTTAAGTTATGTTAAATATTAGCACGACCTATGCCAATTGTTCCATGTGGAACATTTTCCCAAGATGATTCCACCACGCAATCCACCAGCGCTCAATAAACTGGGGCACACAAAATTTTGGTGGGGAAAAGCTGCTTCACGCAAAAGATTTTGCTCTTTTCCCACGTGTAATGTTCTACGTGGAACATTTGCCAGCGGCCTATTTATCGGCTTTAAGGCGACAAAACCATTATTTCCCACTGAAGTGCAATGATCACTGAGCCCCCAGCTAACGCTTGATTAAGAAAAGTGATTGCAGTGGGAAGAGCGCCCTTCCCACCATACAGCTGTCACTGCAAGCACGCAGCGCAAAAATTGTTGCAAATTTAGCGCAGCATTTTGCGCCAAAAGCGTCCACGTTGCCCGCTAATGCCCAACAGACTACCCCAAAAGCATTCACTGGACGTGGGATTTACTCCGCTGTGGGGACCAAAATAGGGAAAGTCGCGCCGGACAATGTTCCACATGGAACATTTCACCCACCTTCACCCATATCTTGCCCCCAAGCGGCCGTGCTAACCCCCCATCTCACACTCAGCGTGTCGGAAAAGTTTGCTTTCCAACCATCATCCCACCCTTTCCCGCTGACAAAAAGCAAAATTTCCCACCTGCATTGTTCCACGTGGAACAATGGACAAAATCGATAAATAAGCCCTTTTGAACACAGAACATCAATTTTCTCCCACCTCCGCTGCGCGCCCGAATGGGCGTTAAATGTTCCACATGGAACAATTCACCCGTGCTTACGCTCGAGCAGTGGGTAAAGAGTGAGCTTCCAGGGGGTAAGGTGCGAGCAACTGGGCATACGCAACCAACAACCGGCCGCTTTTAACCCACCAAAATATCTTTTCCCACGTGCGCTGTTCCACGTGGAACAATGCAAGAAGCTGATAAATATCAGCCTTAAACGCCCAGCAGCCGCCACTATCCCACTGTAGGACTCATGCCCAGACCGAAAGTCGCTTGTTGTTTTTTCTGGGCTCACCATCCATTTTTCCGGGGGAAATTGTTCCATGTGGAACATTTGCTTAAGACTTTTTTGCGCTCAGGTAGGTAAATGCGCCCCTCTTGTTGGAAAAGTTTGCTTTCCAACCATCATAATGGCGGTTTATGCCCTTTTTCCCACTTGATTTGTTCCACGTGGAACATTGCAAAAAGCTGATAAATATCGGCTTTTAACCCCAAGGTGCTCTTGTTATCCCACCGCACCTACGCGTTCTGACGTTTAAGGCTTAGGAGGCACGCTCAAACTTCATTTTTCCGGGGGAAAATATTCCATGTGGAACATTGAGCCCCGCTGTTCCTGGGGACAAAGCTCTTTTTGCCCACTGCTGAGGTGGGAAGTAAGGCAGCAGGTGGAATGTTCTACGTGGAACAGTGGCATTGAGGGCTCGAACTGGTGGGCAATCTGGTCTCAGAGTGGACTGAGCTGGGGCTTGAACTGCTTTTTTCCCACCAAAAATGTTCCATGTGGAACATTTCCCTGTTGCTGGCGGGTAATTGGGTGTTTTTCCTGGGGGCAAATCGCGCCCCACACTGACTACGGTGGGACTCACGCCAGCAATTGTTCCACATGGAACATTGCATTTGCCCACTATTTTCCCCCGAGGCTTTCCTCGAACTTATTGCGCGCAAAGCCTGATTGCGCCTAGCTTTTTGAGCTTAAGCCCGTACTAAGCTTGACGGTCGAGGCCGCCCAAATCGTGGTGAGGAACAATGATGACAGCTTGTGGGAAAATGTTCCATGCGGAACATTTTCCCACAAGCTCGGGCAGATGTTCCACGCAGCGCTCTGCTCCACAGTTACGGCCTTAGTACGCGCTCGAGCAGCGGCGCCAGCGGCAGGCTGCACCAGCGCCCGCCCCGTAAAATCAGGCGTGTAGCTCCGGCGTTTCATTGTTATGTTAAATTGTATTCAGGAGTATGAAAAAAGGCAGCCCGCGCTGCCCTTTTTGCTTGGTAAGGCGCGCCCGCCGGGCGCGCGCTGGTTATGGCTTGGGTCGTTAGATGTCGAGCACGGCCTTTTCGGCGTTCTCGGCAATGAAGGTACGACGCTCTTCGACTTCCTCACCCATAAGCTTAGTTAAGAGGCTGTCGGCCTCAATCGCGTCGGCGATGCTGACCTTGAGCAAGGTGCGCGAAGCTGGGTTCATGGTGGTGTCCGAGAGCTGCTCGGCACTCATCTCACCTAAACCCTTGTAGCGCTGAATCTTCACGCCACTAAAGCCCTCACGCATCAAGGTCTCATAGGCCTCGTGGAAGTCCTTGACCGGGAATTGCTTGGAGCCCGAGCGCACAAAGGCGCCGTCCTCTAACAGGCCATAAACTTTCTTGTTCATGTTCTTGAGCAAGGTGTAGTCACCTGAGTCTAAGAACGAGCGATCGAGCTTGTAGGTGTAGTCCATGCCGTGGATGTGGTGGATGATCACCGGATAGAACTCATCACGGGCCTCATCACGGGCAGTCTGACCCTTAAAGTGCAGGCCCTCCGATGGAATCGAAGGCAAGCCCTTCACAAAACCATCAAGCCACTCTTGGAGCTTCACCTCATCCTTTAAGTCCTGCGGCTCCAGTAAGCGGTAATACATGAGATGGAGCAAGATGTCCTTTTGGATCTTCGTGCTCATCTTAGGTAAGGCCGACATCACCTTGTTGTAATCGGTAAAGAGGCTCTCTAAGGCCACACCCGAGAGTGGAACTGCCACAGCGTTGACCGATAAGGTGGCATTGTCTAAGGCTAAGGAGGTGCGGTATTGCAGCGCTTCCTTGTCGCTTTGGACATAGACCGTCTGCTTGCCCTTTTGATAGCGGTAAAGCGGCGGCTGCGCAATGTAGACATAGCCACGCTCGATGAGCTCTGGCATCTGGCGGTAGAAGAAGGTCAGAAGCAGAATGCGGATGTGCGCGCCGTCCACGTCCGCATCGGTCATGATGATGACGTTGTGATAGCGGAACTTGTCCGGATTGTACTCGTCCTTGCCTACGCCACAGCCTAAGGCCGTGATTAAGGTGCCGATTTGCTGCGACTGAATCATGCGGTCAAAGCGGGCCTTCTCCACGTTCAGAATCTTACCGCGCAGCGGCAAGATCGCCTGGAACTTGGAGTCGCGACCACCCTTAGCTGAGCCACCTGCAGAGTCACCCTCGACCAAGAAGAGCTCGCATAAAGCGGGATCCTTCTCGCGGCACGAAGCTAACTTATCTGGCAGAGAGTTGATCTCAAGGCCACCCTTCTTGCGGCTTAAATCGCGCGCCTTACGCATTGCCTCACGCACGCGCGCCGTCTCAATGATCTTCATGCAGATAAGCTCAGCTTCGCCTGGATTTTCCTCCAAGAAAGCCATAAAGCTATCGCTCATCGAGTTATCGACCGCGTTCGCCGCCTCGGAGCTGACCAGCTTATCCTTGGTCTGCGATGAGAACTTAGGATCCGGCATCTTGACCGAGATTACCGCTGTCAGGCCTTCACGCGAGTCATCACCTGAGGTGTTGACCTTGTGCTTCTTGAGCAAGCCCGACTGCTCTAAGTAATTGTTGAGGGTGCGGGTCAAGCTGCGCTTAAAGCCCATCAAGTGGGTACCACCGTCCTTTTGCGGGACGTTGTTGGTAAAGCAGAAGATGCTCTCGGAGTAAGCGTCGGTCCATTGCATCGCAATCTCAACTTGGATATTGTCCTTGTTGGTAGCCTTGCAGTGGAAGATCTTCTTATTTAAGACATTCTTGCCCTTGTTGAGGTAGTCAACAAACTCGAGGATGCCTCCATCGTGATGGAAGGTGTGCTTCTTACCCTCACCGCGCTCGTCGATGAGGTGGATGCGAATACCGCTGTTTAAGAAGGCCAGCTCACGCAGACGCTTCTCTAACACCTTGTACTCAAAGGTGGTGTCCGAGAAGACTTGCGGGCTTGGCCAGAAGCGCACGCAGGTGCCGGTAGCTTCGGTGTCACCGATGGGGTGTAACGGTGCCTCAGGGGTACCGCCATCTAAGTAGGTTTGCTGCCAGATATGGCCTTGGCGGCAAATGGTGAGCTCTAAGCGATCGGACAGCGCATTCACCACCGAAATACCCACGCCGTGTAAGCCACCTGAAACCTTGTAGGAATTGGCATCAAACTTACCGCCTGCGTGGAGCACGGTCATCACGACCTCAGCGGCCGAAACGCCTTCCTGCGGGTGAATATCCACTGGGATGCCACGGCCGTTATCTTTGACCGAGACCGAGCCATCTTGGTGGATCGTCACGAAAATCTCATTACAGTAACCGGCCAAGGCTTCATCAATCGAATTATCAACAGCCTCAAACACCATGTGGTGTAAGCCCGAGCCATCATCGGTATCGCCGATGTACATACCAGGGCGCAATCTGACAGCCTCAAGGCCGCGTAACACCTTGATGCTATCGCCGCTGTAATTATCTTGCTTGTCTGCTTCAGACATCTTGACCTCGTTACTAAAGTTGGCGCATAGCGCGCCCTAACAGTTGGCTCACAGCTCCCGCTGTCAACCCGCGCTGTATGAGAGAGACGTTACGACTAAGGTGGACCTTAGGATTGCCTAAGGCACGACCTTACCGCTCTCTAAGTTGAAAACCTTGCATTGAGACGTGTCACTAGGGAAGAGCAGCTCTTGCTGGATATTGCTGATAAAAACTTGGTGCTGACACGACACCAGCGTGTCAAGCAAGATGCGTTGCGCCCGATCATCGAGCTCAGAATTGAGATCGTCGATGAGGTAGATGCAAGTACGGTTGGTCAATTGCCTCAGCAACATGCCCTGCGCCAAACGCATCGCATACACCAGCATCTTGAGTTGCCCGCGCGACAAGGTAGCTCCTGCTGAAATGTTGTTGTTTTTGATCTTCAAATCAGCCCTATGACAACCGTATAAAGTATAGCCTAATCCCCGATCTTTTTCAAGGTTTTGCGCCAGCAAAACCCGCAGATCTTGGCCTTTTTCCCAGCCTTGGTTGAGCTCAAACTTAAGATGGAAGTCGGGTAAAAATTGCCCCACAATATCCTGCAAGATCACCTGGAGCTGCTCTAAATACGCTTGACGTTTTTGGGTAATTTGCTCGGACAGGCGCGCCAGCGCCTCATCCCAGACTCCCATCTCATCAAAACCAAAGTTTGGCTGATCACAACCATGCTTATCACAGCCGAAGTTCTGCTGCTCAAAACCTAAGTTCGACGCTAAGGCCGCATTAAGAGTCAGGCTCACCTCACCTTGCAGACCTGCAATGCCCTCAGTAAGCTGAGGGGTAAAGTCCGAAAAGGGCGATTGATAGCGCCTTTTAGGGCCGTCGCGGCGCAGCAGGGTATTGCGCTGCTTTAAGGTCTTACGGTATTGCAGCCACAGCTGCTTGAACTCAGGATCGGTGTAGTACACCCCCCAATCAATAAAGGCACGGCGCACCTCGGCCGACTTAGTGATGAGCTCGACCCCCTGCGGATGGATGATTTGCACGTAGATGTGGTCAATCAAATCAACCATGCGCGTAATCGGGTCAGAGTTGATCTTGATGACCGGTTCACCATTGCGCGGCCGCAATAGACCAATCGTCGTGTCGAGCTCGGCGTTATCGGCTTGCACCTGGGCAAAGAGGGTAAATTGGGGCTGGCCTTGGCGAATCAAATACTGATAGCTGCTGGTGCGAAATGAGCGTGCTAACGACAGATAGTGGATCGCCTCAATGATCGAGGTCTTACCACTGCCGTTGGGTCCGCAAATGAAGTTAAAGCCCGAGCAGGGAGTGAGCTCGACATACTCCAGATTGCGAAAGTCGTTGATGAGCAGGCGCTTGATGTACATCGCAGGCGATTAGGTCCCAGAAAACGACAAAGCTCCTACCTAAGGCAGGAGCTCTGCACAAAACAGCTATGGCCAATTAGACCATGATGTGGCTTACGACATAACGGATACGTACGCCCATCTCATTGACTTCATCCTTAGGACGAATCTGAGTGTTGCTGTACGGAGGCGAGAAGCCAAAGACCACCTCATCGGTGTCCGTGGCATTTAAGATCTCACGCACGTAGTCATAATTGAGGTTGGACTCGCGATGGCCGGTCTCATCTGGGTAGTCGATGTTGATGATGGCCTTAGCGGTCTCGTGCTCGCTGTTTTGCGTGTTTAAGGTTAACAGGTTGTGGGTGAAGGTGAAGTTAACCAGATTGAGGCGCTTGTTCGAGAACAAAGCCACACGCTTCACATTGCGCTTTAACTCCTCAAGCGGAATATGCAGCTCAGGAGCACAATTTGCAGGGATCACACCACGAACGTTAGGATACTTGCACTTGAGCAAGCGATTAACGATGGTGTAGCAGTTAATCTGAGTGTAAACAAAGTTCTCAGTGACTGCGAGCTTAATGAGCGCATCCTGATTGCTCGAGAGCAACTTTTGCAGCTCAGTGACGCCGCGCAGGGTCATTAAGAACTTAACCTTACCGGCCGGTGGATTTTGGAGCTCAGTTTGAATCGCAGCCATGCGGTGACCGTCGAGCGCGAAGATCGAAAGCTCACTATCTTCGATCTCAAAACGGACGCCCTTCAAGTAGTCGCGGTAGTTGTCGCGCGAGACACAGAAGATCGACTTGTCGAGCATATAGCGCAGCTTGTTCTCTTCAATCTCGACCAAGCTTGGCTCCGGCTCCTCATCTAAGGCAAAGAGCGGGAAGGAATTGTCCTCAGGGACAGCGCGCACACGCATCGAGTAATCGTTTTGCGCCGAGCTGATCTGCAAGAGATCGTCGTTAGGCTTGAGCTCTACGGCGACGTCATCTTCGTTACCCAGCACGCGGAAAAATTCACTGGCACGATCAGCCATCATCAAGAACGAGCCTTCCGACTCGCAAGCACCCTCAGGTAAAGGGATTACGGCCTTAAGCTGAACCGTGCCATCCGTACCGGTCATGGTGATGCCGTCTTTCTTGACATCAAGCATGAGGTATTGAGCCAGATCATCCGGGTTCGAGGTATTGCTGGCGCAAATCGAGGCCACACGCGTGATTGGATCAATGATGGTTTGAACAGGAACAGTGAATTTCATCAGACGAAATTTCCTTTACTGTGGTCTCAGACCAATCTGAGACCAAACGTCCCCACATTATACAACCGGCCTCTTTCAGGCCCGCAAAACCACGTATTAATGGGGAAAAAATCCGGTAACAGCCAAGCACGTGAGCTTAGCTTCAGGTCACTTTAAGGTTTGCGCGTCAGCTCGGCTAAAGCCTTAATGATATGGTCGTACTTTTCCTTCAAGGAGCTGTCATGCTGGAGGCGATCACGGGTGCGGACAATAGCCTCATGCACCGAGGTGTGATCCTTCTTGAAAGCACGGCCCAAATCATTGAGCGAATTATTAGCAATGACATCGCGGGCGATAGTCATAGCCAAGGAGCGTGCCTGCGAAATCGCCTTCTTCTTACAGCTCGAGAGCAAGTCCTTGACCGAGACGCCAAATTCCTTAGCGACCGTAGACTGAATCTCGCTTATCGTCAGCACATGACCTGAACCACTGCTGATAAAGCCTGAGAGCGTGCGCACGGCATCGTCGTAGCTCAGCGAACCATTGCTGTTTAAGAAGGAGTGCAGCGTCTTGAGCGCGCCCTCGATCTCTCGCACATTTGGGTTCATATTGATCGAGATGTAATCGACGATGTCCTCAGACATAGTGATCCCCATCTCTTGGCACTTGGCATTGACGATGTCGCGGCGATTAGACCAATTCGGCTTCATCAATGGCATGCACAGACCCGAGCCCATGCGCGATAAGAGGCTAGCATCAAAGCCCTTTTCCTTAAGTTCGCGCGGCATCGTGTTAGCAGCGACAATGAGCTGCGTGCCGGGACGATCTAAGAAGGCCGAGATCACCTCAAAGAAGACCTGACGGCTCTTCACACCCTTAGCCAAGGCTTGGATGTCGTCGAAAATCAGGACGTCATACTGCAAGAAGGCTTGCTGGAAGTAAATCTGGCTATCGGCAAAGCGATTCTTACCGCTCTCGGAGATCGAGGACACGTAGTTCTGCAAGAACTCCTCAGCGCGGATAAAGGCCACCTTGTAATCTGGGTGATAGTAGGCAATCGCATTGGCAATAGCGTGCAGGATATGGGTCTTACCCACGCCCGAGTCGCCATAGACCAAGAACGGATTGACCTGTGAAACACCGACGTACTTAGCCAAGAGCGAAGCCGCGTTCAAAATCTCGAAATTGCGCGTGTCAGAGACGTAGGTGCTAAAGGTCTTAACCGGATTGATCTCGACCGTCGGCACCGCGAGCGTTAACTCTGGCTGCTCTGGCGTCACGCCTGCCATCGGTCCCAGCTGAGAGCCTGGATAGGACCCCGGCAGTGGACCGCGCGGATCGATGCACGGCGCAGCAAAGCTCATCACGGGCTCCACGCCAGGGATCGCACCAGCAAGTAGACCTGGGGCGGTACCATCAAAGCGCTCTAAGAGCTCAGGCTCACCCTTACGCTTATGCGACAGGGCGCGATTTTTGGCAAGCTCTGCTTGGCGGGCCTTATAGGCGGCACGCTGGGCCGAGACGATCTTAAACTGCTCAGCTAAAACCTGGTTTAACTTCTTGCTCGACTCAATTTGCTCGGGAGTGAGCTTGAAGTTATCTAAGTTGAGCTGATGGCGCGAGCCGTCATCAGGCAACAGGGCTTGAGCCATCAAGCTTTCTGAGCCTTCGACTTGACGCAATAAATCTGGGGCGGGCAGGACCGCTGGCTCATCTGGATTGAGCGTAGTGGTCTGCACCTTCTCTTGGTTTAAGAGGGCGTTAGGCTGCGGCAGCGAGGAGCAATTGCGCTTACGCTTAGCGGCAGCGGCATAGACGCTTGCCATTGGGCCCGTCACCACCTGTGGTAGGGCGGCAATACTGGCGTTGCGCGCGGCTTGCTCGCGTTGCGCCTTAGCATTTAACGCTTCAGTCACCAGGTCGGAGGCATGCACCGGCTTTAAGATCTCATCGGCGAGCTCTTCGCAGCGCGTAATGGCGCGCACCGACGGCGGCACTTCCTGCTCTAAGGCAGGCGCAGTAATCTGAGCCGACGCTGTAGCAGGCACAGCAACCGGGGCTGGCGTAGCAGCAGGCGTAGCAGGAATAGCGTGAGCGACTGGAGCCGCCCCAGCTACGGGCTGGGCTGGAGCAACCAAATTCTGGGCTGGAGCTGCCACTAACTCGACTTCAGGCTCGACAAAATGCGGCGCAGCCTCGGGACCTGCCGACGGAGCAAGCTCCGCGCGCGCAGGCAACGGCACACGACGGCGCTCCGAGTAAGACGGAGTCCGCTCATAATCGTAGCTATCGTCGTAACTGGTCAGCTCTGGGCGCGGCATCAGCGGCATATTGTGGATCGCCGCCGCCATCGCTTCAGTATTCTGCGTGGACTTAGCGGCCGCACCGATATATGGGCCATCCTCAGGCGCTACCGTCAGGCTATTTGCAGGCAGATCTACCCCTAAGCTGTCCTCAAGACGCAGATCAGGGCCGGTCTCGTTATCCGAGGCCAATGGGGCCATGACCGGAGCGCTAAGACGCTCAGGAGAAGAAGGCAAGAAGGCTTCATCGTTAGCCACTGGCGGTACCTGCTGGTGCTCCATCTGAGGCGCGAGATGAGCCTGGACCCAATCGTCTGCAATCAGGCAGAACTCACGGGCCGCTGGATCATAGAGCGGATTTGGAGCCGGATGGGCCAGCTGTGATACATCAGGGTACACCTCACGCAGATCAGGCTGAGCGGCCTCAGCCTCGGCGATGAGGGCTGCTAAATCGCTGTTGGCAGCAAATTCGGTGTTGTTAAGGCACTGGCGATCATAAGTCTGCGAAGAGACCGCACCATCCTGCGCTGGCTCGAAGAGATCGTTGCCGGAGGCACAGTTGCTCGGTTGGGAATCTGTAACCCATGACGAAGTGTGTAATTCCCGATGGTTTGTGTCATGTTCCTCGTAAGAGGAGTTAGCAGGCAACCTAAGCGATGCTAAATCGCCAGTTTTTACAACATCAGTTACAGCTTCACCGCCACGGCTTGAAAAATCCTGAGCGATCAAGTCCGCAGCAGCTGACTGCATCTGAATAGGGTTAGCGCCGACTGCTGGTGCAGCAGCCGCGTTAAATTCTGGGGCCGAATAATTTGGGGTGTGACCAAACGCGCCCACACCAGAGACCTTGGTGGAGCCTTGTGGGCCAGCAGCGTAAGCTGCACTCGCAGCAGTGCCATAAACTGCAGCGCCGTAAGCTGGAGCATGCGCAGCAGCGCCCTGCGAGGCGTGTGCCGACGCGGCCATACCTGACATACCCTGAGGGAAGGTGCCAAAACCCGCATTGATCGGGTTCAAGCCCTCGGCTGGACCTGCGGTGATCAGACAATCCACCTTAGGGAAAGCCGATGGGCCCGCTTGCATCCCCTCGAGGCTAATAGCGGCCAAAAATTCTGGGCGTGGCAGCTGACCTGACGCGTGCAGCTGAGCCAATTCCTTGGCCGAAACTACCTCCAAGGAATAGCCTAAGCTTGGGATGTCCAGCAGCGACTTTGCCTCGTTGAAGCAACGCCAGCTGTAAGGAGCAAAGCTCCTCAAGGCGTACTCCGAGGAGCAGACGAGGCGCACCTTGTCTAAGGCAGGGTCAAAGATAAAGCCCACTTCGTAGAAGAAGAGCTTTATGACCTTCGCCTCAAGCGTCTCTGCTGTCGACGCGGCAACCCTTAAGATTACCTCACGCCAAATTTGCCAAGAGTTCATAAAACGAACATACCCTCAGCGACGTATCACCCCCGCCACCATCTTCAAAAGCGAGCTGACGCTAAGTCATAACGCTTTTGGAGATGAAGCGTGTATCGGGAATCTTTACGCGCTCTAAGAGCAGCCCACGTGTCACCTGAGGTCACACGATGAAGCCTATGACTGACCTAGGATCAAATAGTGACTTGCACCGCGACTAAGCGGCACAGTTAAGCAACCATTCAACCGTTGATTACGACTACGCTCAGGTGGAGTCGTGCACCCATTTACTCAAGCACTAGGGAATACGCCTGAAACTCTCTGACTCAGATGCCAAGTAACCTTGAGCGCCTTAGGCAGCAATCACGCGCAAACTAGCTCCTTCAACTAACAACACCAAAAAGTTAAGTTCTCACGATCCAGATCCAGATCGATCTCGATCTAGATCGCGGCACGATCGCAAAAAGTGATCGTGTGACCCTTAAATATGATCTTAAGCGATCAGATACGATCGGATCCATACTGATCTAATGCGATCACAAAGCCGATCTCGATCAGCTTTATGCGCCAAGCATGCTCCTATCTCATTTCCCGCGCTCCGCGAGCAGCGCGCCAAGAAATTGATCCAAGAACAGTCTCAAGATCCTTTCCCGATTGTGTCACTTAACCCAGAACAACGTAGGTAACTCAAGTAAACTTCCTGTCAGCTCAACCTTAGGTGTCACCGCCACCAAAAGAAGCGATGGATTAAGCCTTATGGAGACACAAGCGCACCTTGGTCATGATGTTGGACCCGCTGCTGCGGACCAGTACCACCAAAAACACTCGATTGTTTGTTGTTTGATTGGGTCAGGAACTGCCTTACGATCTAAGATCAATAAGTCAGTCGGTTATTGACACGGGTTTTACTAAAACTTGCCACAAAACCGATGGGACAAGCACTCCGAAAACCACCGGAAATTGTGCATATGATACGGGGTTCCGGGTCTAAGATCAAGTGATCAAAGCGCGATCAAATGGGATTTGCATGCGTTTTGTGGGCTTTCTAGCTACCAGTTGGAGCACGTCTCAAAAGGTCTAATTTGATCGGATTGATGATCAAAATTATCACGAACGCCCATTCCTGTCGGGCTCGTGACCACCCCCGCACGCCCAATCGTCACGCCTAGCTCAACATTTTGAGCACACCAAAAGCCTACAAAAAATTTTTTCGTGTATATCTAGATCTCAATTTGCCCTTAGCACCGATCGCACTTAGATCAGATCTAAGATCACCGATCAGGCTAGATCGGATCTAAGCAAGATCGAGATCACCACCTAAAGTGCCCTAAAAATCAGGGCTCCCACGATGATCTGACTTTAGATCCAAGAGCGATCTGAGTAGCAGGAAGATAGACATCGTATAGACAACAGATAGACGGTTGGTAGACATTCGATAGATGATCTGCCGCTCGCTCAATTCAGCGATCTGGGAAAAGATCCAAGCGGCGATCACCCTCTGCCCTCGATCTCGTTAAAACCGCGATTTTATGCGCCTTCTCCATCGTGATCTTAAGATCGATCACCCAGCGCTCACATGCTCGATCTACGGCGAGATCACACCGCGATCTAATACTTGATCTCAGGTGCACCACCACGCGATCTCGGAGCAGATCACCACCACACGCAAGATCAGCCTACTTCGTGATCACAGGGCAGATCGCCGCCCTGCGTACGCAGGGTCGCCATGATCACAAAGCTCACCGAACGCTACTCCTCTGAGCGCGCTGCTAACCCGCCCTTTTGTGCCTTAACACTAAGACTTTGGGGCATAAAACGCCGGCCCCCGCAGAGTCGCCGTAACCAGCTGCTTGCACCGCGCCTCTTAACACCGCCCAAAATCTTTAACCAAGGCACAAAAAGCTGATAAACAAGGCGTTTTAGCCCAGCAGAGCGGCCTGAAACAACAACCCAAGCCAGCCCATGCGGCTGGCCCACTCAAGTCAAGCAAAAGCGCATATTTATGCCCTTTTACCGCTAAAACATGCTTCTTTGGAAAATTGGGACTATATAGCTTTATTTGCTCAAGGACAGATTGTCCCCAAAAAATTTTTAACACGCGCAAAGCCGCATCAGATCAGGCTTTGCGGGCAATTTGAGTGACCACAACGCCAAAAGCGTGACCGCAATCACAATATTTTCCAAGAATCGCATAAAATCGGGCTTGGCGGCCCCTTAACCCACCTCCTGAATAAGAAAAGGTCCCCGAGGCCCAAAAGCGCGCATCGTAAATTTGAAATCAGGTAAAGCCTTTGAGTTCGCTCAAAGGCTTTTTTATTACCCCAAACACCGCAGGAGCACGCCATGTCACGCAAGACCCGCGAACGCCGCAAGGCCAAAGCCCAAGAGCTCAACGCTCTCAATCACTCAGAAACTCCGCACTCGGAGGCCAAGACCAAGCCGCAGCACCAGCTGCTGCGCCGCTTCTCGCCGCTGTCCTTGCGCGTCGCCTTTTGGGCCTCATTCACCGACTACGACTAAAGGAGCGCCTCATGAAACCTAAACCGGTCCCGTTCCCAACCGCCACCACCGCTAAATAAGGAGTTCATATGGAACACCTACTACTTCAAGGCCATGCTGCCACCGCCCATGAGCAGCATTACTTCAGCCCGGCACCGACCAGTGCTTACCTGACCACGCATCAAGACGTAAGCGAGAACCACGAGACTAAGGTAGCCGAGCGCGCCGCCGCCGCCCGCGCCCGCTTAGCGCAAGCAGCGCAAGTACGTGCCACCCAGCAGGCCTACCTGCACCACCAAATGCAAGCTTTCAACTCTTGGTACGCCCAGGCGCAGCAAACCAACGCCGCTGAGAGCGCAGCTCCAGCGCCGGACTATGCTGAGGCCGACTCGTCGCACTTACAGCTCAAGCCGGAGCTGTTAGCTAAGCTCAGCACCTTCCCGCCAAAGGCCGCTCAGATCACTTGTGCCTGCAAGTGCCTGCGCTCGCATCCCATCGCCCAGGTGCCCGTAAAGCAGCAGGCGCGTGCTCACAAGCGCACCAAGTCCGAGCAGTTAAGCTGCGATTATTTGGCGCTGATCTTAAGCTGCCTCAAGCCGGCCGAGCGTCCTGCTTTCTACAATACCTGCCTGACCAACCTCAACGCGCTTGACGGCCTGACCGGCGCGCAGTTGCAGCAGCAAGAGCAAGCTGCCGCCCACTATGCGCCGCTCACCTTACGCACTTGGGCCAATCAGTTCAGCGGTGCCCCCGAGGCTCAGCTCACCCGTGCTTGGACTTACGCTGATCTCAGCCATTTTGAGTGCTGTGATTATGAGCTGCCGCAGCAACCTAAGGCCTACGACGTCAAACGCACATGCTTAGGCTTAAGCGAGCGTGCTCAGTGCGTCACCTTAGAGGCACAACAGGCGATCTACGATCTGAGCCTGAACCTCAATCGCCTGCAACCGCGCTACTTGGGCCCCGCTCTGACCAAGATCAATCCGCTCTTTGAGCTTGATGGCGTCGGCTTCATCCAAGGCTTAGCAAAGTTAGGCTGCTTCATTACCCAGCGCTACCCATTAGCCGCGCTGCTGGCTCCGCAGATCAACCCAACTGATCCGACTGACCCTACCAAGCTGCAAGAGCAGGTGAACACCTATCTCAAGTCCACTGAGGCCAAGCTCACCGCCAAGCTGCGCAAGCAGGCTGAGCGCAACGACGCCCAGTTCCAAAAGGAGCAGGAGCAAGCTCAGCAACAGGCTCTTGCCCCTAAGTCCGATCACTCAGATCCCGATGATCAAGGCGGCAGTTCGGGCTCCAATGATTCAGGCTCAACGCCAAATGACTCAGGCAACATGCCTGGTGGCAGCGGCAGCTCTGAGGGCGTCGCAGCGGCCAGCTCGACAGATAACCCGGTAGATCTAGCAGATCACGATTGGTTCGTACCGGTCTTGCCCGAGTCACCTTTTGGCTCGGAGCACTCGGCCGACACCGTTGATCCAGTAGATCACGACTGGTTCGTACCGGTCTTGCCTGAGTCGCCTTTTGGCTCGGTCGACGCCGTAGCTCCAGAAGAGCACGACTGGTTTGTACCGGTCCTGCCTGAGTCGCCTTTTGGCTCTGAGCACTCGGCCGACACCGTAGATCCAGAAGATCACGACTGGTTCGTGCCGATTCTGCCTGAATCGCCTTTTGGCTCTGAGCGCGCGGCCGACACCGTTGATCCAGAAGATCACGACTGGTTTGTGCCGATTCTGCCTGAATCGCCTTTTGGCTCGGTCGACGCCGTAGCTCCAGAAGAGCACGACTGGTTTGTACCGGTCCTGCCTGAGTCGCCTTTTGGCTCTGAGCACTCGGCCGACACCGTAGATCCAGAAGATCACGACTGGTTCGTGCCGATTCTGCCTGAATCGCCTTTTGGCTCTGAGCGCGCGGCCGACACCGTTGATCCAGTCGATCACGACTGGTTCGTGCCGGTTCTGCCTGAGTTTAGCTTGAGCGCTGCGCCTCAAAGCGAGTCCAATCTCGTCCCGGCAGCAGATCCTGAGGATGAACTTCCTTGGAGCGCGCCATGCCTGCCGGTTACTGATTTTGGCTTAAGCGCCGATCCTCAGATCAACGTGGCCTTGGACTATGACGAGGTCGTTTCGACCTATCAACAGCACGAGCTCACGCCGGTCATGCCTGATCTGTGCTACCTGCGCCCTATGCTGACCGAACTGCCGCACGCTCCTGCCTTCTTAGCCCAGCATGCTCAGATCCAGCATGACGCTACTAATCCCGAGCGCTGGTCGGCAACCTTTCCGCAGCTCTACGGCAGCTCCAACTCGTACGGCTACGTCGATCTGGTGCAGCCTAAGTTAGTCAACGCCCTCGACCCTCAGTGTTGGGTAGGCGCGAGCGCCGGTGCCCTGCCCCACACCTTCGTGCTGCCCCAGCCCATTGTCACTTGTGATGCCCAAGGCGTACCGCAGGGCCTCGTGCTCGACATGATGAATCAAGGCCATGCAGCAGCCGCCACGCTTCTTAAAACCTACTCTCAGTACGACTTTGAGGCGTATCTGGCCACCGGTTATTTGACCTTTGAGCACGGCCTGCAGGTATTTGAGGGCTTCCGTCGCACCTGGCTCAACAACAATGGAGGTGCAGGCTTTGCCGTCAGCTCCGATCAAACGGCACCGGAGTATTTAGAATTAAGCCTTACCGACTGCCACAGCATCGGAGCCGATCCTGCTGAATTGTCCGGCTATTGCTTTGCCCCATTGCCTTACGATGTGCTGCGCATCGAGCAAATGGCCGTGGAAAGCTCCTACGCCACTGCCGCGCATCCCTTTGGTCCGGTCGCTACCACCGGCCTTGCCCCTTATTGCAATGCCTTCCGCTACCTGAAGCAGCAGGGGGGTAGCACTGACCAGCTCAGCGCCATAGAGTACAAGCTGCATGAGGCTGCCTTCAAACTGCATTGGTATGCCAATCGTCGCTTAAACTTCGAGTACAGCTGCGCCTTGGTTAACCAAGCCTTAGCCGCCAGCGGCCGTCAGGTCTGCTATGACATCCACCACTGTGATTGGGTCGCCAATGAAGCCCAGCGCAATATCTTAATGCAAGCCCGTCGCGTCGAAGGTCAATTACGCAACGCTCTCAACACGCTCGACCAGCTGTGCGCGCACGTACCGTACTACCAGGCTGAGCTTGATCCTAACGAGGGCTTGGGAGCCCTTTATGCTGCGGCGCAGCACAAGCAATTGGCTTTAGGGGCGACCGCCTTTAATTACTCAGCTTTGCCTCCGTTGCCGCAAGGCAAGTTGCCGCCGTTCTTAAGCACCGAGGATAGCTATCGCTTACTGCAAAATCGTGCCTTGTTCGCTGCTATCAAAACCCAGTTTAGTGGTGACTCTGAGCGCGCAGAGCTCAAGGAGCTGCGCGCGCGCAGCATTCAGGCCAACTTGGCGGGGAGCAAGATCAGGGATCTGATCGATCAGAACCTACCTGAAGCCACTGCCAAGGTTAAGGGGCTGATCGACTCGGGGATGGAGTTCTTTGACGCAAGCGAGGTCGGCGCTAAGGCCAAGACCTGGCTGGATCAGGGCAGCTCCAAGGTCATGGATCTGCTGGGACGCTTCACCAAGCACAACTAGGGTGGGGATCTCAGTCACTCTTGAGTGGCTGGGGTTAAGTCACTTCTTGGTGGGCCTGGGGGAAGGCCTACCATCTTGGTTATGCTTGAGTACTACCAGCTTGATCTCGTGCTGGATCAAGAACGGCATTTAGATCGGCTTTGACGATCAAAAATGTTGGAGTTTTACTTGATCTTAAAGCCGGAAAATTTGTAAAATAAGGTATTCAAACTTTTGCCCCTAGGGTTGGTGTGTCCATCCTAGGTATGCTGAAGGCTGCGGGATGCAAATCCTGCGCGCTTTTGGTACTTGGTGAAGGTTAAGGATTTCCTGTTACCAGGAATGAAGTAGCTAACAGTGCTCTTCTCTTAGTTGAGATGAAACTAGGCTTAGCCTTGAGCTCTCTTAACTATGAGGATTGATGCTCGGTGCTTAGCTTTGAGCTCTCCTGAGAATGAGAGGTAGTTAAACCTTGAGCTCTCTTGTGAGATTGCCCAAATTGAGCCTTGAGCTCTCTACCTGAGATTGAACTCGGTAGCCTGCTGCTCTCCGAGCTTTGGATTGAGCTTGGCGGTTGCTTTGAGCTCTCTTAGTTAGAATCGATTGACGCTCGGTTGCTTTGAGCTCTCAGCTTGCGGTGATTTATCGCTGTGAGTTTGATTGAGCTTGGTGGCCTTGAGCTCTCTTCTAAATAAGATTGAGCTTGGCAGTTGCTTTGAGCTCTCCTAAGTGGGGATTGAGCGCGGCAGCCTTGAGATCTCTTGGGTATCGATTGATGCTCGGTGAAAGTTTGGATGGTCTAATGAGATTGAGTTCGGTGCGATTGCTTTAAATTTCTTTTGGGATTGAGCTTGGCGGTACCTTGAGCTCTCCGATTAGTGGAGATTGAGTTCGGCCACCATGTTGCTCTCTTTAGGGAGTGATCGATGTTCGCAGGCCTTGAGCTCTCCTAAGTGCGGACTTCTCTGAAGTCAGGTGTTTAGTTGATTGAGTTCGGTTTGCTTGAGCTCTCGCCTTAGAGATTGAGCTCGGTGCGTCTGGGGACGTTTCCTAAGAGGAAACTGTGGTTGCTTATTTTCTGGGGCATGCGCAGCCTCAACTTATTCAGCTTGAGTAGGGAGAGGAGCCTGCCTCGACTTAAGGTGCTTTCTTTGCGCCCCATCCTGAAGAGCTACTTTGGCTCCTCGGTTGATTGAACCAAGCACTAGGTGCAGTGTGCGCGACTACTCGGCTAGCTGCAGTTAGAGTCTTGGCCAGAATAGACTGGGAGCGGTCTACGGGTCTTTGGCACGTAGACTACTCTAAACTCCAGTTTGTTTTACGGCTGACTTAACCCGCAGTGGGCTGTAGCGGTGCACTACATCCAAAGTTTGGTTTGATTGACCTCAAGAGACAAAGCCTGATTCTTCCTTGGTTTTTTCGCGCAAAAAAAGAGCCTCGGGGAAGTGCGGCCTAAATTCTTGGGCTGTTGCCTCAAAAGTCGTGGTGCTCTGCTCTAACTTGGGTTTGAAGGTCGAGGCTTACGCAGCTCTGCAACTCCAGCAAGGCATTTTGCGCTTGGCACGTTAACGTGCGCTTGCTCTTAATGTTAGGCATCGAGTGCTTGCATCCAGGCACGATGTGGTTTGCTGGCTAGCCGCTTCACTCGGTCAGGAACTCTGCGTTACGTAACGCCCTCTTAAACAGAGCATTACGGGCGGACTAAACTTCGGTTTAGTCTGAGAGATTGGCTTCAATCAGCGCGCACGGCCAGAGGTCTAGCCAAAGGCTACCAAAGGCTGATGGTGACTTGGTACCACGGCGCTTTGCTTAATTAGGTGGAGCAAAGTGAGCGGTACTCGGCACGCCTCAGGTAAGCCAGGCATAGCGATGTGCTTGAGCCCACAGAGCTTTGCACGCGAAGTAAAGCTGCTCTCCAGCCCTTTCCTTTTGAGCCTAAGACGCGTATGCTATGGGGCTCTCAAGGCTCAGGCGTTATGAACCTTGCAGGTCTAAATCTCCTTTTGGGGAGATTGTGCTGCCCCTGTTTTTGGGGGTAGGGGGCCTTATGGCCAAAGAGACCACTTAGTGGTCTTTTTTGTGCCAATTTTTTCTTAGCTGAATACGGGTTCGTATCCAGCACCAGCATCGATGATTAAGGCACTGCCGCTGAGGCAATTGCCGCCCCTTTGGAGAATTTGTTAAATGAAACGTACTTTTCAGCCTAACGTTTTAAAGCGTAAGCGCACCCACGGTTTCCGTAAGCGTATGGCTACCGCTGATGGTCGCAAGGTTTTATCCCGTCGTCGTGCAAAGGGCCGCAAGCGTTTAACCGTCTAGTTACGCCGTAATGCCTAACCATGCCTTTCCTCGGGAAGTCCGCCTGTTGACGCCCGAGGATTACGACCAGGTATTTAAGAAGCCCGTACGCGCAGGTTGCAATGGCATGTTGGTTCTTGCTCGCAAGAACGAACTGTCACATCCGCGCCTCGGGCTAATTGTGCCTAAGAAGGTGCTCAAACGAGCCGTATGGCGCAATCGGGTCAAGCGTCTGGTGCGCGAATCATTTCGCTTAAGCCAAGATAGCCTGCCCAATGTCGACCTGGTCTTTTTAGCCAAGCCGGGCATAGGTGACCTGAGCAATCGCGACTTAACTTCTGCTCTTACACGGCTATGGGCTCAAATCTCTCGCCAATTGGGCAAAGCGCGATCCTCCTGATCCGCACCTACCAAAAAGTTCTAAGTCCTCTCTTAGGGCAGCGCTGCCGCTTCTATCCAAGCTGTTCGCAATACACCCTCGAAGCCATCCAAGAATGGGGTTTGGCCAAGGGGACGTGGCTGGGAATGAAGCGTTTGAGCCGTTGCCACCCCTTAAATGAGGGCGGCTTTGATCCCGTACCTAGAAGAAATGGCACGGTTTCAGACCTAGAGAGCGCTCAGGAAAATCCTACCGCAGATTCAAATCTTCAGGCTCAGCCTGAGGATTTGTCACACCTAAAGAAAACTGAGGCTGACGCCACACCACCTAAATCCTCCCAATCTTAGTCCCCGCAAGCGCGGGACGCTATAGCGCCTGAGAGGCTCGGGAAAGCTGGGAGCGTGGGTGGGGAGCTATTTTTGTCCTGAGGTGCACCTAGGCGCAAACTTGATTTTGCGTGCCAGGTTGGTCTTTGGCCCGGCTGGGGCGCTCAAGCGCTAAGTTCTTTAGGTATAATAGGCGTTTGTCTTGGCTTTGGCGCCACGCCCATTCTTCTCACTTTTTGTTCTGGTGGGCACCGTGCTTGAGGCAAGGCACAGGCACTATCCAAATTTTGTCTGGCTTCAGCTGGCAGGATTTGGGACGCTCGTACGCGGTTTGGTTATCTGGTTGTGCCATGGAACAGCAAAGAAACATCCTATTTATTCTTTTCTTAACTCTCTCCTTGTTCATCTATTGGTCTTGGGAGAGTGACAAGATCACGCTGCAGCAACAAGAAGAGTTGCAGGCGCAACGCATTGAAATGGCGGCTGCGGCTGAGAGCTCCGAGCAGGCTGTGGGCAAGCTCATCACCTTGCAAAGCGACACCTTAAACCTGACCTTATCCTCGGTCGGTGGCGATGTCGTGGACGCCAAGTTACTGCGGGTTAAGCAAGAGTTAGGTAAGGACGATCCTTTCCACCTCTTAATGCGCGACCCATTATTCGTCTATGAGGCGCAAAGCGGCTTAATCGGTGCCAATGGCCCTGATTCCAAGGCCCGCCCAACCTATACCAGCGCCCAGAACAGCTACGTATTAGCTGATGGCGAGGATAGTGTCAGCGCAGTCTTGACCTTTAGCCAAGACGGGGTCGACTACACCAAGACCTACACCTTAAAGCGCGGCTCCTATGTGGTCGACGTCACCTATGACGTGCAAAACCACAATAGCAACGCCGTTTCCATGGCTTTCTATGGCCAGTTAAAGCAGACCGTGGACGCTTCGCTGCAGCAAAACTCCGGTCTGTTTATGGTCGCAGGTGCCTATCGTGGCACGGCTTACTCTACCGCCGAGACCCGCTACGAAAAGAACACCTTAGAGGACTTAGTGGACCGCGCGCGCGAGCGTAATGCCGTCAATGTCGCCACCCCAGGCGGCTGGGTCGCGATGATTCAGCACTACTTCGTCTCGGCTTGGATCGGCGATACCACCGAAGGCACGACCAATGTGATCTTCTCTAACGCCGCTAACAACGGCGCTGAGGCCATTATCGGTATTCGCACTGAGCCAACGACGATTGCCGCAGGTCAAAGCCACCAATTCAAGTCCCAAATGTGGATTGGTCCTAAGAACCAAGAGCAAATGGAGCAGTTAGCTCCTAACCTCGACCTGACCGTTGACTACGGCTGGCTGTGGTTCTTATCGATCCCACTGTTTAAGATTCTGGAGTTTATCCAAAGCTTTATCGGCAACTGGGGCTTCTCGATTATTATCTTAACCTTAGTGGTACGTTCGGTCTTGTTCCCTCTGACCAAGGCCCAATACACCTCGATGGCTAAGATGCGCCTGTTAACCCCGAAGATGCAGGAACTGCGTGAGCGCTATGGCGACGATCGCCAGAAGCTGGGCCAGGAGACCATGCGTCTGTACAAGACTGAGAAGGTTAATCCATTAGGTGGCTGCTTACCGCTGCTGATCCAGATGCCTATCTTCATCGCCTTGTACTGGACCTTAATGGAGTCGACCGAGCTGCGTCACGCCCCATTCATTTTCTGGATTGAGGACTTGTCGGTACACGATCCTTACTTCGTCACCCCAATCCTCTACGGCATCTCGATGTTCTTTATCCAAAAGATGTCGCCAACCCCAGTTAATGACCCAGTTCAGCGTAAAGTGCTGATGGCGATGCCAATCGTCTTCACCTTTATGTTCTGCACCTTCCCAGCAGGTCTGACTGTTTACTGGTTAGTCTCCAACTGCTTCACCATTCTCCAGCAGGTGATCATCTACCGTTCGCTTGAGAAGAAGGGGCTGCATGTTAAGACGCCAGCTCCGGCTAAGTCCAAGTAATTGTCCAACTAATTGGCCAAGTAATGGGCACTTGACGGACCGCAGGCACTGCCTGTGACGGTCCGTCCTTTAAGCCGCCGTGCGCGGCCTCGCCCCAAATCTTGGGGGTCACGTTACGCGACCTGCAGGATTTGGGGCGCTTTTTTTAACATGTTGCTGTGAATTTGTTTTAAGCTAAGCCTTAGTTTCCGTAGTTCATGGCTAGTACCTGAGGATTGTTATGATCGACTTTAATGACTCAATTGCTGCGATCGCCACCCCACCTGGGCGCGGCGGTATTGCTATTGTGCGCATCTCAGGACCAGATGCCCTTAAAGTCGCCAGCCTCATCACTACGCCGCCAGGCGCACAGCCGCGCCCGATTAAGGCGCGTACCGCCTATTTTCGTAAGTTCTACGACGGCCCGGAGGAGATCGACGAGGGCGTGGTGCTGTACTTTGCTGCCCCACACTCCTACACGGGCGAGGATGTAGTCGAGCTGCAAGGCCATGGCGGTAATGTAGTACCCCAACGCGTCCTGTCAGCCGTGCTCAAAATCGCCGGGGTGCGCCAAGCCGAGCCTGGTGAGTTTACCCGCCGCGCCTTTTTAAACGGCAAAATGGATTTGACCGCCGCTGAAGCGGTCGAGGATTTGATTTCGGCAGGCTCTGAGAGTGCGGCCAAGGCCGCTCTTGCGTCGCTCAGCGGCGCTTTTGCCAGCCGTCTTGAGACCTTAAGTGATAAGCTCACCCAATTTCGCGTGCGCTTAGAGGCCTGCCTCGATTTCCCTGAAGAGCACGAAGATTTCTTTGACTCAGGCCGGGCGGCCAGTGAGCTCAATGACCTTGAGACCTTGACTAAGCAAGCCCTGACTATCGCCGGGCAAGGCGTGCGCTTAAACGAAGGCGCGCGTATTGTGCTCGCCGGTCAACCCAACGCCGGTAAGAGCTCGCTGTTAAATGCGCTGGCCGGCAGCGAGCGCGCCATCGTCACCAATATTCCGGGCACCACCCGTGATGTCCTGACCATCAATATCGAAATCGGCGGCATTCCGGTCACAATCACCGATACCGCCGGTATCCGCGATCGCCCAAGCGATGAGATTGAAGCGATCGGCATCGAGCGCGCCTTAAATGAGCTCAAGCAAGCAGACTTAGTCTTGCTTATGATTGACTCCTCTAAGCCTGCCGCTGAAGCCCGTGAGGCCTTAGCCCATATCCAAAAGCTCTTTGATCACCCTAAGAATCTAATGGTGGTCAAGTCCAAGATCGATTTAGCGCCTAACGCCGAAACCGCCGCGCTCTTAACGCAAGAGCCTTGGTCGCATCTGCCGCAAATTGCGACCTCAACGAAGACCGAGCATGGCTTAGATCGTTTGCGTCAACAGCTCAACGAAGTTTTAGGCTTGATTCCAAGCGAAGGTGTCTTCTCGGCGCGCCGTCGCCATGTCACCGAGCTCAACGAGTGCGCTGCGGCGCTCATGCGCGCCCAAGAAATGCTTGAGCTGGGCGATTTGGTCTTAACCGCGCGCGAACTGACTTTGGCCCAAGACCATCTGGGTACGATTACCGGCAAGGTCACCTCCGATGACATCCTGGGCATTATTTTTTCCACATTCTGCATTGGCAAATAGGCAGAGCTAGCGACCTGCGTCGGCAGGGACCTGCTAAACGCGCCGGTTGAGCCCTGCTAAACGCGCCGGTTGAGCCCTGCTAAATGCGCCGGTTGAGCCCTGCTAAACGCGCCTGCGGGCTCTGCCAAAAGCGCCCGCTCCTTAAGATCCACTAAGGCGCGGGTTTCTCCACCTGACAGCGCCCAGAAACAAGGTAACTTCTGGCCGCTGCCCGGCTTCACACATAATTAGGTTTTTGCTTTTATGGATAGTAAGTACTTAAATCGCCAACTGATCTGCTGGCTCTCCTACAACCCGTATTTTGAAGATAATGGAACTGAAAATCGCGTAATCTATCTCTATCCGCGCTATATCGTAAATAATGGCAAGTTTGAATGGGTTGATAGCGAAGTTGATTTCCCGACCGTCGGACGAATGGCGGTGCGAGTTTATGGTAAAGAAACAGCAGTAGATATCTATCAGCGCCTCGGCCCGCTGGTCAGCGTGCGCATCAACACCGATCCCCAGCCTGCCTACGAAGCCAAAAACTATTACACCCTACGCTATAACCCAAGCTTTGGCCGCGAGCGCAGCGAAATTTGGCTCGAGTCAGTTGATAGCACCTCGTTCTACGAAATCAAAGAATGCAGCCAAGACCTCAATAGCATCTTGCGCTATCACCAATGCGATAGCTACAGTGACAGTGATTGCTTTAGTAACGCGATTCTGCTGCGCATTGGCAATATGCTCTATGGTCCATTTGAGCCTGAATATAGCGCCGGTATTATGAAGTTACACGGCTTAGAGCGCTATGACTTTATGATCGGCGGCTACCCTATTGCCCGCTTTGATCAGAGCATCATCACTATTCGCGATCAACGTGATTGTGATGCGATCTACGCCCTTCCCGCCAATGCCTTAAACGCCCCGCAATCGTGCTCGCGCAGCTACGACATGATCGATCAACACCGCTTGGTCGAGCTGTTCTTAGATCGCGTCCGCGCCCAGCTCAATTTAAGCCGCGCCGATATCCGTCCGGTCACCACCTTCTGCAAGGAACTGTTTGAGGGCAATCAGAAGATCGACTTAAGCGAAGAGCGCCTGCAAACGATCAAGCAGCTCTTACCGCGTCTCTTCCGCGACGAGGATTTGTACAAGAATATTATTGAGCTGACGATCGACAATGATGAGTTCCGTGAGCACTTGATCTCCGATATTATCAGCGCCGACGGCGACCGTCTGATGCGCAACCTGCCCAAAGCCTACCTCGATGAGGTCAAGGCGGCCTTATTAAACCGCACCCAAGAGGAGCTCTTAGACGATCCGAAAATCGCCCGCACCTTTGCGCAGCAACCAAAAGAGCAGGCTCCAGCCGAGCCGCAGGGGAGCACGGCCAACTTTGACTTCTTGCAAGATGAACACACCATCGCCAACCTCCACAGTTTAGTCGGTGAGGGCAACCACATCTTAAGCAAGCTCAATGAGACCTACTCAAGCTTAGCCTTTGCCTCGGACCCGGATATCGATATGGATGTGGCCGTGAACACCTCGGCCTTAAATCCTAACATGATCGCCCACTTTATGGACGTGGGAGGCCTCATCGTTAAGCTCTGCGCCAACATCGGCACGGTACTGCACGCGGCCTTAGAGCACAATGACAATTTAGGCGATAAGAAAGCAGAGCTCCAAGAGTTAAGCACGGCTTTAGATCAACTGCACCACAACTTAAACAACCGTATCTCGGAGCTGCAAAGTAGCAAGCTCTTGGCCGACTATATCGAGAGCTATCAGGGCGTCGCCAACCTCAACGTCAAGCTCGAAGAGATCACGACCTTAGCCGGTATGGGTGCTCAAGCCACCCAGGAATCTTTAGCGGCAGCCCAAAAGGAAGCTGAGGCCAAAGTCGCCCAGGCTAAGGCTGAAGCCCAACGCCAGATTGCTGAAGCCCAAGCCCAGGCCGAGCAGCAAGCGCGCCTTGAAGCGGCAGCGGCCGAGGCTGGTATCGCGATTGCGGCCGCCGATAAGGCCAAGAAGAAGAGCCAGTTAATCAAGAATAGCGAACTTTCGACCGACGCTATCGCCCAGAGTGCCGCGATTACCGCCTTAAACCAAGAATTGGAGAAGGTCAAAAAGCAGCTTGAGAGCCAGCAAGAGCAAAATAAGCTGCTCGAAGGCCGCAACAAGCAGCTGACCGAAGAGCTCTCGCTGTACGATGAGGGCCGCGCCAATCAGCTGCTCACAGGCAAGAAGAGCGTACTCAAGGCTCAAGCTAAGCCAACGGTCGCCCATACTGCCTCCGAGCAAACCACTAAGGCCATAGAGGCCCTCGATGCCGCGATCAGCGCCAAGCAACAAGAGTCTAAGGAACTCAACTTAAAGATTGCCGAGCAAAACAACACGATCAGCTCCCAGCAGCAGACCTTAGCCCAGCTCCAAGAGCAGGCTAATAAGATCGCTGCCCGCAATAAGGATCAAGAAAAGCTCGCCCAAGAACTGGAGCACAAGTTCAAGGAAGCCCTCACGGCGTACCAAGACCGTGCTACCACTGCACTCAAGCTGATTGACGCCAAGATCTTAGCTGAGACCTTAGGGACGATCACACCTGTGCTCAGCGCGCCAAGCATCACGACAGAGGTGGTCGCCCCAACCAGCGTCAAGGTCAAGGGCGCGCCGGTACGCAGCAGTGAGGTATCCTCAGCTGAGGCTATGGCCCAACTGGCACCAAACTTCGATACTAAGCTGTTAGCTGAAGCCAAGAGCGTTGATAGCGCCGGTAAGATTTTGGATCGCGTCGGACGCTACTTGAACGACGTCGGGCACCGCAATTTAACGGTCAACGATGTCGCTAACTACCTCATTTGCCTCACCCAAGGCTTTATCACCACCTTTGCCGGTGAGCCAGGTACGGGTAAGACCTCGTTGTGCAATCTGTTAGCGCGCGCCTTAGGTTTAGCCCGCGCCGACGGCGCCGATCGCTTTAGCGAAGTTTCAGTCGAGCGTGGCTGGACCTCGCTTAAGGACATGATCGGTTACTACAACCCACTGACTAAGCGCATGGAAAAGAGTAATGCGGAGATCTTCGATGCCTTCGTCAACTTAAACCGTGAAGCGCAATGGGCCAGTGACGGTTCGGCTTACGATCCGGCCAAGATCGCCCCTTATTTCATCTTGCTCGATGAGGCCAACTTAAGCCCAATTGAGCACTACTGGTCTCCGTTCTTTAGAAACTGCGACTTCAGTCCATTAAACGAGCGCACGATCAGCTTAGGTGGTAACGCCAATTGGCTTTTACCTGACCACCTGCGCTTCTTAGCCACGGTCAACTTCGACCACACGACTGAAGAGCTCTCACCACGTTTCTTAGATCGCAGCTGGGTGATCACGCTCGAGCCTAATGTGGTCGATTTAGAGTTAGATGAGCTCCCTGAGCACGACGAGAACATGGTGCCATTTGCCAGCTTGTTGCAGGCTTTTAGCGCCCAAAGCGGCGATCAACTCGACTCAAGCTTAGCGGACAAGTGGGATGCCATTCAGGAAATCTTTGCCCACGAAAAGTGTGCGCTGCCGCTGCGCCCGCGCAACGTCCGCATGGTTTACAACTACTGCGTAGTTGCTGCTAAGTGCATGACGCGCACGACCACCGCGACCAAGTTTGCGCCGCTTGATTACGCCGTCGCCCAGAAGATTCTGCCAACCATCAATGGCAGCGGCGAGCGTTATCGCTACCTCATCTCTGAGCTCATGAAGGAATGCTCGGAGCAGACCATGCCGCTTTGTGCTCAGCACTTAAAGCGCATCGAGCGCACCGGTGGGGCCGAGTTAGGCTTCTATCAGTTCTTTGCCCGCTAAGGCATAACAGCTGCCCTAAGTCCAAGACTTAAGGCAGCTGGATCAGCAGGGATACTTTATGGCTTTACTTTTTGCCACTTTACGAAGTATTGGACAGCGTCATCCGCCGCTGGAGCTGCCTTTGTCGTTGCAGGCACCAGAACTGAGTAGCGTCGATCTTGCCTCCTGCCCCAACGTCATTGAGGATGCCAGCTATGAGCTGGAGCTCAAACTCGACTTAGACGAGCTGCAGCGAGAGCTCACGGCCGCCGCCCAAGAGCGCCATGCGGCTCAAGCTAAGCTCAACGAGCTCTTAGACCAAGACCAAGAGGAAGAAGCTGAGGCCAGCAGCACTCTGAGCGCCGGTGCCGCCGCTGTGAGCGCAGGCGCGACACTGGCCCGGCGCGATTTAGGCCTAGCTGAGAGCGAGGATGAGATTTCCGCTGAAGGCACCGCCTTAGGAGCGCAGCTGTACCCCCAACAAACGCACACCTTATTTCGCCCTACAGGCGCGTTTAAAGGTATTGGCAGTATTGCCCTTAAGATCAACGATCAAGACAAGGGCTTCTTCAGCTATCGCATCTTAAGTGAGAGCCGCAACTCAGCCGCAAGCGAGCAAAGCGCGCCGTGGGAGCGCACTTCAGGCTTCACTGCGCCCAGTGCGGACCACAGCATCCTGATCGGGCAATTAAACCCCGACACGCGCACGGGTCATAACAATAACCAGCTGTTTTTATTGCAGTACGACACGGTGAACTTGAGCATCGTGCTCACCTTAAACGACCGCAGTGAAATCACGCTCTACAGCGGCTTTTTACTCTGCGCGAGCCAGCATCAATCAGATAATCGCAACATCAGCCAAATCTTAACGGAGCTGACCGCGATCGAAGATGACACCATATTGGATCTGATGTTTGCCCACCGCAGCAAGCAAGAGTCGTTAAGCTCGAACTTCTTTGGCGGGCACCGCGCCTATCAGTCCTTGAGCTCGTATGTCGCGCTCTTAGAGCAAGTGCATAACTGCTATCGCGATAATTACAACTACTTTCGCACCCTCGCCCGGCATATGCTGGTCAAAGCCAATATCGTGACCTCCTTTGACCGGGTGCGCATGCTCACGCATCAAAGCCAGATGTGGCTCACGCACAATCTGCAGGTGTTAACCGAGGTTCTGCCTGAGCAGGCAGCGGTTAACTATCTGGGCAAGAACTATCTGCCGATGCAGATGCAAAGCACCACCAATGTGAAAAGCTATGACACCTACGAAAACCGCGTGGTGGTCGGCTTTTTACAGCTGGTCTTGCACAATGCCGGTAAGATTGCCCAGGATTACAAGGATTTCTTGCACGAGCACTTAAACTCGATTAAGGACCTGCGCTCCAAGCTCAATGCCAAGGGTGACACCTACGAGGCACCGATTATCACCTTAAAGTTCTTGCAGTACCAAAAGTGCGAGCAGGAGCTTGAGCACCTCTACGAGCTGCTCACCGACTTAAACAGCATTTACCGGGGCTATGCCCAGCTGTTTAAGCTCAAGGGGGCCCTACTGCACAATCTCCCCCGCAAGGCTAAGGCCTTTCAGGAGATCAAGCCGTACGCTCAGGTGTTCCACACGATCAACCGGTGGTTCCGCTTCGGCGAGTTTTCGCTGCAAAAAGACATGCTCTTCTTGCAAGGCAAGACCTTGGACAAGCTCTTTGAGTACTATTGCCTCTACCGCATCTTGGATATGCTGCTTAAAGCAGGCTTTACTCCGATTAGCGGCGAGGCCTCGTACACCTTTGCCTACGCGCAAAACGAGCCGACCTGGCAAGCCCCGCTGACGCAGCCCACAAACTACCAAGGGCACCAGTGGGAGCCGCGCCGCGTAAGCCCGGCAGGCGTAAGCCCTGCAAGCTCGGTAGAAAGCGCAGCGAACGCAAGCGCAGCTGGCTCCAACATTCAAGGCCCAAGCCCACGCAACAGCTACATTCGCCATTATCAGCGCCCTAATAACCAAGGCGTTGCGATGCCTAATACGCGCGTAAATCGGCTGAGTGCCCGTTTTACCCCTGGAGCTGAGCACCTGCAAGGGCCTACGGCACGCAAAGGTTTTACCGAGCGTTTTGATCCGCGCAACAATATGCGCTATCGCAACGGCTTCCATAACCCTAATCAGGCGACCACGGGCGGCACACGCCGCATCGGAGGCATGGCGGTGCGCGCCAACTACCATTACGATGATCCGGTGGCCAACACCTACGTCTTAACGCGCGGCAAGCAAAAAGTCACGGTGTACTATCAGCCGGTCATTTCGACCTCGGCCTTTTACAACCAGATCTTTGCTTTCCGTACCAATGGCACCACCAACACGGGACGCTACTTTGAGGACAATTTCTACAGCCCGGACTTTATCTTGAAGTTCTCAAGTGGAGATAGTTTCCAAGGTGACGATGACTACGTCATTATCGACGCCAAGTTCGCCCGTAGCTCCAATGTCATCGATTTCTACATCGACGACCTGATCAAGAAGTACAGCACTAACACCGCGATTGCGGTGCTGCGCCGCACTCAAGTGCTTCGGGACGAAGATGACGAAGATATTGCCCCACAGGGCACGCCAATCGAGGGCATGCCGGGCTATGAGTTTGTGGGAACCAAGACGCCGCGCATGATTATGGCGCTGCACGGTCGAGTCGCAAGCACCTCGAGCTTCAAGGAGCGGGTGGCCAACTTAAATAGCGAGCCTCAAGGCGACGCTGCGCCCAAGAGCGACCAGGCGCGCTACTGGCGCTATCACAACACGCCGATGGCTCAATTTTTCCAGCCATCCACCAATATCGGCGTGCTGGAGCTGGGCACCAACGAGAGCTCCACTCAGATCTTGTGGTCGGAGCTGGTGCGCACCCTGCCATACTTAGAGCGTGGCCTCAAGAACAAGGCGCGCGCCCCTGAGGCCGAACTCGACACCGCGCTTGACGAGGAGCTCGACGCCACGCTCGATCTCGACCAGGACAGCGTACCGGAGCTAGCTCAAGACAGCGTACCTGAGCTGGCTTAGCCCATCTCATGCCAAGGCCGTTTGAGCCCCGCTCAAGCGGCCTTGCTGTATCCACAACGCAGAGCACGCGCTCTAGTGTGCCGCTGCGCGCATCGGCGCTCTCGACCAAGCCCAACCTACTCTCCAACGCCCCAGCGCGCTCCTAGGGCCTTCTACGCGTGGCTGGTGCAGGCGTGAGACACCTTCCCCGCTCTCAGAGCGCATAACCCATTCCTTCAGAGAGTTCATCTGCGATCAGCGCACCCCGTCGCACCGCATCCTGGCGCGCTGCGGCGCGCGTTGACGCCCTCGACCAAGTCAACCTACTCTCCAGCGCACCAGCGCGCTCCTAGGGCCCTCTACGCGTTGCTTTTGCGGTCACCAGAAATTTTGTGAAGCGCAGTTCAAGCGCGCTTAGGCCCACCCACCCGCCCCACTGGGCGCGGCCCCCAAGTTCAGCTCAATCACAGTGGCCGCGCCGCCTGGTTTAGTGACACGCAGCGCGCTGATTCTGCGTGCTCAAACGCGTTAAGCAGTTAAAGCGGAAAAAACGCGAAATCGCAGCAATCAATCCTGCCTTTCCCAGCAATATCGGCGTGCTGAAGTCGAGCTGTCAGGCTTGTGCCCCAAATTTTAGACTTTTCGTACTCCTGAAAATACACAAAATTTTGCGTGAAAAAGATAATTTAGTGTAGTTTTAGCTCAAAATGCCTCTAAACTCCATAAAGTTCAATCTTAGTTGATTTTACTTGTGGGAAAGTCACGCTTTTACATATCTAGCAAGAGCAAGCATCACTCAGACTCATCTAAGGTAAAATTTGGCATAAATAACGCTATTTAATCGCTAACTTTTTGTGGGTTAATCTGTGACTTTCCCACAAGCAAAATGCAGCACCGTAAATTTAAGGCATAGTATTCACTAGATGCTAACAACTATTAAAACCTAACCCCCTGGAAATCGACACTGACCGCAACCAACTCGATATTTATCGCATTTTAGCAAGCGGTGGCTCTAGGTTGATCCCTTACCGCTCTCAAGGGGTACTTGTTGGATTTTGGTTAAAATAGTGTAGTTTTAGTTAGCTTACACAAAATTCCTACTAGGCTTATTTAAGCCCTTAAAGCATGAGCGTTTTGAGGCGTAACGATCACCAACTTTTCCCCGGCAGCTCCAACGATAGACCACCAGCGCTTAAAGCTGCTCCCAACCGCGCTGGCGGCGGGATTTGCGGATAAAGTAGGTACACGAGCCCAGAAAATGGATATCAGCCCTCTTGCTGCGGGCGTGGCGGAACGCCGCGCCGGAGTCCTGCCGGACGGCAAGCTGCGAGCAGGCTTGATTAAAATGTGAGGCGAAGCAGCTTTTAGCTAAAATCTGTATACAGATACCCGAGCTTAAAGCGCATAGCTATGCGGTTTTATCCAGATTGGCCATCAGAATAAAATTTTAATAAATTTTCCCGTATACGGATTGCCCATGGGGCACCTCCCTCAGAGCGAAAAAAGGTACACGGTTAGGGCCTGGGTCGACTTTTCTTCCTCAAATGGCTTGCTGGTAGCAGCGGCGCTTAGTGCGGTCTGCACCAGCATCATTTGATCTCCTGGGCGGCTAAAGCGTGAGGGGTGAAAAAAGGTACACCGTCCCCTAAGATCGACCTGACCTGGGCTGCACTTGGTCTAAAAGCGAAAAAAGGTACACGGTAAGGGCAGGGGTCGACTTTTCTTCCTCAAACGGCTTGCTGGTAGCAGCGGCGCTTAGTGCGGTCTGCGCCAGCGTCGTTCGGTCTTCTGGGCAGCAAAACCTTGAGGGGTGAAAAAAGGTACACCGCCCCCTAAGGTCGACCTGGCCTGCGCTGCGCTTGGTCTAAAAACACACCAAGGTACACGAAAAAGTTTGAGTCGACTTGGTTACAAAGCCATCACTAAGGGACGACCTCGGCCCAAAATAGGTACACGGTCGGGGCTCAAGTCGACATAGCGTTAAAAGGTCGACCCAGTTCGTTTCCAATTATCAGAATTTAAGCGGCGGCTGGGCCGACAGCGCGTGACGCGCTGCTTGGTACGCTGAAAGTAGGGCAAAGTGCGAGCGGAAGCGCGTTTTAGCGCAAACCTGTATACGGGTAGCCCCGCGCCCAGCCGCATAGGGTGGGGCTTAGCGCCCTTTTGGGGGTGCAGAGACGAAATCTGGCATCATTTTCCCGTATACAGTGGAATAGACTGAGCGTGCCTGATTATTGAATAGTTGGGGCACATAGTCGGGCCGCCTTACGTCCAAAAAAATGTGCGCTGGTGCACCCTTTTGCTAAAATCTGTATACATGTCGCACCAAGAAAGCGCATGGAGCGGCGCTTTGAGAGCGGGGAGAGGCTTAACGCTAAATGTTTTGCCATGTCCCCGTATACGGATTAGCGCTCGAGCTGATTGAGGTCACGGGCAAAGGCCTGTACCGCTGCGCGGAAGTTCGCCTTGAGCGCTTGCACTAAGGCGCTGTAACCATCGGCCGTTAGGGCGCTGTTGTGCTCATAGGACTTGCTCATGAGCACAGGCATCAGCGGAGTTTGCCCTTGCTGCGTCACCGGCGTAAAGGCGGTGATAGGCTTAGGCTGCGCTCTGACCTTAAAGGCCACGGTGACCAGGGCCTGACCGTCGGCTGTGCCTTGGAATTTAGCCACATAGACCTCGTAGCTTAGGTCCTTGGGCGCCTTGGCCGTGATGAGCTCGTCGCTCACCAGGAGGCTGAGCTCATCGCTCAGGCTCGTGCTGTAGCGGAAGTTTTTAGCTGGGCGCAAGGTCACATCCGAGGTCTGCAAGACCACGCCGCCTTGATTTAAGATTGGCGCTAAGCTGAGCATGACCGCGTAATCGTGGAGGTAAGCCTCCGGCTTGACGTCTTGCGTGAGGGTGTAGCGCTCAAAGTTCACCTCAACTGGGCTCATGCAACCGCCCAAAGCGAAGGCACAAAGGACTAAGGCTAATTTGCTGTAACGCATCTTCTACTCCTGCTTGGTGCGCTGAGCACGTGGGATCGGGTCCTCACCCGTCCCAAAAATCAGGCTGGTTGGATCTTGGCCCACTTCACTGGCAGCAGGGGCAATGTCTTGGAGCAACTGCTCGATGTTCTTGAGGTTTTGCAAGATGCCCTCGTAAAGCGGCGTGTTCGGGCCATAGCCCTTGACCGTGTCGTTGAAGTTATCAAAAGCCTCTGCAAGCTTAGCAATGACCTGGGTGCGGTCCATCATCGTGTTGCTGACGGTAAAGGCATCCATGGCAGCCGTAATCGAGCGCAAGCTCTGTTGTAGATCAGCAGAAAGCCCCGCTAAATCCAACTCGTTGAACTTGGCGATAAAGGCGTCAAGCTGCGTGCGCAGCGACTGCATTGGAATAAGCGGAATCACGTTGTAGTCACGATAGGCCATGAGCCCATCAGCTCCCATCTTACTGCCGCTTAACGCAATGACGTCCGATCTTAAGGCGCACTGATGCTTAGGGTCGTGCTTGAGCTCAATCAAGTTATTGCTAAAGAGCATATTGGCTGAGCCCACTTGGGCACACAGACCTTGATCTCTGAGCATAGTATTGAGCGAGTTCTCAATCATCTCTTGGTTCTCGGTGGTGCGATCGATCGCGATCAACACCGGCAGAACCTGGCGCGTGAAGACCTCACTTTGGTCTTCAAACCACGGTACCTTGACCACCTCGCCGACCTTAACCCCGCGATACATCACCGCCGCGCCCGGCGCCAGCGCATAAATGGAGTCCTCGAGCATCACCACGTACAAAAGCGAGCCTTCAAGCGAGGCTAAGCGCGCATCCTCACGCTTGGTGTAGAGAGTATAGGTGGCGCCATCGGCGACCTCTTGGCTCACCGCTTCAGCATTGGCCGTAATGAAGTTATCAAAGGAGACGCCGCCCACAATGAGGTTATCTAAGGACTCCGAGTAAAAAGATAAGCCTGAGGTGCTGACGTTGAGCTCCACACCCGAGCTAATCCAAAAGGCGGTGTTCGGGGTCACCAGCTGAGCATAAGGCTCGCGGATAAAGACGCCGTACTCGATAAGCTGGGTGTCCACATCCAAATGGGTCTCGGTGATCGCGCCCACCTCAAAGCCACGAAAGGTCACAACATCGCCATTCCCAAGCTTGCGTGAGTCCGAGGACACTAATTTAAGCATCAAGCCCCGCTCACCGCTGTGGCGTACCGGCGGCTCATCTAAGGCCACAAATTCCTTAGCGTAGCTGCTATTAGAGCCCATATTGAGCTCGATATAGGAGCCTGACAGCAGAGTATCAAGGCCCGACACCCCGGTGTTTTCGATTCTAGGCTTGACCACCCAGAATTGGGTATCCGAGCGCAAGAGATCGTCCGTGCCCTGATCCATTTGCACTGTGAGCTCAATGTGCTGGTAATCAGGCGAGACGGTGACGTCTTTGACAATACCCACATTGACCGAGCGCATCTTGACTAGGGTCTTACCCTCTTCAATGCCTTGGGCACTGTTGGTAATAATGGTGATGGTCGGGCCAATATTGAGTTTGCTGGTCCACAGCAAGGAACCCGCGATAATCAAGGCAATCAGCGGCACCACCCAAATAAGGGAAAAGCGTCCTGCCTTCACCTGCGTTCCTTGAGCCGGGGCATGATTAGGTTCAGCCTGGGTACTAGGCTTAGATTCGTGCTGATCACTACTTGCCATGATGTTGTCTCAGTCAGTCAATTAGCTAAAGCTTGAAACCGTTGATAGGTGCGCACCAGCGAAGCGGCGGCACACTCCGCCGGAGCCGCACCCGCCGCCGAGGCAGCCGCATCAGGCGCGGGCGCTGGGGCCCCAACACGCGAGTCCGCCACACGCGCTGAAGGCGCTGCGGCAGCGGCAGCACGCCCTGAGGCTGGGGCGGGCGCGGCTTTTGTCGCTGGAGCCGCAGGGGCTTGAGGCTTGCGCCGGGCCTTATGGCGCCTCTTGGCGCACAAGCGCAGATTATCCCAAATTAAGCGCTCGTCGAACTCGTCGGCGGCGAGCATGGTAATGAGGACCACGCCGCAAAAGAACAGGATGGCGATCCCCGGATCGATCGTGATAATACCGGTGATGCGCACCACGGTCGACATGATGATCACGACGAAGACGTCGATCATCGACCAGCGCCCAATAAAGAGCACTAAATGGTATAGCTTGTTGAACTTGCTCGGGCACGCCGTCGGGCGCAGGTAGGCGTAGATAAGCAGCGCAATTAAGCACAAGATCTTGATCACCGGGATACAGATCGACGCCACCAAGATCACTAAGGAGACAAAGTACGAGCCCATGCCCCACAGGGAAATCACACCATCGATGATGTTCGAGCCTAAGTTGCTGCCCAAATAGCCCGTGAACATGATGGGATACACGTTGCTCGGCACATACAGGATGAGCGCGGTGATAAGCAGCGCCACCGTCTTTTGACCGCAGTGCCGGGCGCGATTGTCATTGGAGCTGCCACAACGTGGGCAGCTCTGCGCGCCGTCGTAGAGCGTGGCATGCTCCGCGTTGGTACTGCCGAGCGCTCCGGCACGCGCTTTTTGCTCGGGGCTTGGTGGGCTTAGGCGCCGATAGACCATGCCACAATGGCGGCACATGATAAGCCCCTGGTCGATACCGCGTACCCCAGTCTTGGCCTCCATCAGCCCGGCGTCCGTATGACGCAGCACCAGCTCCCAGATGCGATAAGGACTGCCATGGCGATAGCACCAGATCATGAGACCGGCAAAGACCATGGCGGTAAAGAAGCCGACATGAAAGCTGACCTCCGCTAGACCCACCAGCTTTACCAAGCTGACCAAGACGCCCAAGATAAAGACGTCGACCATAGCAAAGCGATAGCAAAAGGAATAGAGATTGGCGACTGTCGGGGTGATCTTGAGGTGTAAAAAGACATGGGCAATGACAATGAGGTGCATGCCCAAAGGAAAGAGGAAGGTAAAGAGCAGGCAAACGTATAAAAGCAGGGCCCAGTCGTCTTGGAGGACGTAGAAGATCGACAGGAGCGACATCGACTGGGAGAGGCCCAAGGCCGAGATGCTGAGAAAAGGCAGGGTCAGCGCGGTAAAGAGCATGATAACCGAGGCGACCGACACTACCGCTAAATCGTAGATCGAGACCTTATAGCCCGAGCGCTGCTGGGTGCGACAACGCGGGCACACCACCTTAACGCCCTTTTGATAAGGGGGCATCTCAAACACCAGATCGCAGGAGCGACACAGCTGCTTGCTTTTAGTCGTCCCCATCGGCGCTACACTGGGCGGCGTCTGACGCCGCAACAGTTTATTTTCAGAGAGCGCTTTGCCCATATGTGCCCTAAACCCTAAAACCTAAGCGACGGAGCGGGCGTATAACTCCAGCGCCCCCTCTCCATCGGCGCAAATGTTCAGACTACTGAGCCGGGCCCGCCCACGCAAGACACAATGGGGCAAAATGTGGGTAAAATCGCACAAAAATTTTATTTGAAGCCCTCGGCTAAGACCACTTTGTCTTGCGCCAGCGACTTTTGGACATCAATGATGCGCTGATTGGTCGAGCCGCGAAAATCGATATCCATGCTGGCCTTGGCTTGCACAAACGGGCCATCTACCAACACGTCCAGCTCCTTTAACAGCTCCATACAGATGTCATCTTGCAGCAGCTTCTCATAGAGGTAGCCGGTGTAGGACCACAAAGAATAGCCCTCGGCGCGTAAGATGCGGGCCATCACCGCTAAGGCGCGGGCTTGGATAAAGGGTTCACCGCCCGAGAAGGTCACGCCGGTCACCAGCGGATTGCGCTTTAACTCGTTATACAGGGCAATGAGCTTGACCTCCATGCCCCCCACTAACGGCTGGGACTGCGGATTATGGCAACCTTTGCAGCGGAACGGGCAGCCTTGGGTAAAGATAGTGTAGCGAATGCCCGGGCCATCGACGATCGACTCTTCAACGGCGCCGGCAATGCGCAGCGAGGTGTTTTCTAACAGCTTAAGCTCGGGACTCATCTACAGCTCCTAACAGCAAAAACGATGGCCCCATCATACAAAAAAGCACACGCCCGCACTGTTTCGTCGGGCGCAATTTCGCTATTTTTCTCAAAAAGGAGCTGTCTGCGTGGGAAAAGGCGCAGCTTTCACGAGGCGCTGCCCACAGCCTCTGTTCCTAATTTGGGAGCCTACAAACACGTGAGGCCCCGAAGGGGCCTCACTTAGGTCAGCTCACAGCTGACGAACCAAGATTAAGCAGCAGCTTAGACGTGCATGTGCTTAACACGATCGTGCTCTTCAGCACGCTTGGCGTTGTTGAAGCGGTCTAAGGTGCCGACGAGGTAGCCCGTAACGCGACGAATGCGCTCGAACTTAACACCCTCACCGACGATACCATTGCGAGCATGTAATCTGGTTACCATTTGTTGTCTCCACTATTGCAAGTCCTCACGGCCTTGCGCTAAGTGAGCGCGTCAGCGCTCGATGCAAAAATCTGATACCCACCCCACTCACCTAGGCGTACTAAGCCTACACAGGTTATGGGGCCTAACCATGCCCCGCCTTACGGGGCTTAAGTTGTGAAAAATCCTTTGCTAGCCGCGACAGATGCAGTCCACACCTAACTTGCTCAAGCGCTCGATGCTGACGCCCTCGCCGTCCTTACGACCGCACTTCGGGCAAACATCGTTGATCACGCCGACGTAGCCGCAAACTGGGCAGCGATCGACTGGGTGGTTGATCGAGCCGTAGCCGATACCGCAATCGCGCATGTAGAGAATGACCTTCTCAAAGGCATCGATGTTCTTGTTGAGGTCACCGTCCATCTCAACATAGGAAATCGCACCGGCATTGCACAGCTCGTGGAATGGGCCCTCTAAGCGAATCTTATCGGCGGCCGAAATGTTGTAGTAAACCGGTACGTGAAAGCTATTGGTATAATAAGCGCGATCGGTGATGCCTGGGAGTTCGCCGTAGATCTTGCGATCGATCTTAACAAAGCGGCCCGACAAGCCCTCAGCTGGGGTCGAGAACAAGGAGAAGTTAAGACCGGTCTTCTTGGTCTGCGCATCTGTCAGCGCGCGCATGTGGCGGATAATCTCCAGGCCTAAATTCCAAGCCTGCTCGCTCTCGCCGTGATGCTTGCCTACTAAGGCCACTAAAGCCTCAGCTAAACCAATGAAGCCTACCGACAGAGAACCGTTCTTGATGACGTCACGGATCTTATCGTCCCAGTGCAGACGGTAGGAGTCAATCCACACGCCCTGACCCATCAAGAATGGGTAATTATAAACATGCTTCTCGGCGATAATCTCAAAACGGTCTAATAACTGCTCAAAGACCATATTGACGACGCGATCGAGCGATTCGTAGAACTTGCTGATCGAACCGTGCGCCTCGATCGCCAGACGTGGCAGGTTAACCGTGGTGAAGGACAAGTTGCCACGACCTGGGATGATCTGCTTGGTCTTATCGTAGTCGTTACCGAAGACGCGCGTACGGCAGCCCATAACCGCTACCTCAGTCTCAGGACGGCCTGGGACGTAGTACTGCATGTTAAATGGCGCATCTAAGAACGAGAAGTTAGGGAAGAGGCGCTTGGCGCTGACCTTACAGGCTAAGCGGAACAGATCGTAGTTTGGATCGCCTTCCTTGGTATTGATGCCATCCTTAACCTTGAACACCTGAACTGGGAAAATTGGGGTCTCACCACCACCTAAACCAGCGTCAGTTGCTAAGAGCACATTCTTCATGATCATGCGCTGCTCTGGGGTGGTACCAGTGCCGTAGTTGATTGAGGAGAATGGGACCTGAGCACCAGCACGGCTCTGCATCGAATTTAAGTTGTGGATGACCGCTTCCATCGACTGATAAGTCTCACGATTGGTGAGCTTATGAGCCTCTGACAGGGTGTAGCTTAAGTTATCTTCTAAGTCTTGGCCTGAGAACTTGGTCGCTAAGATCGTGCGAACTAATGGCGCAATCTCGGCTTGGGACTCCTCAGCTAAGGCCGAGCCATTCTTCTTATAGATGGCGTCGATAGCCTCCTTTAAGTCCGAGAGATCGACCTCGTCGTCACGCAGCACGATTTGGATGACCTTGCGTAAGTGCTTGCTGTAGGACTTAACGACATATGGGGCTAAGTCGTACTCAAACATTGGAATCGACTGGCCGCCGTGCATGTCGTTCTGGTTCGACTGAATGGCGATGCAGCATAAGGCACCCGCCGACTGAATCGACTGCGGCTCACGTAAGAAGCCATGGCCTGTGGAGAAGCCGCGCTGGAACAGATCGCTTAAGCTAATCTGGCAGCAGTTGATGGTCAGCAGGTAGAAATCCAGATCGTGGATGTGAATCGTACCGTTGCTGTGAGCAATCGAATGCTCTGGCTTTAAGACATAGCGCTTAACGAAGTCCTTGGAGCCCTCGGAGCCAAAGCGCAACATCAGGCCCATTGGGGCATTGGCGTCGATGTTGGCATTCTCACGCTTCAAGTCCATATCGTCGGTGGACTTGGAGGTGAGGTCACGATAGATCTTGGTCAGCTCCGCGTTGTAGGTACGGACATTGGTACGCTGCTGGCGGTACAAGATGAAATTCTTGGCCTCGTCCGAGAGATTGTGCTTGATCAGGACGCGCTCAATGAGGTCTTGGATATGCTCGACCGTAGGCGCAGTCTCATCGTGCTCGGTGATCTTGGTAACGACTTCCGAGGTTAAGCTGTCGACCAGCTTCAGGTCTTGTTCAGAAAGCTCGTCGTCGGGATGTACCGACATTAAAGCCTTCTTAATCGCATTAGCAATCTTGATGCGATTGAACGCCACCTTACGGCCGTCACGCTTAACGATATACCTGATCATCCGATCCCCCAGTCATTAGCCAAAACCAACTTACGAGACTTACCCTAGGGCCCAGCTCTGGTCTTACCTAAGGCCCAGCCCTTGTCTTATAAGCGGCGGCACCACCTCCCTAAAAGGAGCTAGCACCTAAAAGAAAAAGTTAAGTTTTGCGCGCCCCTAGCATTAAGCACCTGCACCACACAGGCTTGCTTACTAGCAAGCTACACAAAACAAAGGCGTCAACCGACGCCCACAATTCAGTTCTCAAGCTGCGTTGTTGCTCTTACTGTGAGTGTTTTGCTGCGACTTCGGCTTCTTTTGGGCAAACAAAAGCCGACTTGCTTTCATTACCTACGAGCAAAACGCAGGTAACAGCTTTGAGTCAGCCCAAATGTTTGTTTCAGGTTAGCTAAAGTCGTTTTCGTCACAGTACCCCGGTCACAGCATGGGCTATGCCGGTTACTTGAACCTTACACCACAACGCAGAGCCTGCTGCCCTAAGAGCGCTCTGGTAAGAAACCCACCAGTTTCAAAGCGCGCCCACGGGCCTAAATACAGGCTTAAGCCACGATTGTCTATTGCACATGACAACCTCGCTTGTCCCTTATTTTAGGCAAACGGTCAAAAGATGTTTGATAATTTTTCTAACTTTTTCGCTTGACAAAAAAGATGAGCGGCGACGATCGCCGCCAAATCGGGGCTAGGCGCAAATCGCAATTTTTTTAATTCTTAAAGCTGGTTCATTTAAGTTGAAATTCGGGACCGCGCACGTTTTTTACGCCGCTCCCAGCATCAAGTGGCTCCCCTATGCCATCTAGACTTGAGCGCTAGCCCCGATAAAAAAGCGCTAGGTCAGCGCCCGCTCCCACGCGCAAATTTGTGCCAACCGCAGTAACCCCGTAGGCACTCTGTGCCCCATAAAATCAAAGTTGCGTACCAAGCTCATTCTCGGTGGCCCAGCCTCGCAGTAGGGATCCAACCTCGAGGTAGGTGCCGCGTGGTCACCACCAGCACCACTCGTCGGTCCTAGCCCCGCTCGTCTGCTCCAGCCCCGCGCGATCCCGTTCAGGTACAATGACTGCGGAATGATTTGCAAGGAGCTGCCATGGGCCCGATTAGTCTTGATATCTTCTGCCGCGTCATTGATAACTACGGCGATGCCGGGGTCTGCCTGCATCTGGCGCGCAGCTTAAGCACGATAGAGCCTACAGGCAGCGCCATGAACCAGCCCTTTAGCGTGCGCCTGTTTTGTGACGACCTCAAAGTCCTGCACACAATCGCCACTGCCGCTGACTTAAGCAATCCTCATCTCACCTTTTGCTCGTGGGAAGCACCACTCACGCACTACGAGCCCAGTGACGTCATCATTACGGCCTTTAGCTGCCGCTTTGATGAGCCTACGCTTAAGACCTTGCAGCAGGCGAGCGCCAAGCCCCTTATTATCAACCTCGAGTACTTAAGTGCCGAGAGCTGGGTCGAGGACTGCCATCTGCTGCCCTCCCCGGTCGACGGCCTAATCAGCCATTTCTTTTTCCCTGGCTTTACCGCCCGCACCGGCGGCCTCAATCTTGATCCGGCCTTTATCGCTCAGTGCCAAGCCGGGTTCGAGCAACCGAGCCATGACTCGCTTAGGGTGAGCCTCTTTAGCTATCACAATCCTGCGGTCAAGCGCCTCATCTCAGCTCTGGCCGCTAGTGGGCGCTCCTGTGACCTCAAGGTCTTTGCGGGGCTGGCCCAAGACAATCTCAACCAGCTCTACCAGCAGCAGCTGCAAATAGGGGATAGCTTTAAGCCAAGTCCTGAGCTCACCTGCACCATTGTCCCAATGACCGACCATTCAGGCTACGACCAAGTGCTGCTGAACAGTGACTTTAACTTGGTACGAGGCGAAGACAGCATTGTGCGAGCGATGCACACTGGCCATCCCTTCTTATGGCAGATCTACCCCCAAGATGAGCAAGCTCATATCGTCAAGCTTACGGCCTTTTTAGACTGCATGGAGCGCACGCTTGAGGCGCAAGGCACTGTGACCGAGTTCGAGGCACGCATGGAGCTGCTACGTGCCACCATGCTCTCTTACAACGAGGCACTGCCAGAGGGCACGGAAGATCCCCTCACGCGTCCTGACTTTTTGCCTTTGTTCCTTGAGCGCTGTGGCCCGCTCTTTAGCGCTTGGGCCCGCTATCTGTGCGCCCAGCCGACCTTAAGCGCGCGCCTGACCAGCTTTATCCTCAGCAAGCTCAGCGCAACCTAAGAGTGCCATCTTGCGCATAAAAGCGCCATCTTGCGCCCCAGAACGCGATCTTGCGCTTTAGCGCGCCATCTTGCGCATAAGGCTTTAATTGCGCGTGTCAAATGCGATATAATTGAGGGCTGTCACTACGTTGGGCTTTATGCCCGCGTTCACAGTTTTTGCGCTTTCTAAGCTCCAGCACAAGTGCGCTGCGACTTAGAAGCCCAGCCGAAGCTTAAGTTGGTGGCCAGTGGAACCAACCTGACGCTTGCGGCTTGTTTGCACCCTCGCCTGAGGCGCAGTGCTGAAGCGAGCGTCCGTTTCCTATTGAATGTAAGCGCCTAAAGTGACCAAGGCTAGGCCACTTAAGTTGCGCTCTGGAGTTCCTCGATGAAGTTAGCACAAGAAATTCGTGCTGGTAATGTAATCATGCTCAACGGCAACCCAATGGTTGTACAAAAGGCCGAGTACAACAAGTCCGGTCGTAACGCTGCCGTTGTTAAGATGAAGCTCAAGAACCTGCTGTCCGATGCTGGTACTGAGACCGTATTCCGCGCTGACGACCGCTTAGAGGACGTTATCTTAGAGCGCAAGGCTTGCACCTACTCGTACTACAACGACCCACTCTACGTCTTCATGGACGAGGAGTACAACCAGTACGACATCGAGAAGGACAACTTAGGTGACGTCTTAAACTACCTCGTTGACGGTATGGAAGATGTTTGCCAGGTTACCTTCTACAACGGCAAGGCTATCTCGGTTGAGTTACCAATCTCGATCGTTCGTGAGGTTGAGTACACCGAGCCTGCAGTTCGTGGCGACACCTCCGGCAAGGTTACCAAGCCAGCTCGTTTAGCCGGTACTGGCTTTGAGTTAAGCGTTCCTGAGTTCGTTAACATCGGCGACAAGATCGAAATCGATACTCGCACCAACGAGTTTAAGAAGCGCGTCTAATTGCTAAGGGCGCAAGCCCTGCGGCGCCCGCCCATTAAGGCGGCGCCTTACGCCAGCAAAAATGCCCTACTGCGTAGGGCATTTTTGTATCCAATTAAGGAAGAAAAGCGCATGTTCAACCTATCCCTCAGCTTTCGCTCCATTGAAGGCAAAAGATTTCTGGCCTTATTGAAGCTAGAAGATAATCGCAACTATTCGTACGCGCAACGCAGAGTCATCCAACGCTTTTGGCCACAAGAAGAGACCCCCGCTGCGGTGCTGGAGCTGCTGAAGGATAAGAAAAAATGCTCGCACTTAGCCAATATTCTGAAATTTGTCGCCCCTGAACAGCGCGCCCAAATGATCTTGGACACCGCGCTTCATCCTGAGCGTAAACTCCAAAAACCAACTGCCCCTGCCCGCTGCCACAAGGCGCATTTGTTACGCTATGGCCACTTAGCCTTCAAGGGTATCTGGGAGGACGATCTCAAGCTTCGGGCTCTCATCGAGCAACTGCAACAAAACACCACCAAAATTACTACCTGGTCGCTTAATGCTCTGCTCTTCTACTTCGTTGATTGCAAAATGCGCTATCCGAATGTCGAGATCGACGCACGTACTCAGCGCTATCACTATTTCTACTGCCCATGGGACAACATTCGTGATGCCCACTTCGCCTATGGATTGGAGTTCTTGCATCAACATGGCCCTGAGCTGATAATTCATGCTGCGGCCGCGCATAGAGAGCTTCACCATAGTACCCTCCGCACGGCTTTTGTCGCTGAGCTCTACAACCATGAAGGGATACTGTTAGCGTTGCTTGCATTTGACTCCACCGGTTATCCTCTGGGCTGCCAAACCGTTGAGACGAGGCACGGGATGCGCTCAAGCACAGCTTAAAGCAGCGCCTGGGCATCACCACCGTGAAGTTTAGCGACCTCACCGACTTACCTGAAAAAGTGTTCCTCAATGCCAACTTCGCACGACAAATCGGCAATAGCTTCATCCTGCCCGATATCAGCACGCCCGCCCAGTATCATGCCCATTTCTACCTGGCCATGCTGTCCTTCATGCTGATCTTGGAGGTTCACACTAAGCTGACTTTCCCCGGCGTGGAACTTCCCTTCCCTAAGATTCCACCGTCACTGGACGGTGTCAGCTTAAGCTTGTTGGGCGGCAACTCTTACGACAACGTCGACTTAGTCAGCATCAGCATCCATGAGCCTGAATCTGAGCGCAGTGATCAGATCTTTAAGGCTTTGGGGCTACAACCAGCTCAGCTGCACAACAGCCTAGAAGAGCTTAAACAGCGCTTTAAGCTGCAAGATGTGCCTAACAGCGAGCTGTTCTCGCAGCATTGTTGGAACCACCACCTTTCAAGATCTAAGTGAGGTTTAGTTGTACACCCTTCACTACGGCCATTTGGCCTTCAAAGACCTGTGGGCTGAGCTCAAATTGCCCGAGTTTATCGGCAAGCTGCAACAAGACAGTACAGACATCACCTCATGGCAGCTGAGCGACTTTATTTTTTATTTGACCTCGATGAAAGCCATGGAGCCTAGGTCGTTGTTTTTTAGAGAATTCCATTGCTACTACTCGGCTCCCTGCTTCTTCTATTGCCCGTGGATCACCATTCCCGATATCACAAAATCCTACTATGCTGGTCTCGATCTCTTTGCTGCCCAAGGCTCCAGCATTATCTCTCATGTAGCCGCAATACACCGTGAGCGCCAAGCACGTAGTGGACGTAAAGCCAATGTGCTCGCAGATGGGCCCGCTTGGTTCGCTTTTGACCCAATGGGCTATCCTGTCGGCTGCCAAGCAGGCAGTGGTGACGAAGCGTTAGAGACCTTGCGCGAGCGTTTGCAGCAGCTTGGGTTCACCACGATTGAAGTGAAAACAGACGACCAATTGCCCCAGAAAACTAGCCGGAGCTGGTGTGAGCTTGCAGATAACCAAGATTGGGAAATCCTACCCCCTAACGAGCAACATAGCGCCTCCGAACAGGCAGCACGTTGTTACCTTGCCGTGCTGAGCTTAATGGTGCTCAAAGAACTGCAAGCTAAGCTCAACGCTGCTGGGGTCAAGTTAACCCTAGAGCGCATCAGTGCCGCGCTCAAAGATAGCCAATTTATGGTGGAACACGGTACCCAAGATGATGAGATGGTCTTGATAAAGGAGCCTGCGCACACCCCACTCGTAAGAGTGGGGATAAGCAGGCAGGAGCTTAGAAAAATAAGTGTTGTCTTTTGCTCAAAAATGTGGTATTTGTGAGCTATGGCTTAAGCATTTTCGATTAGATGCTTCTTGCAACAACTTTGTGAGGATCAGCTGTTGCTCGTTGCCGTGCTCAATTAGTCCTCTAATTCAGACTTAACCTCAATGATTGGCAGCAACTTATGGCACTGAAGAAAGGAAAAGATACTGCTGAGCAAACTGATACGTTTGTTGAAGAGTTTGGTCTGTCTGTGGAGGATCAGGTTAATAATCTACTGTGCAAAGTACTGGTTCTTTGTGATTAGTGGTGAAATGCCCCAATTGTGATCAACGCTTGATAGTTAGCTTTTATCAATTTTGCTGT
>CALXOW010000013.1 GCA_944390115.1 uncultured Anaerobiospirillum sp.
CCTTTTGTAGGGTTTTCTAAAACTAACTACAGAAGGGGACGGTAATTCACCAAAAGTAGCTGCTCAGTCACGGTTAAACCATCAGGCTATTACTGCAAGAAGTCGTGCTTGTACTGAACGCAGAACTTAATGTCCCAGTAGTTGAGGTGGTCACCATACTCACTGCCTGGGCGGTCCTCAAAGGCGCGGCTACCAAAGAGATAGGAGCTCAGTCCCTTCAAAGATCCGGATTTGACGCGATACATCACGCCCGCGTTGAAGTCAAAGCCTTCAACTGATACTTCCTTGGAGTAGTCTTCGTAGCCGTTGGTGTAGAGCGGAGCGACAAAGAAGATGAAGTCGCCGAGGCGATAGTTGGCGCCCACGCCCACGGACCACATATCCTCGAGATTGCGGTCAATTGTCCACGGATAGCGGAAGCCGATATCGGTATCGATTACCATGCTGACCGTAGCATGCTTAATGTACTCCCAAGTGAAGAAGACTCCACCCCAGCTTAAATCGAGCTCGTGCGAACCAGAGATGAGGAAGTTGTCATCGCTCATAATGCCTGCGCGCTGCCACATCGTCCAAGTGTCGTCATTGACATCGGCGTGGAAGAAGCACAGATTGTTTCTGAGACGGTAGTCGCCCAGCTGCATGCGGTTGGAGAAATCAATTTCAAACTGGTTGGAGACATCACGCTGATAGGAGCCGCCTACCGACAAGCGCCACTTATCCTCATCGTGGAAGCTAAAGGCAATAAAGGAGCGCGAGCGCTTTTGAGCGTCGTAGCTCATCGTGACCGGATCAAACACGCCCTCGTCACGATAGCCATCATAAAGCGAGCTCTTAGCAGTAAACACTTCATTTCGCCACATCGCCCAGACATCAAGCCAGTCAGTTGGTGTCAGGTAAGCTAACACACCCTGCGAGGAGGTTGGCAGAGTACGGTTGGAGTTATTGGTCAGAAGTGGCACGCGATAAGGCATAGCCCCGTAACCTAAGTCGGTGACAAAGCGACCGGCCTTAATAAGGCCGTAGTCGCCTAAGCGGACCTTAACGGCTGCGTTGAGATAGCCAAAGCTCTCATCATCGCCATTGAGGTAGCCACGGGTGAACTTGCCTTCGCTGGTATCGAGCTTTTGGACCCAGAAACCGCCGCCCTCAACCGCGATGACATCGTTAAACCAGCCGCTGTCAAACTCGAGGATGGCACCTTGAACCCAAGCATAGACGTCATCGTTTGGGGCGTCAGCTGGTTTCATCGAACGGCGTAAGTCGTTACGCAGATTCAGACGTAGCGAAGGCGTACTCGCAGCATAATCGGTCACAGCTGCCGTCGCTTGAGCCGCTCCGAGGGCTACTAAGCTGCTACACAGTGCAGCGGCTACAATCTTGTTCACAACTCTCTCCTCAATGCGGGCTCAGCCCCAACCTATCAACAACTCTCTGCTTGAGCTGATATTTATCTCGCTGATAAGCGATGACAGCACAGCACCTAGCTCAATTGCGTGCCATGATAACACCAAAATTTGGCACGTTCAAAAATGCATCATTTGTACAAGAAAAGCACCAGCTTAGCTCAGTCTACTGGTTACAAATACGCAACAGCCCCACCTAAGCACAGCCCTGAGCGCCACAATCGGCTACGCTTAACGCTACAACTGCTGCCGCATGTTTTGCAGCCGCCACATAAGGCAGGGGTACCTATCCTAACATAGTTACATCATAGATGTGTTAAGAAGCAAGTGCGAGTACCGCATTGCTCGAGCGCTGTGATTGGGAGAGAAAGAGGTGTGGGGATAAATATGTGCGGCCGCACGCCGCACATAAATAGGTGATGGATGTTGTGTTACTGGAGGAAATTGAGATCGTACTGAGCGGTAAATTTAATGTCCCAGTAGTGGAGGCGGTCGCCATAACGGCTGCCGGGGCGATCCTCAAAGCCCCGATCGCCTGCTAACAAGACGGTCAGGCCTTTAAGTGGCCCGGCGCTCGGCCGATAGAAAACGCCTAAATTGAGATCGTAGCCTTCGACGCTCACCTGCTTGGAGTAATTCTCATAGCCCTTGGTGTAGAGCGGGGCAAGCGAGAAGGTGAAGTCGCCCACTTGGTAGTTGAGCCCTAATTCAAAGGACCACATGTCCTCTAAATTGCGATCTAAGCTCCACGCATAGGGAAAGCCAATATCGGAATCGATCATAGGACCTACGGTGGCATGCTCGATGTACTCCCAGGCAAAGAAGACCGAACCAAAGCTCAACGCTAGATTATGCATACCTGAGATCAGGTAGGTGTCATCGCTGTAGATACCGTTGTGCTGCCACAGCTCCCAAGTGTCATCATTGACGTCAGCGTAGAAGTAGCGCAAGGTGTTTTTGAGCTGATGGCCCCCTAAATCGAGGCTGCCGTCAAAATTAGCCTCATACTGGGTAAAGCTGCTGTTTTGCAGCGCTGCCCCCAGCGACAAGCGCCACTTATCTTGGTCATGGAAGCTCAACGCCAGCGCGGAATAAGGCCGTTTTGTGCCCTCGTAGTCACCGGTGGCTGGGTCATAAATACCCTCGTAACGATAGCCATCGAGCAAGGCGCTGGTGGAGGTAAAGACTTCATTGCGCCACAAGCCCCAGACATCCAGCCAGTCCGTGGGGGTCAGGTATGCTAACACGCCTTGTGATGAGGTCGGCAAGGTACGGTTCGAGTTGCTGGTGATAAGCGGCACCCAATAAGGCAGCGCGCCGTAGCCCGTATCGGTGACAAAACGTCCGGCCTTAATGATGCCATAATCACCTAAGCGCACCTTAAGAGCTGCATTGACGTAACCGAAGCTTTCATCATCGCTATTGAGGTACCAGCGGGTGTGCTTGCCGTCGTGCGAATCGAGCTTTTGCACCCAAAAGCCGCCTCCTTCGACTGCGATCAAGTCGTTGTACCAGCCGGTGTCAAATTCGAGCATTGCACCCTGGACCCAAGCGTAGATATTTTCATTGGCGCCCGCTGATGGTTTAGAAGCACGACGAAAGTCGTTTTTGAGCCTAAGGCGTAGCTGCGGCGTACTGTCAGCAAAGGATGCAGCTGCGCTAGCTTGGATTAGCCCCAAGCCTAAAATGGTGCCGCACAGCACTGCGGCAAATGTCTTGTTCACAGTAAGTCTCCTCAAGGCAGGCCGCCTGAGCGGCCCTAAGTTGCTACATTGGCTTAACTCTGCTAAGGCCCGATTGCTAGGGCCTATTTACTAAGGCCCGATTGCTAGGGGCTATTTGCTGTGGGTTAAGCCTGTGATGATTGCGGAGCTTGGGACGCAGTAACGGCATTGATGGCAGCTTGGGTCTCAGGATCCTCGGCGGCTTTAGCGGCACGACGCGCCGTGATTTCCTTCATGATCTGAGCAAACTTGGCGTCCGTTAATGGATAGAACAGCATGATGAGGAAGCTTACGGCAATGGCGCCTGCCGGTAATAAGGCGATGGAGGCACGAATGCTGAAAATTACTTCCTCGGTCTGCTCGGCATTGGCGATATAACCGGCCGCCCCCATAATGAAGGCGGGGATCGAGCCACCTAAGGCTTGGCCACACTTGCGCGTGAGCGAGAACAGGGAATAAGTCAGGCCCTCAATACGAATGCCGGTCTGATACTCGCCATACTCGACGGTATCGGCCTCGAGTGCCCACATTACAGTCATGGCAAAGCCCATTCCGATCGAGGCGACACACAGTCCGGCCATAGCCGCAAAGAAGTTCCAGCCTGACAGGAAGAAAAAGAGCAGATAGCCGATAAAACCGATGCTGGCACCAATGAGGAAGGTGTTCTTTTTGCCAAAGCGACGGACCAAGGACGGTACAAAGAAGGCTGGCAGCACCGAGCCGATGAACATCTGCACCAGAACCATCACGGTAAAGAGTGACGGATCGCCGACCACATAGCGCACGTAGAACATGCCGGTTGCGGTTACCGCAAAGGTCGCGGTCAGCATAAAGAGCGCGCCGCCACACAGCATGATCAGAGCATGATTCTTCTTGACTGTGCGCAAGCTAACACCTAAGGCAGGCTGTGCTACCGTGCGGATGACATTTTCCTTGGTCGACTTAAAGCACAGAAAATAGAGCACCAAACCGGCAATGGCCAGCATAATTGTGTAGTGCAGATAAGTGGCCTGCACCGACGCCACGTCGCTCCCACCAATTTGCGAGCCAATAACAAAAGCCAGCACCACAAAGGTCAAGGAAGCAGCGATGCTACGTCCGGCACCTAAGCGCGCTCGTGACAGCGGGTCTTGGGTCATAGCGGTAGCAAGCGAGCCGTATGGGATATTGACCAGGCTGTAGAATAGACCTAAACCGGCGTAGGTGATAGTCGCGTAGATGACCTTGCCGGTGTGGCTTAAGCTTGATGGCACGTAGAAGACCAAGACCGAAATGATCATCAAGGGGATTGAAGCAAAGAGCAGGAAAGGACGGAACTTACCCCAGCGGGTGTTAACGCTATCGACCACACGACCGGCCAACAAGTCGGCAAAGGCATCAAAGAAGCGTACACCCAAGAGCAAGGCACCAGCCGCTGCTGCGCCCACTCCAGCTACGTCGGTGTAGTAGCTTAAAAGGAAGAGCGCGCCCATCGCAAAGGCGAAATTGTTCGCCACATCGCCCAAACTGTAACCGATGATAGTCGGCCACTTGAGCTTGAAACTGTTATTTTCCATGATAAATTAACGCTGAAACTTGATATTAAGGGCCTGATACGCCCTACTAGGGCAGAGCCGTTAGGCTCTGCCTTCTTGAGGTCAGAGGCTGACTCATGGTGCTGAGCGCTCTGCCTCTGAGAGCAGCAACTGAAAGCGCTGCCTCTCTTTTTTTTCGCGCAGAGTCGGAAAGTTCTGCACTCAGAAAGGAGCTAAGCGATAGTTGGCTTGTCACAGACGCCCACGGATTGCCAGCGACGACGGACGGCATAAGCTGAGCGCTTAGGTTCACGGGCGCGGGTGAAAATACCCTTACGATTGCCACCAACGCGCAATACGCCTTGGCTCGTGGCAAAGTCGGCAAAATTCCAGATTTGCTCACCGACCACCGCTGCGTGAGCTGAGAACACCTCGTGGCACATTTGCAGCCACTCTTCTTGGTACTCTTCGGTCCACATCTCAGCGGTGACCGAATGCAGGCCGTTCATAGTGTCCGTGCCGTACTCGGTGACAATGATCGGCTGATGAAGCTTTTGCTCCCATAAGGTCAACTCATCATCGAGGACCTTGCGGGCCGCTGGAATATCGCCTGGTTGGACATACCAGCCGTAGTAGCGATTGATGCAAAGTACGTCGAAGAGGTCGCTGATGAGATCCTTGTCGGCCGAAGAGAACATCACATTGACGCAGGTAATAGGACGGGATGGATCGAGTTCGCGGGCATACTGGGCCAACGGCGCAAAGTACTCACGCACGCCTGGGGCACAGCCGTCAGGCTCATTGGCAATAGACCAGAGTACGACGCAAGGGTGATTCTTGTCGCGGGCGATCAGCTCCGCAATAGCGTCGCGGTGCGCTTGCTGAGTTTTATCATTGACACCCTCGGGACTAAAGAGCTGAGCTGGCAGCTGCTCCTTGGCGGCAGCAGATATGCCTAAGCCTAAATTGAGGCCCACGGCAGCGGTCTCATCGATCACCACAATACCGTGCTCATCGGCGTACTCCAGCTCTTCTTCCGCGTAAGGATAGTGACTGGTACGGAAAGAGTTAGCTCCGATCCACGCCATTAAGCGATAATCTTGGACCATCACTACTGGGTCATAGCCCTTGCCGCGCGCATAAGCGTCTTCGTGACGACCAAAGCCCTTAAAGTAGAACGGCTGATGGTTGATCAAGAATTGCTCACCCTTGACCTCGACCGAACGCAGACCAACCTTGAGGCGGTACTCATCCACGACCACACCCGCATCATCACGCAGCGTGACCTTTAAGGTGTAGAGGTAAGCCGCACCCGGCTGCCACAGCTTAGGATTAGCAACTTGGAGTTGGCAATCAGCGCCGCTGCCCGTGGCCACACAATTACCCTCAACATCGAGCAGTTCTAAGCCAATGTTGCCACTTGCTTGAACCTTCACCTGAGCCGTAGCGCTCTTGAGATCAGCGGTCACAGCCGTCACCACGGTAACGTCCTCGATCGCCTCCATAGGCACTGCGACTAACTGGACACTACGGTGAATACCGGCATAATTGAAGAAATCGTGGAAATAGTACTGGCGCGTTTCACCGGCTTCATTCTTAGCAATAAGTCCAGGCGGCAGGGTTTGCCAAGTCAGCTCGTTGTTGCAGCAGATCGTGAGCTGCACCGTCTCGCCGGGCGTTACCAGCTTGGTGATATCAGCCTCAAATGGGGTGTAACCGCCCTGATGGCAGGCGACCTGCTGGTCGTTGACGAAGACGGTACCGCGATGGGTCACCGCATTACAGCGCAGGATAATGCGCTTGCCTGTAAAATATGGCGGGATAAAGCAAGAGCGCTGATACCACACATCGCCCACATGGTTCTTAAGGGCTTTGTCGCAAGCGACATCGTTATAGCTGGCCGGTACCGGCATAGTAATAGCGTGAGGCAGCTTTTGGGCAAACCAGCGCTCATCATAGCCCTGAGTACCTTGAGCGGCCGCAAAATCCCACAGACCGTCTAAGTTCTTGTAGGTGCGGTACTGATTTTCAATTGGTTTTAGCATTAAGACAATCTCCTTTCCCCGCCACCCCCAGTGGCGCGACTGGACTAATCTTAAGGATCTGCCTTAAGCTCCTCTTGCCCTCTATTGCCCTCGCCTATGCCCTAGGTTGCACTTGAGAGCATTCATTGCTGTTTTTGTGAAGTTGTGCAAATTTTCCTCAAAATGCAGAGCACACGGGGCTCAGCCACCTCGAACCACCTTGCTAAAATAGTAGTATCCCAGCAACTAGTGGCGTGACCAACCTACTGCTAGCAGGATTCGGCGCGCCGTGGTCACGAAATACCTTGCCCGATCCGACCGGAGGTCAAATGGTGAAACCTGCGATAACCCGTGGCTTTGACGGACGCTACCGCATCCTGATGCGCAACAACAATCAAGAGTGCGTTCATTTGCTCGAACCGATTCAGGCGCAGCCTATCACCGTCGAGCGCCACCACCATGCTTTCTACGAGGTACTCTTCATCGTAAGCGGCGAGCTCAAGTACGAAGTCGAAGGACGCCACTATTTACTAAAGAGCGGCGACATTATTCTGATCAATCCGCTGCAATTTCACAGTGGCGAACTCAATCCCAGCAAGCCCTATGAACGTTTTGTGCTATGGCTTCATCCCACTTGTATCGAACGACTTACGGCTCAACATCCTAAAATCAACCTCTTGCGCGCCTTTGATACGCTCAAAGCACGCGGTACCGACCTAATTAAAGTATCCTCTGAGGACTTTACTGAGCTTCAGCTGATCCTAGCGCGCCTCTTTTATATTAGCGAGCAAGAGAGCCCGGAAGCCTTGGTCATGCGCGACTGCCTTACCACCATGACCTTGCTCTTACTGGCCCGCAACATGGACAACGTTGAGTCTTTTAGCAAGCCGCCCGAGATTTACGCAGATCCGCGCCTGAACGACCTCATTCAATACATCAACGACCATTTGGCCGATGACTTGTCTTTATCGGGGCTAGCCGAGCGCTTGAATATCAGCAAATTTCATCTATCGCGCCGTTTTAAGCAATTGACTGGGCTCAACTTTAACGACTTCATCCGGCGCAAGCGCCTGACCCATGCTCGCTACCTCATTTCCCTTGGTACCAAGCCCTTCAACGCTTCCTTAGAGGCTGGTTTTACCAGCTATTCCTATTTTTCGCGCAGCTTCAAAGAGTTCTTTGGCTACAATCCCTCCGAGACCGATCAAGAATGTCCGTAGTTCTAAGCCAAGCTGAGTTCTAACCACGATAGCGCTCACGCTCGAACCACGATAGCGCTCACGCTCGAACCACGATAGCGCCCTCGCTCGAACCACGATAGCGCCCTCGCTCGAACCACGTTCGTGAACGGCGAGCGCTCTAAATGAAAAGCACTAAGAGCGGAATTTTGTGCTCGCATAGAACGTATTTTCTGCACCGTTGGTGCGTTATTACTGCACCAGCAGTGCGCTTTGGGCTCTGATAAAAGCACAAATCATATTCTTTTTTGGTGCAATTTATCAGGCAAATATAGTGCAAAGACGGCCACCAATGCACCAATAACTGGCAACGGCAAAATGGCTATTTTAAGCCACCCGCATAAAGCCGCTATTTATGGGGGCTTGAGCGTTATCACCCTTTTGGTGCCCAGCGCTTCAGCGCAATCGATCAGGTGCACTGCATCGAATTGTGGCATAATGCCCCGGTTCACAATCTTTACAACGCTCCGGGATTTGGGCAGCGTCTGCGCCCTAAGATTTGGACGCTTCAGTGCCCCGCCAACTTTGCTCATGCCCGACCACCTGCTGCGCACAGCGCAGCTGTAGCCTGAGCCCTCACCCTTGGTGCCCGCGAGCTTAGTATGAGAAGACTCACTTGCTGAGAAGGCTCTCTTGTTATGACCAGACTTACCGTAAAGGAAATTATCTTGCTGGGCATGACCAACTTCGCTTTGTATGTTGGTGCCGGCAATATTATCTTCCCTCCAATCTTAGGCTTACAATCCGGCACTAACGTGCTCCCTACTGCTATTGGCTTCTTATTAACTGGTACGGGTATGCCAGTTATTGCGGCCATTGCCATGGCGCGCTTAGGCGGCTCGATGGATGAGCTCTGCCGTCCTATTGGCGCTAAGGCTGGTTTTATCGCCACTGCGATCTGCTTCTTGTGCATTGGCCCACTCTTCGCCATTCCACGTTGCGCCACCGTCGCCTATGAGCTGGCCTTAAAGCCATTTATCAGCGAAGAATACAACATCCTGCCGGGCTATTCGGTCTTCTTCTTCGTGATCGCGACCACCTTTGCGATGTACCCAGCCAAGATCTTGGATACTGTCGGTAAGTTCTTATCGCCTGTTAAGATCGCCGCCCTCATCATCTTGTGCGTCACCGCAATTTTCTTAGCTCCTTCGGAGCCACAACCTCCAATGGAGGGCTTTGTCAGCGGCGCAGGCGCCTTTGGTATCGGCTTAGTTAACGGCTATCTGACCTTAGATACCTTAGCCTCCTTAGCCTTCGCTATCATTATTGTGAACGCCATTCGCACCCATGGTGTCACCGAGGCCAAGCCTGTTACCCGTTACGCCATTATGTCGGGCTGCATGGCTGGTATTGGCTTTATCTTCATTTACCTCTGCCTGTTCCGCTTAGGCAACACTTCCTTTAGCTTAACCCCGAACGCCACCAATGGTGCTGAGGTCTTAAGCGCCTACGTCAACTTAGCCTACGGCAGCTTAGGTAACATCTTCCTGGCAATTCTGATTATTGTTGCCTGCATGGTGACCGCGATTGGCCTGATTTGCGCCTGCTCGACCTACTTTGGTACCGTTTGGCCAATCAAGTACAAGTACTACGCTTTAATCTTCGCTGTTGTTTCTTGCGCAATTGCTAACTTCGGTCTGACCACCTTAATCCAGATTTCGGTTCCAGGCCTGATTACGGTCTACCCTGTCTTTATCGTGCTGGTCATGACCTCCTTCATCCGTCAGTACTTTGTAAATCAGAGCTTTGTCATCGCCCCAACCTGCGTCTTAGCCCTGCTCTTCGGCTTCGTTGATGGCTTTGATGCTGCAGGTATCGCCATCCTGCCTAAGGCTGTAACTGACGCTCTGCCATTCTACGAGAGTGATCTGGCTTGGTTACTCCCATGTGTTGGCCTCTTAATCGTCTTAGCTATTGTAGATAAGGCTATCCACAAGCGCCCAACCGTCCATCAGGCCGTTGACCAAAGCAAGAGCTAACTGATTGCTCCCAAAGGTCCAGCCCACTGGGCCTTATAAACCCAGTTTTCTGGGATTCTAAAAAGCCCGGCTCTGCCGGGCTTTTTGCGCCCTGAAGCGCCCAGAAACGATTTTTTGCGCACCATAACAGAGCGCTCCTTTAGGATTAACAATGCGGCGCTAAGATGCCGGGGCAATCAGGCCTAACCTGACCGCAGCACCACCAGCGGCTCAGGGAGCACAGCTCAGATCGGCTTGATGCTGCAGCCCATTTAGGTAAGGATTTTTTTTTGATGAACCCACAGCTCAAAGGCTCGATCGCCGGTATGCTCTCGGCCGCCTGCTACGGCAGTAGCCCCGTCTTAGCGCTCTTGCTCTACCGTTATGGATTTGATGCCGCGAATGCCCTGCTCTACCGCTATGCGTGCGCCTTGGTGCTGCTTCTGCCCTTGCTCTTATTCAAGCGCCAAAAGCTGGGGCTGCCGTTAAAGGATCTCAAGTGCTTAGCGCTGCCGGGTATCTGCTTTGCGCTCTCAACTCTGTTCTACTTCATTTCCTTTAACTACATGAATGCAGGTATCAGCGCCACGATCCTGTTCTTGTACCCAATTTTTACCGCGCTCATCATGGTCTTGGTCTATCACGAGAAGCTCTCGCTCTCGATGATGCTGGCGATTGTGCTGAGCTTTGCTGGTGTCGCCTTGCTCCATGGTGCCGAAGAAGGCGGTATGTCCTTAATTGGCACCATCCTCGCCATTGCCTCGGCCTTCACCTACGCCCTCTACATTGTCGGCATCAACCGCACCCACATCGTGATCACCAATGAGAAGCTGACCTTCTACCTCATCGTCTTCTCGGTAGCCATCTCGGTTCTCTATATTGCAGCGGCCCCGTCCCTAAACTTTATGGTGCCTCATGTACCGCAGGAGTATGGCCTGATCATCATCTTGGGTCTGGTCCCGACGATCTTTTCCTTGGTGCTGCTTAATATCGCGGTCGAGAACATTGGCTCTACTATGACTGCGGTCTTAGGCGCCTTAGAGCCGGTCACCGCCGTAGCCCTCTCGGTGCTCATCTTCCATGAGGCCCTGACCTTCAATCTCGTCATGGGCATTGTGCTCATTTTGTGTGGCGTGCTGATCGTGATTGGCGGCCGCCGCTTCCGTGCCACCAAGTACCGCGTCATCATCAAGCGCTTGAACCAAGTCATCTACCGCTCGATGCACCGCCGCTGGCGCTGGAAGAGCTAAGAGCTCAAGCAGACAAGGCGCCCATCTGCCTGGCATACCGCCCCAGCTGCCTTACCCATGGCGGCACTGGGGCGTACCACGTGCCCACGTCTCAATGCGTGGGTCGGTGGTAGTCTCAAGCACAGCCGCAGAAGTGCAGTACTTACGGGCACACCGTCACTATTGAGCCAGGTTGATTGAGAGGAGGAAGGTAACGCCTATGGCTGCCCGAACCTCGAGATGGAACGCAGCTTACAGCGCATCTTCGAGCTTGCTTAACGCCGATTTACCTGCTCCAAAGACGCCAAAGCCCTAAAGACACGCTCTAGGGCTTTGATCTCAAATCTCAGTTAGCGGCGACGGCGCTTGCGACGGTGGGCGCTACCATCGCCACTTGAGGCGTCCGGCGATACCGCAGGCTCGGTCTTAACCGCAGACTCAGCCTTAACTTGAGGTTCTGCTTTAACCTCAGGCTCTGCTTTAACCTCAGGCTCGGCCTTAACCTGAGGCTCGGCCTTGACCGCAGCCACTGGCTCTGGTTTGACCTCAACCTTAGGTTCGCTCTTAGGCTCTACTTTAACCTCGACCTTAGGCTCACTCTGAGCGGCAACAGCTTCAGGCTCAGCACCATTAACCTCAGCTAGGGCAGCGGCGGCAGCGGCCTTGGCGCGGGCGCGGGTCTTATTACGACGGCTGCGACGGCCCTTGATTGCCTCAAGCTCGCTTGGTGCTACCAGAGAAGCTTCTTCCTCAGCCGAGCTGGCTGCAAGCTCCTCAACTGGAGCTGCTGCTGGTGCCTCAGGCTCTGCTACGACCTCAGGCTCAACCACAACTTTAGGCGCAACTACGCGCTCAGGCTCGAACACCGGCTCGACCGCGCTTGGTGCGACCTCTGGTACGGCGACCTGCTCTGGCTCGGCAATGACTTGCTCCGGCTCAGCACTGACCTCAGGCACATCCTGGACTTCCAGCTCACGGACTTCAGGCTCAATGACTGCTTCGTTGAGGAAAGCACGCACCTTAGGGGCTACTTCCTCAACGGCCTGAACCTCGGCGCTTGGTTCTACCTTGGCACTTGGCTCTAAGCTTGATGGCACCAGCGTTGGGGTGTATTCGCGGCCCAGCGCATTTTCCCAACCAGCATCAGGGCTTGAGGCGATTGGCGCAATAATCTGGGCTTGAGCCTCGGCTAAGAGCTCAGCGGCGCTCTTGACCGGACGCTGCATCACCGCGTGACGCGAGATAACCGTAGCTGGACCCTCGTCGCCTGACTCGGGGGCTTGCGCTTGCTTTATACGCTCGAGCTCGGCATCTAAGGCGGCACTCTTTTCGTAATCTTCGGCGGCCTTGCGCGAATTGGTGACAATGCGCGTGGTGCTGTTGCGCACTAAGACGGCATTGGCAATGTGGTCACCATTCTCCTCGGCATTTTCCACCCCATAGGCCTGGCGGCGGCGCGCGGCATCTAAGGCCGCTTGCGCTTCGGCGACCGTCAGCGGACGCATCGTGCTTGGTGTTGGCACATAGTAATCGTCTTCAGGACGCGGATAGTCGTTGGTGAGCGGACGGCCCCCGACCCCCTTTAAGCCGTATTCACCCCAACGCTCGCGCGTCATAGAGTGGCGGGCCACAATGGTGTCAGGGCTCGGCACAAAAGTCTGCTTGATCGTACGTACGATGCGCACCCCTTCGCTTGAGGCAATGACCTCATCTTGACGGACGGGCTCACTCTTAGGGGCTGGCACCGCCTGAGAGGCTGGCACTGCCCGAGGAGCAGGTTCGTCCTTGGCATCCGTGGTCATAGTGGTAACCTCAGCTTCAGTCTTCACGGTGGCCTCATCGTCCACGGCGGTGGCGTCATCGGCCTCGGCGGTGGCGTCATAGGCCTCGGCGGTGGCGTCATCGTCCACGACCGTCGCAATAATTTCTTGCTCTGGGGCCATGCGCTCCATGACCTCAGGGGTGGCTTCGTAGGACAACTGCGCATGTGACGTGTCGTTGATTACAAGGCCGGTATCGACATCCACCAATAAGCCCTCAGGGTGAGCGGCGGCCATAGCATGGGCGCGCGCACTGGAGGTGCTCATCGTGATGCGGGTGGTAGCGTTATTGCTCGGCTGCAAATTGACATACTGGGCGTAACGCTCGGTGCCTAAGTTACGCTCTAGGCCGACGCTCTGCGCTATGCCCTTGGACATACCATAGCTCATAGGCTTACTGTAACCTGAAGGCTGATCCTTGTCCTTGGCCGTAGGACGCAGCGGCATTACCGCGCCCGAGCGGTAGATGGCATAGCGTGGCTTATTATCAGGAGCCGGTTCATTGGCCGGAGTGCCTAAGGCTTGAGCACGCGCTTCATCTTGATTCTTAACGTAGTGGCGCACGCGCATGAGGCTGGCGTAATCTTCAGGGGAGAGGTCATAATCCTCTTGATAGGCATAAGCCTCTAAGGCGGCCGCGCTTAACGTTGCCAGCTCGTCTGAGGCTGCGCTTTGGCGTTGCTCAAAACCGGGAATATTCCAGTTCTGAGTGAAATTTAAGCTGCTGAATTTATCGGCGCGAGCACTATTGAGCGCCAGGCGCCCTAGTTGAGCGGCAGCTTGCGCACTTACCTGTGCCCCTAGCGTCCGACCATTGGGCTCATCAAGATAGGAATCTGATGGGCTGAGCCGATAGAGGCTTTGTAAGTTTTTGTTAGTCTGCTCCATAGCGTTCAATGGGGCCTTAGCACCCCAAGTGAGAGTGCCTGACCATTTCCTCAAACTTAAGTGGTAAGTTCCTAAGCTGCTGGGAGCTTATCCCTGCTGCTTACAACATGCGGCGGCCTAAACCCGAGGTTTAGGCCGCACGCGCTATCGGATCATGACCTGTAACTAGGCCTGCTTTTCTAACTTCGACCCGTCATCCTTGGCTGCGCCCTTATTGGCTGGCTTAAAATCACCATTAGGGTTGGCCTTAGTGATGGTGCCCGCAGTTGCGACCTCATTTAACGGCTGGCTCTTGGTGACAGTGGTGTGCACCGAGCTTAAGTTGTTGTAAGGGGCCGTGTCATCGATCGTATTGCCGCTCGTGACTCCCAGCATATTGTTTAAAGCAAGGTTGCCTAAGTTAGCATCGTTTAAGTACTGCTCATCAGAGCAACCTAAGGCCGTGGCAATTAAGGCCAGCGGCAGACGCTCTAAGTCTAAGCGGACGCGATCGCCATAGACGCCATCGATTAAGCAGCGATATAAGTGGGTTTCGCTTTGGTTTAACGCTACTGGAGCGCTATCAAAGGCGCTTAAGTCATCGTTGGTCCACAGATCTTGATTGGAGAGCAAGGTCTGCTCATCCATTAAGACCGACTCGATATTCGGCAGATATAAGCGCAGATTGTGCAAAATAGCAAAGGACTTGAGGTCAATCGAGCCCAAGTACTGGCAGTGGGCATTACCGACCCAGCTAATGGCACAGGCCTCACGGATGTGGTTAAGTGGGGTAATGATACCGACGGTGCCCTTGAGATCTGGCAAGGCTACCGCTGTTGGCAGATTGTCGATGAAGACGACGCGATCTGGGCGAATCTTGAGCTGCTCCATCTCTTGAATCGAGGTGGCAAAGAGGCGCATGCCGCCAATCTTCGTGCGCAGATCTTGATCGAAGACGACCATACGCACCAGCGATGGTGGTGGGGTTAAGCCCAGCTGTAATAAGTCCTTGCGGTATGGATTGAGCTCTAAGTAATCGCGCAGGAAATCAAGCAGCAGGTGGCTGTGCAGTTCAAACCAACGGGTATCAACACCACGAATTGGGATTTGGCGGATTAAGCACTCGCTATCGCGGTGTTCGCAGAACCACTTGGAAACGGCGACCATACGCTCGAAGTCAATCCACGCCAGGTTGGCCAAGGAGCTGATGACATTGAGCGCCGAATCGATTAACTCAGGAACCTCTTGGGCGATGAGGTCTAAGCAGCGCACAGCGGAGTGATATTCAACTAAGTGGCCGGCCCAGATTGCTAACTCATCTGGGGTGTCGAATACGAGGTGAATTGGCACCTTGACCGTGCCCAATTCGTCGTAGCTCTTATCGATAAACTCGATATGACCTGCTGGCAGGTGGGTATTCCACTCGGCGCAGAAGCTTAAGAAGGCGTCCTTATTTTCTAAGACTTCTTCATCCTTGGTCGGGGCACCTAAATAGAGGTGGGTTGGGAAGTCCTCGGGCACATCGCGCTTATCCTTGATGTGACTTGCCAGCCAACTAATCACTTTAGCGCGATAGTAGTTGTTAATCTCGCTGCGAATGATGCTACGATTTTTCACGAAGAGCTCCTAAAAATCTCTGTGCGCCCACGACAATCCTGCAGAGCTGCGGCTCTGACTTATCGATCCTATAGCCCAAGCTACGCATCGAGGTGTTCTGGCCTGTGCTCGTTTTTAAGCCGCGCTCAGCAACAGACTACGCACCGTAACTGATTATAGCATAGCCCTAGGCGGCAATTGAGCCCAAAGCCGCATGCTGGGCCGAAATTGAGAGCCCCGTCCAGCATTATCTAAATCTGAGCCCAGCGCCCCCACCAACGACGCGCACACCCCAAAAGTTCAGCGCACAGGTGACCACACACCTCACTGCATTAATGGTGCAAACACTACCAGCCTGCTGGGCTATTGTGCCAACAGCGGAGCTATTGTACTGACAGCGGTGCTATTGTGCTGACAGCAGGGCTATTGTGCCGACTGCCGGGCTATTGTGCCGACTGTGCAGCTGGTACCTTGGTCTTGTCAATCCAGCGGGTGAAGAAGGCAAAGTAAGGCATCAGTACCTGGACCATAGGACCAATCATGAGGGCGCCTAAGACCGTGCCTTCACGGATACCGATGATTTCGCTGAAGCCTGAGCACAATAAGGACATGATGGCAGCGGTGATGACGAGGAAGGCGTCAAAGGCCAGCTTGACCCAGCCTAACTTCTTGTTGATGCGCGCAGCCAAGATCATGACAAAGGCATCGCACGGCAGTTTCGCGACATTGCCGATTGCCTGGAGCACGATGGTCAAGGCAATGATGACCGAGCCCACAAAGAAGGTAATAAAGCACACGGCATAGCCATACGGCATGTTTTCAGGGTGAAAATCCTCGGTGACGTAGAGCCAGAAGTCCAGCATAAAGCCAAAGAGCACCATCGCCGGGACTTGCAGCAACACGTTCACCAGCTGCACTCTGCGCTCGGCGGCGTTCATGACAAAGAACTGGGAGATGAGCATGGAGCAATTGAACAGGATGTTGACCATGCCCATGGTGATCGGAAAGTACACCGAGGTAACGTAGCTAAAGCAGGCCACCGAGTTAACGCCTAAGGTCGCGCGTGTGACCAAGGTGACGCCAAAGGAGCCCACAATCATTGCGAGCAAAAACACGGTATAGCGGCGCACCAGCTCAGCCTTGCCCATGCGCATTACAATCTTCATCGTGACACCCTAGAGCCGTGCTCTGACGCGGCCCAAACCAAAAACTAAAACCAAGCAGCAAGCTTAATCCATTAAGGCTATGCTCAGTCAAGAGGCACACCTCAACACAGCATGGCGCCATTATCACGCCAAGTCTCCATTGGCCCTGCTCTAACATGCTAAAACTTGTATGTCAGTCACAGATTTTGCCGCAGCAAAAGCCCGCTACCATTGGCTTTAGCGCCATTTTATTTCTTAACTGCCATACCAGTTTTAAGCAAATTTTGCAAGTAATAATGCCCCAAGTTGTCGGTTTAGCGGCAACGTCAGGGCGTTGACGCAGTGGCCGTAAACGCTGTCGGAAATGCGTAATAACTTTCACTACTAGCCCCAACCCGCGCCGTAATTACGGCACCTAATCGCGCCATCTGCTCCGCGCCCGCACCACTTTTCCGTGCACGCGCACGCCGCGCTCATTGGCTTTACTCCTAGGTTCTTGCTCAGGACTTAACCTAAACTTAACATTGAGCTGCACCCTAACTTGTCTGACAAGTAAAATAAGATGTTCACTTTAAGCGCGACAGAATGCCCTATTTGAGGGCAGCACCCTCGGCGTGCACCGAGATGTGCACGTTTGTTGCGTTATCATTATTGTGACGTAACACAAGTTTGAGTTAACTAAAGCTTGCATTTGTCTCAATTGCTGGAACGCAAAGTGGGGCACAGGCAGGCAGTTGACAGAATTTCTCTGTTTCACGCTCAAACTCACAGTGCAATTTCAAGAGGAGGTTGCCGCGCACAGCAAGAATGTGCCTTGCGCTTGGTACGGAGTACAAGGTCGGGTTGACTCATATCCTTGCGGTAACGCGCAGCCTTATAGGTGATTTGGTATGCCATCTACTGAGAAACTAACGAGACTTGGCATCTTCTTAGCCACAGGCTATCTGTGTGCCGGTATCGTCGTTGCCATATTTGTCGGTTTGCCATTATGGGTAAACTTCTTTAGCAGCGAGTTCTACATCGGTGCTTTAATCACGATTGTCACTATGCTGGTGGCAGCAGTGATTGGCGTCGGTATCATGCGCGCCTTAGTCTCGCGCTACGGCTTAAAGCCGATTTTCGACATGGACGTCTTGATCTTAATGATCGGTGTCCTGTTCTTAGCCTTAGCTATGAACCAAGCCATGGTCGTAGTCGGCCTCTTAGTCACCATTGGCGGTGGCACCCTCTACTTCATCGAGAACTTCTCGGTGCAGATGAAGGCAGCCTCCCAAGGTGGCACCAAGGCTTTATCGTTAGTTGGTTGGGCCTTAGGTCCAATCATTGCGGTGGCAGCACTCACCATCTTTGCTGATCATGGTCTTCTGACCTTACGTATTCTCTTGGCGCACTACATTGTGATTGCCTTCTGGGTCTGGGTCCAGCGCCTGAGCTTACACGAGGACTATGCAGAGGCCCCAGAGTTCTTACATCGCATGTATGAGAGCTATCAGCACCTCAGTGCGATCCGTGCCGAGCAAGATCTTGAGATCAAGAAGAATCGCTTTGCCGTCAAGGTCAAGGCCCCAGAGCAAAAGGCTACCCCAGTAGCTCAGGCAACCCCAGCAGAGCCAAAGGCCGATCCTGTAGAGCCAAAGGCCGCTCAAGCTGCCCCAACCAAGCCAGCAGCCCCAAAAGCTGAGAGCGTTGGTTTAACCGTCGAGAGCGTCATGGCCGCCCCTAAGGATGAGCCAGAAGCTCCACAAGCCGCACCTGAAACCCCTAAGGCTGAAGAAGTAAAGCCAGCTGAAGAGAGCAAGCCTGCCGCCCAGGCCCCTCAAGCTGAAGTAGCCGCTGAGTCTCCTAAGGCTGAGGATAAGCCTGCCGAAGAGAGCAAGACCGAAGCCCCTAAGGCTGAGGACAAGCCTGCCGAGGAGAGCAAGACCGAAGCCCCAAAGGCCGAAGATAAGCCTGCCGAAGAGAGCAAGACCGAAGCCCCAAAGGCCGAGGACAAGCCTGCTGAGGAGAGCAAGGCTGAGACCGAAGCCCCTAAGGCCGAGGACAAGCCTGCTGAGGAGCCTAAGGCTGAAGAGCAGCCAGCTGAGACCCCTAAGAAGAAAAAGAAGGGCTGGCTCTGGTAGCACGCAGCCACCGCTCACTGCAATTTGATGATGTGTTTGATGTAAAGCCAATGAAGTAAGTTTGTGTGGAGCTTACTTTCACCTAGCTAAGCGGGGCCGCCCGTGCAGCCCCACTTAGTCTAAGGCCGTAGAGATTTGGCTCGTGGTCACTTGGCTTTATCCCTTTTTCATAGGTTTGATATGCCTTTAAGTAAGTTGTTTAAGATTGGCGCTGCGCTCATATTGATGGCATTGGGCGTGAGCACCGCCTACGCGTCGGGCGCTGCGGCCATAGGTTTAGAGAATGCTGATGGTTGGCTTACCACCACCACGATTTATGGCATCCGCTACGAGATGATCATCTTCGGTCTCATCTTAGTAGGCGTGGCCATTTTCTATAACAAGACCATGCAGGTAGCCCTGATTGGTCTTTTAGCCCTGTGCTTTTACAAGTACGAGTTCTTGACTGACTTCTCGGTCATCAACCGCCTGTTTGGCCACATGGGCCCTGATGGTGAGTGGATTAAGGGTTCTTGGAACACGTACCTGAACTTAATCCTGATGCTGCCAGGCTTCTCCATCTTAGCCAACATCTTCGAGGAGTCGAAATTCCCTTCCATTCTGCCGCGCTACCTGCCTAAGGGCACGTTAGGTGCGATGGTAATGTTAGGCTTCGTCTTTGTCTTATCGACCTTCTTAGATAATATCGCCGCCGCTATGATCGGCTGCTCTATGGCGGCCGCCTTATATAAGGGCAAGGTGCACATCGGTTACGTCGCCGCCATCTGCGCCGCCTCGAACGCTGGTGGTGCCGGTTCGGTCGTAGGTGATACCACCACCACCTTAATCTGGATCTACGGTAAAGATCCGCTGGTTATCGCTCATGCCTTCTTACCAGCCTTTGTTGCTTTCTTAGTAGTCGCATTCTTTGCTGGCCGCGAGCAGCACCGCTACACTCAGGACATTTTCGTGCCTGAAGGCGGCGTCACTGTGGACAAGAAGCGCATTGTCTTAGTCGGCTGCATCTTATTGGCTGCGATCTTATTCAACTACTTCTTGGAGTTCCCAGCTCTGGGTATTTGGATTGTGATCTTATTAGGCTCGCTCTTCGTTAAGATCAAGTTCCGTGTCGGCTTGACTGCGATGAACAGCACCATCTTCTTAGTAGCCCTGGTGTTCTGCGCCGAGTTAGTACCAATCGACTCCGTACCTGATGCTTCGATCCTCTCGACCTTAGCTATCGGCTTCGTCTCGGCGGTATTCAACAACATCCCATTAACTCAGCTGTGCTTAATCAAGGGCGGTTACGACTGGGCCTTAATCTCCTATGCTGTCGGTTTCGGTGGTTCGATGATTTGGTTCGGTTCGTCGGCTGGTGTTGCAGTGTGCGATATGTTCCCGAAGGCCCGTTCCTTCATGAACTGGTTACGTTACGGCTGGCACATCCCATTTGGCTTCGTCATCGGCTTTGGTGTGTACCTCTTAGTCATTGGCTGGGACCCAATGAAGGGCAATCCACCAGATCAAATGCCACAGCCTATCACCCAAGAAGAGGCTATTGGTAACGCTCCAGTCCACCACAATGCCGACCCTGTGGTCGAGGTTGACGCGCAGTAAGCGCTACCCAAAACGCAAGCTAAAGATGGTTAGGCAGAGCCTAACCGCCCCAAGGCGAGGCCCCCAAGGCCTCGCCTTGGGTCTTTTGGGCCCCAAGCAAAATCGGGCTCTGTACCGTAAAATAATGTTTTGTCCGCACCCAAGAAGAGGAGGTCAAGTGGCAGTGCGCAAGAGCATCTTAAGCCTAGAGCAGGCACAAGCATTTATAACACTGCATGATGAATTAGTAGCCCAAGGTTACGAGCCGCGCCACCATATCAATGAGCTGCGCCATGCCGCTAACGCCTGGGACAAGACTGAGCCTGAGGTCAAGCGCTGGATCATGTTCTTGGAGCTCCATAACAAGGCACGCTTCATCGACTATTACGTCAAACGCAATTATCTGAGCTTCACTGAATATGAGTGTGCGGGCATTAGAAGCTTTGCGCGCAGCTATCGCATCTCCCTAGATGAGGCAGCGCTGTGCTTTCGCTGCGAGCGCAAAGCTCTCACCATAGCCCCCGACTTCGAGCTGCGCTATCCCAAGGTTGCGCCCTTAATTCCTGAAGCGCAGATCCTATCCTATCTCGACCTTCACACCGCCAAGAATGGCAAGGTCTATCCGCTGGTGCCTGATGCCCTACCGCTCAGCGCAGCGCAGGCCTTATGCCGTGCTTATGCCCATCATGATGCCAACCTCGAGGCTATAGCTCAGGGCTTTGAGCTAGCAGTGAGCTCAGCCCAACTCCAACGCTGGGCCCTATTCTATGAGCTCTATGGCGCTACGGCCTTCATCGACTACTACGTACTCCATCAGGTGCAACCCTACAGTGACGCTGACTACGAGCGCATCTGGGCTTATGCCATCGAATACTGCCCCGATGAGCTGGAGCGCGCCTGCATTGTCTATCGCTGCGCCTACTACAAACTAGCCTGCGTCTTTGACCGTTATCGCAGCAAGTATGCGCCAACACCTCAGGTCGAGCCGTTACCTCGCTGTGAGCAAGTCATCAGCTTTGAGCGCCGCCAAGGGCCGATCAAATCGCAAGTCCCAAGTGCCAATGCCACCACTTCCAACGCTCCCAACGGACCATGCCAGCAGTTTATGAGCGCGGTGGGTGCGATTTCCTTGGGGCCTAAAAAGTCGATGTTCCTATGCCTAGCGATGGATTGCTGGAACTTTGAGATTAGAGCCTTCGCTCTGAGCGCTGAGAGCGCGCCCGCTGCTATCGGCAGCACCTTCAAGCAGCTCATTAAGCTCATACCCGCAGGCCAAGGCTGCACTGTCATCACCAATCCAACCAAGGACTTCACCCACCCTACGATCGCGCAAGTGCTCGCACCGTATCCTCAGGTTCAACACATCTTTGCCCAAAAGGAATCACGCTATAGCACCGCGCGCGTTCGCACTTTATTTGCGACACTCAAACGTTACGGCATTTGCTACCCCTACATTAGCTCACCCCAGGAGCTTGATAAGTTCATTGTCGACAATATTGAGCTGCACAACAAAGGTAGCGAGCTCAAGGAGCTCAAAGGCTTAAGCCCTTTGCGCTATGCTGAAATCTACGGACCAAAACAGCACGTGCAATCTGGGGACTAATAAAGCACAAAAATCCAATACCCAGCGCCCGCCCCTCGTCGCTCTAACTAAAGCCGATATTTATCGCTTTTGCGATGCAGATCACGCTCTATAGGAGCTGCCAGCTCAGGTGACCGACACTATTTTTCGCAAAAAGTGCTTGCACCTGGCAGCAAAATCCGTAAAATGGGCACCGTTCAAACGACAGTGCTCAGCACTGACGATTGCGGTGAGATGCCCGAGTGGCTGAAGGGGCCCGCCTGGAAAGCGTGTATACGGATTACCGTATCGGGGGTTCGAATCCCCCTCTCACCGCCATGAACTTTAAAGTTCAGGCAAATACAAGGCAGCGCAAGCTGCTTTTTTGTTGCCAAAAACTATCAAGCACCACCCCAATTTCTCTAAACATCCAATAAGACAGGGGCTAACTGCGTGAGCTCTACGCTTGCAGCAGCGCTTCCCCCACGCGCCTAGCATCGCCTCACAGCAACGCCGTGCTAACACGCTCAAGAGCTTTACCCCATCACCGGAGGCGCTGAAAGCGCCCCCAGATTTAGGATTAATCAGCTGCCACGTTCATCGATACCTTCTAAAGCAGGTCTTGCAGAGTTGCGATCAGCTGCTCGGTTAAGAAAGCACGATCAACCTTGACCGCAGCGGGTTCACTGGTAGCTTCCGATGCACTGATTGCAGCGCGAACCATAGAAGTTAAAACTGCTCGACTGAACTGCGTTCCAGCTTGTGTGAGTTTAGCGTAGAGCAAGACCATCCGAGCCGTAAGCTGGTCAGAATCTATGGTGACCAAGTTTTTATCGTTGGCGTGCTCAGCGGCTAATTCAATCAATAATTGGATGGTCGTCCTAAGTTCCTGCTCTTGTGAAGCCACAGCTGCCTTGGAGGCGCTAGCTTGAGGTTTAGAGCTTGCTGATTGGGGCTTTGTTGCTGGTTCGTGGGAGCTTGACACAGGGGCGCTGAGAGCAGGCGCTGCGTTTTGAGGAGCGGCGCTCACGTCATCATCATGAACCACGGCCGCAGCTTGGTCCACTGCGTTCTTGTCCTCTCGAGCATTCGCTACGGAGTCAGACGCACTAGCCTCAGAAACAACATTCTGCACGGCTGTAACCTCAACTACCGCCTCCCTTGTGCGCACTGGCTCGGGCATCGGGTCAACCCAACCGGATTTCAGCTCTTGCCCCTGCTCCAGCGCGATGAGGCGCCAATAGCGCACTTGGCGCGTATCTTCAGCAATAACTAAAACTAAACCATAGCGCTCATTAACGCGCGCTTGCTGCAAGGTGGCTGAGTTGTGACCGTATTGGCGCCCCTTAATTTGCAGGTAGGCCGCATCGGCCAGCTTCAATGCCGCCTTGTCGCTACCATGCGCCGGTAAACGCTTGAGCTCGAAGACGTAGAACTTGTCCTCAAATTGCAGCTCAATATCGGAGTGGCCTTTGTGGTTAAAGATCTCTGCGCGCACGCGATCTGAAACTTGGCTAAAGATTAGCGCCCAGCAGGTGTAGGTGCGAAACGAGGTTTCCTGGGCGTGAGCCCAGATGTCGTAAGGAATCGCGGTAAAAAAGGCGTTAAGCTCATGGACAATGGCTACTATATCTTGCGCACACATGGCCTCATGGAGCTTTTGCGCCGTGTCGATAAACCAGCTCTCCGCCATGCCCCATTTATCGGTGATGTAGCGTAAGAAGACGTAGGCATAGACCGACTCGACCTCGTTATTGGGAAAAAAACAGCGCAAGCGGCGCACGTAAGGGTTAGTGATAGCAGGATCAACCACCTCTCTAATGCTCAAATAGCCAGTTTGCACCATTAAGGCAGCAAACTTCTTGAGCTCACTGCGATGCGAGCTAAGGTAATCGATTGAGGCTGGTTGCACAAGGTCGTTTTGAATGATTTCAATGCCAGAATCTTCAATATCGTCTAAGAACGAGAGATCAACCTGATAAATATCAAGGTAGTTGCGAACTGAAGCTGGAGCATTTGAACTTTCCATCCAATATGGATAGAACTTAGGCGGCTTATCTGGTTTTAACACCACCTGTTGAAAGAAATTATTAACTGACCATGGACTATATAAGGTGAATTTTGCATCGGCATCAAAACAGAAGCCATCGTAATGAAACTTGAGCTGTTGCAACAGCTCATCTTCACTGCAATGAAGCAAACGTGCGGCAGCAGCGATATGCGGTGCAAAGTTGGTTTTGATCTCGTCCTGGGTGTAGCCCACTAAGTCGCCAAATAAGGGATCCATGCTGATATCAACAATGTCTTGGCCACTAAACAATGAGGTATCGCGATAGCGTGCAATGCCCGTGACCAAGGTGAAATGAGCTTCATTCAGGATGCGCAGCCACCCAAAAAACACCCGCAGGACATTGCGCATGCGCTCAAAATTTTCCACGTGGTTGAGATTGGACGACAGGGAGAAATCCCACTCGTCGATGAGCCACACCACATCGATACCCTTAATGATCTTCTTGAGCAAGACCAAAAGATTAGGCAGATCTTTAACCCCTCTGGTCTCAGGCACGACCTGCTCAAAGCCTGCGTCATCAAAGGCGCTAAGGAGGCGCGCCCGTAACTCCGCCTCAAAGGTATCAGGGTTGCTTAACGCATAGAGCGATATAAAGATTACCGGGTAGCACTTGTGCTCCGGCCATAGTTTTTGTACTGCTAAGCCATCGAAGTACCGGTTGCCGTGCGCGCCGTGAGCAAACAGCTCTTGCAGCATTTCCAGGAGCGTGGTCTTACCCAGGCGCCGTGGACGTGAGAAGAAGACCTTGGGGTATTGGACTAATTGCGCGATCTTGGCGGTCTTATCGACAAATAAGCTTCCTGAGTCCCGCACCTTTCTAAAATTGCTGAGACCAACCGTGATTTTTTGCAGAGTTCGTTCCGGCATAGCGCTTTGCCCTAATCTAAGCCATATAGCGAGCCAGTTTAGCAAAAACCAACCATTGGTGCGCCTACTAGGCATAATAAAGCCCACGCCAGTTGCCTGGAGTGGGCTTATAACGGCGTTGAGCCGTAGGCTTTTAGGCCGCCTTAGAGGCTGCTTAAGCCGTAGATGAAGATGGCGATAATGACTACCGGAATGACATAGCGCACGTAGTTAAACCACAGCTTAAAGAAGCCGCTGCGCTGAGCCACTGGAGCGTAATTGCTGATCTCGTCGACTGCCTTGTCCTTTAAGACCCAGCCCACAAAGAGGGTAGCACCTAAGGCCGTGAGCACGAAGCAGATATTGCCCGATATGTAGTCAAAAGCATCGAAGATCGAGCGGTCAATGAAGGTGATATCCTTCCATGGGCCCGAACCTAAAATGCATGGGATGTTGCCGAAGACAAAGACGAAGAGCAGCGTGATATTGATCGCGCCCTTGAGGCGAATGCCAAACTTCTCGTTTAAGACCGCAATGATTACCTGGTAGATGGTAAGGCTGGTGGTCAGCGCGGCGATAATCAGCAGTAAGAAGAAGACTATGGCAAAGAAGTTACCAAAGGCCATCTGCGAGAAAGCGATTGGTAAGGTCTTAAAGACTAAGGATGGGCCTGAGTCTGGGCTTAAGCCAGCGCTAAAGAGCGAAGGGAAGATCATAAAGCCGCATAAGACCGCGATAATGGTGTTGATGACACCGGTGATGGTAGCGGTCTTAACCAAGCTCTCGTCCTTGCTTAAGTGGCTCGATAAGGTGATCATGACACCAAAGCCTAAGCTTAAGGCAAAGAAGACCTGGCCTAATACGTCCAATAAGAGCTTGCCCGTGATCTTGGAGAAGTCTGGGGTCAGATAGAAGCGTACGCCCTCCATCGCGCCATCTAAGGTCAGGTTACGGCCGACCATGATGATAAGGCAGATAAAGAGGAGTGGCATTAAGAAGCGTACCGAGCGCTCGATACCAGCAATGATGCCACGGCGTAAGATGAGCCAGTTAATCCAGACAAAGAAGGCAGTGCAAATCGAGATCGTCCAAGGTGACTGCTCAATTTGATCGACGTAGAAGGTCTCGGTGATCTCCTTGGTAACTGGCACGGACAGGTCAAGGCCGCCCAAACCAAACGCACCTAAGCCAATATGGTAGATATAGGAGATAACCCAGCCGCCGATCGGCATATAGTAAGCCAAGATGCCAAAGGCGCCGACTACGCCAAAGTAACCAAAGAACTTCCATAGCGGCGAGTGGGTTGGATTGTTGGTGTAGAAGGCATCAACGCTGTTGGTCTGGGCACGGCGACCAATCACGTTCTCAACTAAGATGATCGGGATACCCACCAAGAGCATGATCAAAATGAAGGTCGCCACATAAGCGCCACCGCCATTTTCACCGACTAAGTAAGGAAAGCGCCAAGTAGCACCAAAGCCAATCGTGGCACCTGCCACGGTCAAAATATAGGCTAAACGATTACTCCAAGTCTGCCGTGCCATGCCTATCCTCATAGTTTTGCTCAAAAAAAAATTTTTGAGCTTCGGGTTGAGTCACGGCGCAACGAATAGCGCTAACAACCAGTGACAACGAGTTGTTAGCGCTATGCTTTGCTACAGCACTATCTTTCGGGCCTAGGGCACTATCACTAGGACTCCAAACACTTCCCTTGCGGGCGCAAAAGCACTACCCCTGCGGGCTTAGGCGACTCAACTTCTTGTTAATAAACACGATAGCCCCGCCGCACTGGGCGCGCTATCAACCAAAACAAGCCATTTTAATGGATTGTCCCGCCCAAATAAAGTTAGACGCCGTCCCGATCAGCTCCGTCTTTGATCTAAGTGGCGCTTTGACCGCCAGCTAAGCTTTAACTCAGTGCTTTTTGCTATGATTGAGTAAGTCCCGCGCTGGTGGGCCCGATTTTGACCTAGCTGGAGATTTTGTGATGATTAAGCTTCGCACCGGTTTATTAGCATTGGGCAGTGCGCTGCTCTTGTCTGCTTGCGCTAGCAATAGCAACCAAGGAGCAACCACGGCATCTAGCACTGAGAACTTCTACGACGAGTCGGTACAAAAGCTCTATGCAACCTTACCGGCCTCCTATCGCACCGAGTACTTTGCCCTGGGCATCCCTCAAGGCTGGAAGGTGCTGTCCTTTAGCGACCATGCCGCCAATACCCATCTCTCGGTTGAAAAGATCGACCACTCGGCCTTAGTCACGATCCGCGTGGATAAAGCGGTCTATAAGAGCATCGATGACACCTGTCACTATGCCCAAGCAGGCTTTGAAGCCAATGGCATCACCTTCACCTCCACTCCTGGAGTTTCCTACGGCACCTGCATCATTGAGGGCAAAGAGAACAGCAAGGATGTCTCCTTGTGGCTGCGCCAATACGATGATGACAACAGCGTGTACTCGATCACCTTCACCGGCTCACTTGACGTCGTAGGCGAGCTCTTAGGCTACCTGGTGGGCAACGAGAAGATGATGCAGCTCTTAGTCCGCCCACTCTAACCCAGAGCACTGCGCCCGCGCCCGGCCTTAGCGCGCTAAGCCCCCTACCGCGCCCTAGGCGGGCGCTGCGCTCAGCACTAGCCGCGCATGGCACGCTGCGCGGGCGCTGGTCACGAGCTACGCCTGGCGCGCGTTGCGCTGGGCGCTGCAAGCAATTTTGTGCAGGAAGCTGCGCTGAGAGCTTGAGAACGCCTGAGGCTTCAGGCACAATAAGAGCTTAAGCCGAACTCACTTACCAAGGCGCTTGGTTTGGCCGCCACGCTGGTGCCGTGACCCATGAACTACGGCTGAAACCAGCTTATGAGTATTATCCTCTTACGACAGGGACTCTCGCCATGTATAAGAAAGGTGGTTTAAAAGGGAAAAAGAAGAAGCCGCAAAAGAAATTTAAGCACAACCCTTTGCTGGCCCCAGCCTATCGCCCTTTCCTCTATTTAGAGCGCATCGAAACTGCAATTGCCTCCAAGCAATTCAATGAGACGGAACTGTTAGGTTATGCCTACGCTAGCGCGGTAGATGCCATCCAGCACCATGATGACGCCCCGATGCGCCGCACCGCCGAAATCTTCCACATGAGTGAACAAGAGTTCATCGAGCGCGGACAAATCGCCTTCAACAATTGGCTCAGAATGCCAAGCTTCCGCCACTTAGGCTAAATTGCTCGCTTCCCTTAATCTTACAGGGCAGGGCTTGATCCCGGCCCTGAGTTTTTTGCGCTAGCCCTACATACCCGCACCACCTTCGGAGGTTATGTGTCAGAAATTGCTGCCCCGTCCCCGCTCAAAGTAGTTCGCGTTGCTGCGGCCTTGATTGTCGCCGGCGATAAGTTCTTGATTGCCCAGCGCTCCGGTCAGCGCCATTTGAGTGGTTACTGGGAGTTCCCAGGGGGCAAGATTGAACTAGGTGAGAGCGCGATCCAAGCCTGCCAGCGCGAGATTTTAGAAGAGCTGGGCTGCCGCATCGGCGTTGACAGCTACTTTCTCACTTGCGAGCACGATTACGAGAACTTCCACCTGAGCATGGATCTCTTCTTGTGCCACTTATTAGAAGGCGAGCACGAGAAGCTTAACTCCAATGAACATCAGGCCTTAAAGTTCATCACCGCCGAGGAGATGGACACGATCAACTTTGCTCCAGCCGACCTCGATTTCCTCCCGAATATCAAAAAGCTGATGCACAGCTTAACTCAGACTCACTGATTTCCCCTTCAACTTTAGGATTGTCTTTTTATGAAGTTTGATACCCGCGAACGTTATCCTTTCTTACACACCGGCGAGCTCTATGACTCGGCGATTCCTGAGCTGTTTACCGAGCAGCGCAAGTGCCTGTTAGCTCAAAACGAGTTTAACCACACCTTGCCAACCGACCTCGAGCGTCGCTCCGAGCTGTTAAAGGAAATGTTCTGCGAAGTAGGCGAGAACTGCTTTATCGAGGCCCCAATCTACATGAACTGGGGTGGCAACCACGTCAAGCTGGGTAAGAACGTTTACATCAACTACGACTTCTGCGGCGTTGATGACACCTTTATCACCATTGGTGATTGCACCCAGATCGGCCCTCGCTGCGTAGTCGCGACCGCAATGCACCCTGAAAACCCAGAGCTGCGTACCGCCGCTTGGCAGTACAACAAGCCAGTCACGATCGGCAAGCGCGTCTGGATCGGTGCTAATGTCGTCATTTGCCCTGGTGTTACCATTGGTGATGACTGCATCATCGGTGCAGGCTCGGTAGTTACCCGTGATATTCCATCGGGCAAGGTCGCGGTAGGTGCCCCATGCCGTGTTCTGCGCGACATCAACCCTAAGGACTTCACCCTGCCTGAAGCAGCCACCAAGTAATCAGCAGCCCTCCTTTCCTTTAACGGTGCTCGGCCTGGCCGGGCATCCGTCTCCTCTTCCGCCAACTCCCACCAGCCCTTTTCCTGCCTTTTACCTAATCTTAACGTAAAAGTTACAATATTGTATCTTGGGGCGATAATGGCTTAAATAAGCGCTTACGTAATTAAGTCCCAAGCTTTTTATTTTTGTGACGTACTTTTCACTTTTACTTACGAGTAAGTGATCTTGTTTGCAAATCCGCCATAAAAGCTTGTTTTCTGATATTCACCCTCAATATTTTTTCTCTAAAATTGGTGCCGCACCGCAGGAGCGTTCATTTAGCGCAAATGCACAGTGCGCACATCTTTGCGTTATGGCCCTGCTATCGGCAAATAGCAGCACCTACTGGCCAGCGCTAAAAGAGCACGCTCATAATAGGTGCAAACTGACTGACACAAACACGCAGCAGACCAAACCCTAGCTGCGGTTAGGGGGTGAGCCCAATGAGCGCACCCCAAGTTGTCAGACCGACATACTTGAGTTCAAGCTGAACTCTTTCACCTACTTAGTCGTAGGTGTTTCCTTACCTTTGTGCGATCCTGCCAAGTTCGCGCAATCTCCTGTGCATTCCCCTTTTTTCGTGTTGTCCGTGCTATTACGGGCATAGAGTCATGACACGCCCTTAGTGTGCCTGTTGCGGGCTATTTGGGCCTGGGTGAGCCTTAGTGGATCTTAGTGTCCCTTGAGGCGCCAGGTCTTAGTAAGCCTTCATGGGTACTTAAGGCGTCATGGGCTTAGTGTAGGCCTAATTGGATCGATGCTGAGCTTGGCACGTGTCGTGTCTCTGTGTCCTGTGCGTGGCTAGGATAGATCTGCCTTAAGCAGCGTAATTGGGGGAGTCATGTCGGTCTGATTCTCTTTTGCTCCCTACCTTATTTGCGCGCAATGCAGCCTATGACGGGTGTAGCTGCATTGGTGCAATCAAGGCGCTTTAACACAGAGAGGTTCGATCCCATGCTCTTCCCCATGTTTGCTAATAACCCTAACAAATCGCCCTCACCGGGTTTTGGTGAGAAGGTGTGCTACGGCTTAGGTGATTTCGCCAGCTGCATTATGTACGTTGGCACCCAGGCCTTCTTGCTCTTCTACTACACCGAATACTGCGATGTGAACATTGCAGTGGTTTCGACTATCTTCTTAGTCTCGCGCTTCTTCGACGGCTTCTCCGATCTGGTTATGGGCTATATCGTCGACCGCACCCACTCGCCTTACGGTAAGACCCGTGTGTGGATTTTGCGCATGATTGTCCCATTCTTCGCCTGCTCGGTACTGCTCTTTGCCGTACCGCCATCATTGGGCGATGTCGGCACGATTGTCTATATTTTCGTCACTTACAATCTGATGATCACCGTGGTTTATACCGCGATCAACCTGCCATACGGTGCCTTAACCACCTTAATTTCTAAGGACAGCTACGAGCGCTCGATCGTCACGATTTTCCGTGTCGTGTTAGCCTCGGCCGGCGGTATGCTCACCACTGTGGTCACGATTCCTTTAGTCCGCTTCTTTGGCGATGACCGCATGGCTTGGATGTACACCTTTATGGTCTTAGGTGGCGTCGCAGCCTTCCTCTTCGCCCTCACCTTTATCTCCTGCCAAGAGCGTGTGGTCGCGGATAACAAAAAGAGTGAACCAGAGTTACCTCTCACAGAGAAGCTCCGTAACCTGATCCGCAACAAGTACTGGTGTATGTTAACCTTGATGCTGCTTCTCTTCTTTGGTGCAGACATCATCGCCGGTGCCGCCAATATCTACTATTACAAGTACTTCTTAGAGGATCCTCAGTACATCGGTATCTTTACCGCTATCAACACTGTCTTACGTCTGGCTTTGATGATTGCGGTTCTGCCATTCTTTATGAAGCGCTTTGGCAAGCGCAATAGCCTGATGCTGGCAATTATCTTTATCGCAGCAGGTTATGGTGTCCGCTATTTAGACCCTTATTCCGTCCCAATTAACTACTTCAGCACCGTCTTAATCGGCTTAGGCCAAGGCTTTAGCTACGCCCTGCTCTGGGGTATGGTTCCTGATACCGTCGACTACGGTGAGTACGTGACCCACCACCGCTCCGAGGGTCTGGTTTACTCGGGCGCTTCCTTTGCCACCAAGGTGGCCAATGGTATCGGTACCGTCTTAGCAGGCTTTGTTATTAACTTAGGCGGCTATGTCAACAACGCCGAGACCCAAACCGATACGGCCTTAAGCGCTATTCTCTTTGCCTCCTCGGGTGTTCCAGTCATTGTCTTTGCCATCGGCTTTGCCATCCTCTACTTCTATCGCTTAGACGATGAGCTCCCAGAGGTCGTTCGTACCTTAAAGGAGCGCCACACCCAAAATCAGACCGGCGGTCTCACCGACGAGGAAAAGGCCATTATCGCCCGTACCACCAACCCTCAAGACCACAGCAAGGAGACCCCTGACTCCTAACCCCTTGAGGCCTTAAGATTTCACGCGGTGCGCACAGCGCGCACCGCACCACAATTCTTTTAGCGCGCTGTGAGTCAGGTTTACTTTTGCCATAGCGATTCGTGTAAGATGAGGCCTGATTGCTAGGCAAGCGGCACTGGAGCTTAGAACTTCAGTTAGTGAGAGCTTGCAAGCTTACGCTTTCCGCGCGCTGCAACCATTTCTTTTGATTTAGGAGTGATCATGAGTTTACGTCCAGATTTCTTATGGGGCGGTGCTGTTGCTGCCAACCAGTTAGAAGGTGGCTACAATGCCGATGGTAAGGGCTTATCGATTGCTGACGTCTTACGCGCTGGTAACGTTAATACCCCACGTGTCATCGACCAAGACGGCCCAATTGCCGGCATGAACTACCCTTCGTGGGAAGCGATCGACTTCTATCACCGCTACGAAGGCGATATCGCCCTGATGGCCGAGATGGGCTTTAAGTGCTTCCGTACCTCGATCGCCTGGTCGCGTATTTTCCCGAACGGCGATGAGACCACCCCAAACGAAGCTGGCCTTGCTTTCTACGATCGCCTCTTTGACTGCATGTTAGAGCACGGCATCGAGCCAGTTATCACCTTATCGCACTTTGAGATGCCATTAGGTTTAGTCAAGAACTACGGTGGCTGGACCAATCGCAAGTGCATCGACTTCTTTGTGCGCTACGCTGAGACCTGCTTTAAGCGCTATCAGAACAAGGTCAAGTACTGGATGACCTTCAACGAGATCAACAACCAAGCCGAAGTTTACTTCCCATTCGTAGTTTGGACTGACTCTGGTATCAAGTTCAAGGACTCCGACGACTTCAAGACCCGCCGCCGCATTATGATGCAGGCGGCCCACAATGAGTTCGTCGCCTCGGCTCGTGCCGTCGCTATTGGCCGCAGCATCAACAAGAACTTCCGCATCGGCTGCATGTTAGCCTTTGTTCCAGTCTATCCAAAGACCTCCGATCCTGATGACATCTTAGCCGCTCAGCGCGCGATGGAAGAGCGCTGGTACTTCGGCGACGTTCATGTCTTAGGTCACTACGGCAACTTCAGCGAGCGTTTGTGGCAAGAAGCTGGTGCTGCTCCAGTGATGGCCCCATCGGACGAAGCTGAGCTCAAGTGCGGCACCGTCGACTACGTGGGCTTCTCCTACTACATGAGCCGCTGCGTCAGCGCTAAGGCCATTGGCAGCAGCCCTGAGAACTTCTTAGGCGACTGCAAGAATGACTTCGTCAAGGAGTCCGATTGGGGTTGGGCAATTGACCCTAAGGGCCTGCGCTACAGCTTACGTCAAATCGACGGCCGCTACAATGGCATCGAGCAGTTCATCGTAGAAAATGGCTTAGGCGCTTACGATAAGCTGGACGCTAACGGCATGGTACAAGACCAGTACCGCATCGATTACCTGCGCGCTCACATTGAGCAGATGAAGCTCGCCGTCGACGTTGATGGCGTTAACCTGATGGGTTACACCCCATGGGGCTGCATCGACTTAGTCTCGGCCGGTACCGGTGAGATGGAGAAGCGCTACGGCTTTATCTATGTTGATAAGGACAATCAAGGCAAGGGTACCTTAGAGCGCTCGCGCAAGCTCTCCTTCAACTGGTACAAGAAGGTAATTGCCTCTAACGGTGAGGACTTAGCCTAAATGACCAACCCACAAGAGCTTTGCGTCTTGGCCCTGGACGTCGGCGGCAGTGCCATCAAGTATGGTCTGTGCGATGTCCATGGTAACTTGAGCCATAAGGGCTCTAAGCCTACCCCTAATCAGCCTGACAGTACGCTCGATGACTTTATTGCGACCTTAAAGAGCATCTACCAAGAGGCTCAAGCTCTGTCCCACATCGATGGTATCGCTATTGCCATCCCAGGGTGCGTCAACCCTGATGGCTCGATGCGTACCGGTGGCGCCATCATGTACAACTATGGGGTACCGCTGGCCGACATCATAGAAAAGGAGCTGGGCTTACGCCCTGTGATCGAGAATGATGCCAAGGCCGCTGCCGCCGCCGAGCTGTGGATTGGTGCGTTGCAAGGCATTTCGTCCGGTGCAGTCTTGATCTTAGGCACGGGCCTAGGTGGCGCCTTTGTCATCAATGGCTCGGTGTACCAAGGTCCCCACGGTTCGGCCGGTGAGCTCTCCGCCTTTGTCCATGACAACACCAACTTCTCCGATACCTGTGCCTGCGAGGCGCAAAACGTCTCGGCCACCGGCCTGGTGTTACATGCCTGCCAAGCCTTAGGCTTAGAGCACACCTTTACCGCTGAAGTTGCCAGCCGCAAGATGCCGCTCGATGGCAAGAAGGTCTTTGAGCTCTATCACGAGGGCAATGAGACCATTAAAAAGGTGATCGAGGACTTTGGCTTTGAGACGGGCAAGCTCATCTACAACTTGAGCGTGGTCTTAGATCTCGAGAAAGTCGCGATCGGTGGTGGTATTAGCGCCCAAGAGTGCTTAATCGAGTCGATCCGCCAGGGTACCGAGAAGGCCTGGAACATCAATCCAAACTCCAACCTCAAGCCGCCGCTTATCTCCATGCCGCAGGTCGAGGTTTGTAAGTTCCATAACGATGCCAACCTCATCGGCGCCGTGCACCAGTACTTAGAGCGTCACCACTACCTCTAAGCTCCAACACAACATTAACTAACCTAAGGCTCCAGCTCCACCCTGGGGCCTTTTTATTAAGCCCCACTCAGACCAGCGCGCACTGCCAAGTAATCAGCGCCCGCCCCGACCTCCGTGCTCGCACCAAAGCCCTAACGCGCATTACGCTCTTAGCGCGCCCGCACCGCTCTTAGCACACGACACCTCTCCCAGCGTACCTGCACCGCTCTTAGCACACCGACATCGCTCAGCGTGGCTGCATCGCTCTTAGCACACCGACATCGCTCTTAACGTGGCTGTATCGCTTCTACCACGTCAGAAAATCCTTAGCGCCCCTGCGGCTACGCTTGCAAAAATTGGAATGAACACCAACCCAATATCGAGTGCAGCGCTCTCAAGCAACTTAACACGCAGCGGCCCGAGCCCTGAACGGCCTTGAGGTGAGAAAAAGTTTGGGGTAAAAGTGCTGGGTCAGGAGCGGCATAGATAAGCGCGAGCGGCGCGCTTGTTAGGAGGTGGGGTGATAATCGGGGCATTAATTATCACAAATCTGAGCACGTACTTACCCCATAATATCCACATCCTATGCCCTTTTGCAAGCGATTTATTTTCACCAGAAATGGCTTATTTTCTTGCATCTAAGGGCCTATATGCTATTATGAAGTCAAGGCAGCAATGCCTGACTAATGGGTGCCTGGGGTGTTCGCCAATCATAGTTGCCCTGAGCCGATATTACTAGATTGGGAGATCTTCCTGACTTCCGTTTGAGCACGCCTACACTGTGCTAGTTTCACTAGCTCCAGTCCCTAGGAAGCCTTGAGAGCCACAGATTTCCCACCTTGAACTCTCTGGTTCAAGGAGCTGAACATGGTAGCGGCATTTCTGGGTCCATTAGTCTTAAGAAATCAATATTAGAGCACCAGCCACGTAGTGGCTTTCTTTTTGCCCAAAATAGCAAAACATCTCCCCAGTTTTAGCAGATCGTGGTGCACTTCAGGCTTTCCCTAAACCTCACCCCAGCCCCAAGCAGCCGCTTGCAGGCCTACCCATGCGCTGCGGCGCTCAGCTGGGCGTACCTCAAACCATGCGCTAACTCGAGCGCGCTTAAATCCATGCGCTAGCCTTGGACGCGCCCCCAAGCCCGGCTTAGCTCTCTATTGAGCCCGGCCTACACCGAGCTCAGCTTATCCTCCGGGTTTAACCTGACTCACGCCCGGAGTGGGCTTTACCTGCTGCCTCATTGAAGCTAACTGCAGGATAGTGTGAGGTGGAAGCATTGCGCCGAATCTTGAGGCAGTCATCTAAGTTGCGCTCTTTGAGTTCATCTTCGCTTAACTGCAGCAAGACCTCTTCTGGTGGGCACTTGTGATAGCGATCATCGACCATGACCGGAACCTCGGCCTCAACCGTCCTATCAGGCTTTTCAGCTTGCGCTTCGACCGTCTCACCCTGAGCACGGCGTTGCTCCGCCAGCTCCTCGCGTGCGCGGCGCTGCTCGGCGATATCGTTCATGATCGAAGCGCTTTGAGCTGCCTCGGTGCTGGCGCGCACCATACGCTGGCGCTCTAAGGCCGAGACTGGAGTTTCTTGGTGGGAAATCTCATCAATGACATCAAAGAAGGCCTGGCGCTCATCGTTGGCCTGTTGCTTAATGCGCTCGGCACTGACGCCGGCCTGAGCTTGCTCAGCACGCTCTTGCGCCTTATCGAGCACACTATTGGCAAAGACCGAGCGGCGCACCGAGCCTGCGGTATTGCCTTCGCGGTCTTGGAACACTTCCTTGCCGTCGAGGCCATGATGGTCATCCTCGAGCATCGACATAATGTCATCAGTGTCCTGCGTGTGCGGATAGAGCGGGGATTTGATATCGTTGATCACACCTTGGCGATAAGAGGCGTAATCGTTGTCCGCCGACTGAGTGAAGACCTGAGAGAGATTGATCTCTGCTTCTAAATTTTTTGAGGCCGCACCGGTACGTCCATCTAAGGCGGGACGTAGTGGGATCATAGTGCTGGGCAGCTCAGATTGATGCTGCGGCCACTTCTCATCCTGCCTATGATCGGACGTTACGATCTCAGTTAAGACATGACCGACAATGTTAGAGCCTTGATGGGCCATCTGATGTAAATCCGGTCCCATAGCATCCAGCATCGCCACTTGGGCTATGTACACCTGAGTCAAATTACGATTGCGCTGGTAGGCTCCCTGCAAAGCGCTGAGCTGGTCAGCATTGACTCCGAAGTTCGTAAGCGGCATCTTGAGCAAGCTGACATTAGTCTCACCGGCCGCACTAAAAACGTTATCGGAGCCAAAGTTGGAGCCATAGAGCTCCTGAGGAATTTCATCCCTATGCTCTTGCAGCGCTAAGCCCACACTCAGATCATGGCTCTTAGGCAAGAGTAAGGTCTCTTGCAAAATCTCATTGAGCAAATGGGCGCCATCATGGGCTGAAAACTTAGGTCCCATCGGCACCGCTAAGGCAAAGCTTACGATATGGCCCTGCTCATCGCTGATTAAGCCCGCATAGCGATAGACTTGCTGCTGAAAGAGCGCCGAGCCTCCATCGATTACATTGCTCTTACCATAGAGCACATAGTACTTGCTGTAACGGTTTAAGTCGTTATCGCCCCGGCCATTGCTCAGACGGACCACATTGCCCTGCTGATCAAAGACGGCGACCACCGCGACATCCAGCACTTGATTGCAGATATCTTGGTGGCGCTGCTGCGCCGAACTCAAACTTGAGCGCACTTCAGGATGGACGATATCAGCTTGGGCATTGGCTGCACTAATGACACCGCGCTCCCTAATTCCCGCCGAATCCTTAGCCTGTGGTTGAGGTTGGGCTTGAGCTGGGGCCTTAGCACCTTTATTTTGGTGCTGGGTTTGGGCCGCAATTAAAGCGTTATCGACCAAGGTCCCGGTCTTAGCCCAAGTCATCATCTGCTCTACTTGCTGGGCAGAATCTACGCCCGGATCAGCGCTGTCGTGTTGGAGACTGGAGCCGGTGAGCGAGCACTGGGCCAAGCGATTTAAGAAGGCGACCTCGCTGATTAAACTGTACTGCAAGCTGCGATCTTGCCAGAAGGTACGCTTATTGGCATCGTTGATGACCAGGCCCGTATTGCTCAGGCCTAACAACTCCAAAGCACGCTGAATGCGGCTTGGCTCGACCAATTCTGCCCAATAGGAGTTGACCTTGGCATTGCCCGTGGCAAAGGCCACGCGCATCGAGGTATCACTATCGTAAGGATAGACTGGATAGAGCGAATGGAAGGCCGCATCAACCTTACGCCGATCCGTGGCCGACAAAGACGAGCCCTGAGCAGGCGGTGTCTTATCAGGGATCAGGTTCTTGGTGTCCTCTTGCGCCAAGGCCCCCTCAGGGGCTTTAGTGCCATCATGAGCTTTAACGCTTGCAGCGCGCGCTACCTCTTGGACCAAATGAGGCTGTGGCCAAGCTTTGCCCATATTAAAGCCCATATGCTCTACCGAGCGCACGCCCTCCTGGGTCGCTTCGTTAGCGCCAGCTTGCGCCCGCGGCTCAAGCTTAGCTGGACGCTGCGTCAGCAAGCGCTGCACATGCTCCGACTCGCCCCTATAAGACGGAGCATTGGCCACCTCGCGGTAATTTAAGAACTTAACATCGATGTCCGGAACAGCCTGGAGCGCCAAGCTCAAATAGGCGCTGACAAAGTTAAAGGTGGCGTCTGGGGCAAATGCATGTTGCGCCAGCAAGAAGTTATAGCCAAAGAGGTAATTGGTACCCAGGCGCTGAGCGATAAAAGAGCCATCGAGGCCGTGGCGGGCAAAGATAGCCGCAATACGCGGCGAATAGACAAAGCCGTCTAAGTGATTGCGCTTTAATTCCTCTTGGGCTTGGGCGCTCACTTGACTCCATTGCAGCGCACTTAAACCTTGCTTGATTAAGGCCGAAGGTCCAAGCCAGGCCGCCGCTGGTAAGGCGTCAGTCAGCTCGAGCGTTGGTGCCACCGCAGCCGGGCTTGGGGCTACGCCCACCGCGTTTGAGGCCGACGTCGAAGTTGGGGCTGAGCTTGGAGCTGAGCTTAGGGCAGTCGTAACTGGACTTACAGCCTGCGTTTGCGCGCCCTGAGCCGGAGCTAGTTCAGGTGCGGCCGCAGAAATTTCCTGCGCCGCTGTCGAGCGCAATAAAACGTCCGCGTAGGCAGGTGCAGTGAAACTTAAAGCAATGACGGGTAAAGTTACAGCAAGGGCACAAGCAAGCATGCTAAAACGAGCACGCTGTCCTATGACAGGTACTCTTATCGTGGTGCGAGCATCTTCTAGTGATGGCCCCAGTGCCTCCTTAGAACTAAGGCACCTGAAGTGAGCACAGGCAGAATGAATGTGAGGCCTTAGCTCATGCCGTGACATAACTCCTCCCAAAGAAACGTCTTTGTTACTGCATGACAGCGCCACCCAACTACACCCCAGTTCAGAATAAAAATTCTGCTTAAGGCGAGATTTAAGCATGTGGCGGGCTTTACCACCATCAATTTTGTATCTTGTATCTATACAAGAGCAAATTCAAGGGATTTTATCAGAGAAAGTGTGGCCGCTCACATTTTGGGTAGTTCTTTACCTGATTTTGTGAGCTCTCCCACATCAGGCCGTGCGTAGGGGGCGGCATCCATTGACTCAAAGCAAGTACCTTCAACCTTTAGCCAAACAAGTACTGCCCGTGAGCTTTACGAGCTGCGTGGCAGATGGCCTGATTAAGCGGGCTTTCCTCACTCAAATAGCATACTCCCAATAGAGCCAAGAAGAGAGCAAAGGCACATGACAAGCTCGCTTAATCGATACCACAATTAGTTTAACACTATTGCAGTGCAAAAGGCGGCACCTGCTCCGTCAGCTCGCAGCTTGAGTCAAATCAGCGCTCAGCGCTGTTAGCCCGATATCACAAAAGAGCATATCGCGTAACCTAGGTCATAGTTACCGCCGCGCGTTGTGTGCTATAGTGCTCGCTATCTAGTTACAGAACACGTAAGAATGGACGCTGGGAAGCGCAGTGCTCACAGCCTCCATCAAATCTGACTGAAATTAGGGCGTTGAGAAGATGTGGAATTGGCGCAAATTTACCGCGTCGCAGAGTGATGAATTAAATTGGAAGCGATCTGCGACTATGACCATCATCATGATCGGCCTGATATTAGTGGCCTCGATTCTCATGATGCGCCATATTAATGAGGCCGAGACCGAGCGCTGCTTTGAACGCCTCTACCGTGAAGCGCGCGACATTGCCAGTTTCATTGAACTCAACGCGAACAATGATCGCGAGCAACTTGAGCTTTTAGCCAATGTAATCGCCCAACACGATGATTTTCATTCGCCTCAACTGTGGCAATTGCTGCGTTCCTTTGACCGCCTGGGTATGATGTCCTATGTCGAGCTGCTCTTACCAGGCAATAAAGTCATCACCCGTGATGGCACCATAGTTGATGCCACCGGACAGCTCTCCTTTGAGCAGGAAGTTGCCCATGGCGCTCATATCAGCGATCGTGAACATGACCTCTTAGAGCCTAAGTCCTATGTCGTACGCCACTACGTCCCAGTAATCAAGAACGATGAAGTGGTCGCTATGCTCTACGGCTTAATCATGGTCGAAAATATGCCGGAGATAATTAATATCACCCCCTATGGTGGCAAGGGTGCACTCTACGTCTTAGATGGCCCCACCGGCGACTTATTTCTCGATACTTGGCACCCGGATAGTGTCGTCAATATGTACGCCTTAGGCAGTCGTCAGATGGCTCCAGGCTATGATGACGCAATCTTAAAGCGCGGCCTGATCACCGGCGAAAGCAATTATGTGGTCTTTGTCTCGCGCACCATCGGTGAATATCTCTATTTCTACTACACCCCGCTTAAGATCAATGAATGGCGTATCGCGCTGTCGGTGCCGGAGAGCGTGGTCTTTGCCAGTTCGATCCTGATCGAACGGATTCTCAATATCTTCTTAGCCTTTGAGCTTGCGTGCTTTGCGCTCTACCTTATCTGGATGTTCCATGACTTCCGCAAGGTCACCTCCGCCAAGCAAAAGCGCCTTGACACGATTAAGAATATCCAGAAGGTCGAGCACTATCTCTTCAACGCCCACGAAAAGAAAGAGAACCTCTTTATGGCGATCGAGGAACTCGGCAGCATTATGAGCTGTCAGCAGATCTCCTTCTGGGTCACAGAAAGCGGTATTAGTCAGTACTATCGCTGGGTCAAGGGTGAGCCTGCTGTTGAAGGAGCAAAGGATTCCCTCGCGCCACCAGTTAAACTTCTCCAGCACTTTAGAGCAGGTCATGACTTCTACGAGACCTATGACCAAGCCGAAATTGCTCAAGACCATCCAGCGGCAGCTCAAGCTCAGGTCAAGAGTATCCTCGCGGTCCCGGTCATGGACGTAGTCTCAGGCCATATGAGTGGCATCCTGGTCATCGCCAACGGCCCCAAGGATCCGCTCAACTATGCCCTGATGAAGGCGATGAGCTTCAGCTTTGGTATGTACTGCAACAACGTCAAGAACCGCGCCGACTTACAAGAGCAAGGCGATCGCGACAGCCTCACCGGCATGCACAATCGCAATCGCTATGAGCGTGACCTCAATAAGATCTTTGCTGAGCACCAAGCTGCTCTGACCTGTATCTACATCGACGTCAATGGCCTGCGTGAAATGAACAACACCAAGGGCCACGACTTAGGCGATAAGATGCTGAGCACCGTAGCCCAAGGCATTAGCCAGTACTTCAACACTGACTATATGTACCGCGTGGGCGGCGACGAGTTTGTGCTCTTTGCCCCTGGCACCAACGAGCAGGACTTCCTCGAGCGCAGTGCTGCCTTAGCCAAGGAGCTTGAGGTCAACGACTACCACATCTCGGTGGGCATCGAAAGCCAGCACAATGTACCGTCAATTTCGCAGCTGATTAAAGCCGCCGAAAAGAAGATGTACGACCAAAAGCGTGCCTTCTACGCCACCCGCGAGCGCCGTCAAATGCACGTTGCCTAAACGACCAGCGTAGCTCTCACAAGCCGCATTCCGAGCTTGCACGCTATCAGCTGTGGGCTCTCTCCGGCGCGCAGCTGAGCCATAAAGGGCGCAAGGAAGCCAGCACCAAGCCGATGGGTGGGTGGGTGGGAGGGCCACACAGAGCGTGGGCAATCATACGGGTAAAACTCGACTACTAAGCCTAATCGCGCGCCCCTACTCTGAGCTCAAAGCCAGCGCAAAGCACTCTACCGCGTGCGGCTGAGCCATAAAGGGCGCAAGGAAGCCAGCACCAAGCCTGATGGGTGGGTGGGAGGGCCACTGCGAGCGTAGGCAATCACACGGGTAAACCCCGACTAAATCACGCGCCCCTACTCTGAGCGTAAAGCCAACGCAGAGCAAGCCCCAAGCACTCTACCGCGCGCAGCTGAGCCGCTCAAGGGCGCAAGGAAGCCAGCACTAAGCCTGATGGGTGGGTGGGAGGGCCACACAGAGCGTGGGCAATCATACGGGTAAAACTCGACTACTAAGCCTAATCGCGCCCCCCTTACTCTGACCTCAAAACCAGCGCAGAGCAAGACCAAAAGCATTTCACCACGCGCAGCTGAGCCGCTCAAGGGCGCAAGGAAGCCAGCACCCCGCCTGATGGGTGGGAGGGCGGGCCACACTGTGCATGGGCAGTCACACCGGTAAGCCGCGACTACGCAGCTAAACGGCGCCCGCACCGGCGGGCTGCAGGGCAGCTTGGATTCTTTTTTTATAGATACAACATAACAGGCGTAAAAATGGGCCCTAAGGCCCATTTGTACTACATAAGACGTGCCCTCATGTGCCAGGACACGCCCTGTTATTAGGTATCAAACCATTACTTCTTGTTTAAAGCCTGGTCAACGGCAACGGCGATAGCGACGGTAGCGCCTACCATTGGGTTGTTACCCATGCCTAAGAAGCCCATCATCTCAACGTGAGCTGGAACCGACGAGGAACCGGCGAATTGAGCGTCAGAGTGCATACGACCCATGGTGTCGGTCATGCCGTAAGAAGCAGGACCAGCGGCCATGTTGTCTGGGTGTAAGGTACGACCGGTACCACCACCAGAAGCTACCGAGAAGTACTTCTTGCCTAAAGCGTAGCACTCCTTCTTGTAGGTAGCGGCAACTGGGTGCTGGAAGCGGGTTGGGTTGGTGGAGTTACCGGTGATGGAAACGTCAACACCTTCCTTGTGCATGATGGCAACGCCTTCACGAACGTCGTCAGCACCATAGCAGCGAACAGCAGCACGCTCACCCTTGGAGTAAGGGATCTCACGAACGATCTCTAACTCGCCCGAGTCATAGTGGAACTTGGTCTGGACATAGGTGAAGCCGTTGATACGGGAAATGATCTGAGCGGCGTCCTTGCCTAAGCCATTTAAGATAACGCGCAGTGGGGTCTTGCGGGACTTGTTGGCATTACGAACGATACCGATAGCGCCCTCAGCAGCAGCAAAGGACTCGTGGCCAGCTAAGAAAGCAAAGCACTTGGTCTCGTCGCGTAATAACATAGCACCTAAGCCTCCGTGGCCGATACCAACCTTACGATCCTCAGCAACCGAGCCTGGGATGCAGAAGGCTTGCAGGCCAATACCGATAGCGTCAGCAGCGTCGGCAGCGGTCTTAACTTGCTTCTTGATTGCGATTGCAGCGCCAGCAACATAGGCCCAGCAAGCGTTCTCGAAAGCGATTGGCTGAATGGCCTTAACCATCTCATAAGGATCGAAGCCGTGATCAGTGCAGATCTTGCGGGCTTCGTCTAAGTCCTTAATGCCATTCTCGTTCAAAGCAGCGTTTACTTTGTCAATGCGACGCTCGTAACTTTCAAATAAAGCCATCTTTAGTACACCTCATTACTCGTGTCTTGGGTCAATGTACTTGGCAGCGTCATCAAACTGACCATAGTGACCTTTTACCTTAGCAATAGCCTCGGAGCCCTTCATCTCAGGGTTGGCCTTTAAGGTGTCGATTAACTTGCCTAAGTTAACAAACTCGTAGCCGATGATCTCGTTGTCATCGTTTAAAGCTAAACGAGTTACGTAACCCTCAGTCATCTCGAGGTAACGAGCGCCCTTAGCCTTGGTGCCGAACATGGTACCAACTTGGCTGCGCAGATTCTTACCTAAGTCCTCTAACGAAGCACCGATTGGTAAGCCACCCTCAGAGAAAGCGGTTTGCGAACGGCCGTAGACGATCTGTAAGAAGAGCTCGCGCATAGCAGTGTTGATGGCATCGCAAACGAGGTCGGTATTTAAAGCCTCGAGTAAGGTCTTGCCTGGTAAAATCTCGGAAGCCATAGCAGCCGAGTGGGTCATACCGGTGCAACCTAAGGTCTCAACTAAGGCCTCTTCAATGATACCGTCCTTAACATTTAAGGTCAGCTTGCAAGCACCTTGTTGTGGAGCACACCAACCTACACCGTGAGTTAAGCCAGAGATATCCTTGATTTCCTTAGCTTGGACCCACTTGCCCTCCTCAGGGATTGGGGCAGGACCATGATATGCGCCCTTTTTAACGGTGCACATTTGCTCTACTTCGTGCGAATAGATCATGTCTGATACCTAATAGTGACTATATCCTAACGTTGCTCTCTTGGTTTTTGCTCCACGAGTGCGTAAGTCCACCATAACAAAGACGGGCCGGTGCCCTTACTTCCTTATGCCGTCCTCACGCGTATCCATCCTTATGGCACAGATACCAAGAAGACTGGGGCATTATAACCCACACCCAATGACGTGCCTAGGCACAAAGCCACTTCCAAAGCGCACCATCTTCTAGGATTGTTGGCTATATCACGAAACTTAGGGCCAATTTGTCCCCTTTGTACCATGACAGGGCATGACTAAGGCCCCCTGCCTGGGTAGCAATTTCTTTGATTGAGGCATCGCCCCAGTTATTGCAGGCGGCTTGTTAGGCTAGGAGTTCTTACTTAAGTTTGAGATACTCCTGGGCCATACGCTCGCCTAAAGCCTGGTGCGAGGCCGTGGTCAGATGGACCCCATCGCTGAGCACTTGCGCGCCCGTTGATGACGCCAGCCCCGCCCCCAGCTTTTGCGCGATCTTAGGCAAGGTCGCTAAGATGAGCTGACCGGCGGATCCGCCATAGTCCTGATAAAACTCACCGATCACAATCTTCAGCTCGGGATCGCCCAAATCCTGGCGCATATTGGTCAGGACATCGACCACGGCTGCAGCGTACATGGTGGGGCAGGTCAAATGGTCCACATCGGACTCACCTTGGATCCACAAAATGCCATCGAGGCTCACATCCTTACCTGAAGCTGTGACCGCCTCAAGTGCCGCCTTGGTGTCGTTGATCGTAGTCTGATAAGGGTTGACCGGCAGGTTATAGCCTGAATCAGGGCTATAGCCCTTAGGACCATGCCCCTTGCGCCACTCAGAGATATCAGTGCCACCCCAAGCGCGATTGACCAGCAAAATCTGGTCGCCCTCAGGCAAAGACGGGAGCAAGGTCTCGGCAAATGGGCGCCCGGCATTGGTGCCGTAGGTGACCCCGTCCTTGTCATGACGGATCGGATCGACCGCCACCTCAATTTGGTTGAGGGCTGAGCCCGCTCGGCCATCGGTAAAATTCAAAATATTGGGATTTTCGTCATAACCAAAAGGCGTGGCATCGCGCCCCACCATATTGGATTGGCCTGCAAGAACAAATACGTGCACCGTCTGAGCACTGGCAAGCGAACTGACCAAGGCCAAGGCACAGGCTAATAAGCGCAACTTCATAATCATCCTCCTTGCCGCTGCTTTACGCAGCGCTGTTTGTGCATGGATAGCCCCATTATGACGTAAGGCCCAATGCGGGCAGCATTGAGCCTTACTTATTGCAACTGAGTTCACAAAGGACGCTAGATCTTAAGCGCCTCGACCATGGATTTTACGTAAGGCCCTACCACCTCGGGTGCCGCCTGCTTGTGGGCGGCAATGAGCTTGACAATAGCCGAGCCCACGATTGCGCCTTCAGCGAGCTTACCCATGGCCGTGGCTTGCTCCGGAGTCGAGATACCAAAGCCAATGGCACAAGGCAGCTTGGTGTATTGCTTAATGGTTGCGACGACGCTGGCTAAGTCACTTGAGAACTTCGTGCGCGTGCCGGTCACACCTAAGCTTGAGACCACGTAGATAAAGCCGTGGGCGCTTTGGGCAATCTTGGCAATGCGCTCATGCGAGGTTGGAGCAATCATGCTGATCAAGGCCAGACCGTACTTATGAGCCGGTACTTCAAATTCCTCTTTTTCCTCAAAAGGAACATCCGGCAAAATCATGCCATCGATGCCGACCTCAGCGCAGCGCGCTAAAAAGCGCTCGGTGCCGTAGGAATAGACCACGTTGGCATAGGTCATAAAGACCAGGGGCACGGTGATGTGATCGTCCTGTCTTAAGGTGACCACCAAGTCAAAGATCTTATCGGTGGTGACACCTCCAGCAAGAGCGCGCTCACTGGCGGCCATAATCACCGGGCCTTCGGCGGTTGGATCGGAGAAAGGAATGCCCAGCTCAATCATGGTCGCGCCATTTTGCACCATGACGTTGACCAAGTTACGCGTGGTCGTAAGATCGGGATCGCCGCAGGTGATAAATGGAATAAAAGCCTTGTGACCGTGCTCTTGCGCCTGAGCAAAGCAGGCGGTGATACGCTCTTGGCCCGTTAACTTACTCATGAATATCTTCTCCACGATAGCGCGCGATAGCGGCACAATCCTTATCGCCACGGCCTGAGATATTGATTACGATAGACTGGTCTGGGCGCATCGTCGGTGCGACCTTGAGGGCATAGGCCACAGCGTGAGCTGACTCAATGGCCGGAATAATGCCCTCGGTCCGAGCCAAGTACTCAAAGGCGTCCACCGCCTCATCGTCGGTGATCGCCACGTATTGGGCACGGCCCATATCGTGTAAGTAGGCGTGCTCAGGACCAATGCCAGGGTAATCAAGACCGGCGCTGATCGAATAGACCGGCGCAATTTGCCCGTACTCGTCTTGGCAGAAGTAGCTCTTCATGCCATGGAAGATGCCCAGGCGCCCGGTAGCGATGGTGGCCGCCGTTTCCTTGGTGTCGACGCCGCGTCCGGCGGCCTCACAGCCGACTAATTGCACCGAGAAGTCGTCGATGAAGTGGTAGAACGCACCAATGGCATTGGAGCCACCGCCAACGCAGGCGATCACCATATCAGGCAAAGCCTCCGGGCCCTTAAGCTCCTTGAATTGTGCCTTGATCTCCTGAGAGATCACCGCCTGAAAGTCGCGCACAATCATCGGGAAGGGGTGTGGGCCCATCACCGAGCCTAAGCAGTAATGGGTATCGACAATGCGGCGCGTCCACTCACGCATCGCCTCGGAGACCGCATCCTTTAAGGTGCCGGTACCGGTGGTCACTGGACGTACTTCCGCGCCCAAGAGCTTCATGCGATAGACGTTGAGGGCCTGGCGTTTGGTGTCCTCTTCGCCCATATAGACCACGCACTCTAGGCCCAATAAGGCCGCTGCGGTAGCGGTGGCCACACCATGTTGGCCTGCGCCAGTCTCGGCAATGAGGCGGGTCTTGCCCATCTTCTTAGCCAGCAAGGCTTGACCTAAGACATTGTTGATCTTATGGGCACCGGTGTGGTTTAAGTCCTCACGCTTGAGGTAAATCTGGGCGCCGCCCAAATCACGCGTCATGCGCTCAGCGTAGTAAAGGCGCGATGGGCGTCCGGCGTAATCGTTTAGGAGCTTGCTCAGCTCCTGCTTGAACTCGGGATCGTCCTTGTAGCGCTTATAAGCTTCATCTAACTCTAAGACCGCATTCATCAGGGTCTCAGGCATGTATTGACCACCATGGACGCCATAGCGGCCCTGCTCATTAGGCTCGTTATAGCCGGTATCGGCGTCAACCTGCAAGGTCTGCTCATCCATTAAAGTTTCCTCACCACAGAAAAGAAAATCGGTACTTAGTCGGCCGCACGTGCGTTGTCAGCCGTACGTGCATTGTCGGCAGCACGTGCGTTATCAGGAGCACGTGCGTTGTCCGCAGCGCGCACTGCCGCACAAAAGGCGCGCATCAGAGCTAAACTCTTGTGCCCTGAGCCCTCAGGCTCCTCAATCCCCGAGCTCACATCCACCCCATACGGCGCCAGACGCTCAATCGCAGCCGCGACATTGTGGGGATTAAGGCCGCCCGCTAAGAGCCACGGACGCGCACTGAGCTGGGATCTGAGCGCTGGGGTCAATAAGCTCCAGTCAAAGCTCTTACCCGTGCCGCCGCTCCCGGCATCAAGTAGCAGGCAGTCGGCACTACTCGTGAGCGCCTGCTCCAAGTCAGCGCTGCTTTTGATCGAAAAAGCCTGGCTCACAGTTACCTTAGTGCCTTGAGCGTTCAGTAACTGACGCAATTGCTGGAGGTAAGCCTCGTCCTCTTGGCCGTGGAGCTGGAGCTCATCTATGAGCCCTTGCGCCACTAACGCGGCCAGCTCCTCAGGCTCCGCATTAACCGCGACGCCTACGGCGGCAATCGCGGGGTCAAGCTGAGCTTTGAGCGCTGCCAAACGCTCGCGTGAGCAGTAGCGCTTGCTCTTCTCATAGAGCATAAAGCCCACTTTATCCGGGCGTAGCTCATTGACCAGCGCGATTTCTTCCGGCTCTCTTAAGCCACAAAGCTTAATCACGGTCATGAGGCAACTCCTTTTTCAGCGGCCGCACGCAACTCGTGCAGCAAGGCAGCTTTGTCCGGGGCACGCATCAAGTACTCTCCGATGAGCAAGGCGTTGCACCCGGCGGCGGCCAAGGCTGTCACTTGCTCGGGGCTGGCAATACCGCTTTCAGCCACAAATACGACCTCAGGTGGCACCAGGCTCTTGAGGCGGGTGCTGTTGCCTGCGTCCACGGTGAAGTTATGCAGATTGCGATTGTTCACGCCGATAATGCGGGCGCCGACCTTGAGCGCGCGCGCAATCTCAGCCTCATCGTGGGCCTCCACTAAGGCATCAAGCCCCAGTTCGTGCGCTAGGTGCAAATACTCTTGGAGCTGACTTTCACTTAACAGCGCGACGATGAGCAGCACCGCCTTAGCCCCCAAGAGCTTGGCCTCGTAGATTTGATAGGCGTCAACCACAAAGTCCTTACGCAGGCACGGACAGCTAACCTGAGCTGCGATCGCCTTAAGATAGGCGTCCGCGCCCAAGAACCACTTAGGCTCAGTTAAGACCGAAATGGCGTCGGCGCCTGCGGCGTCATAGGTCTGAGCGATCTTAAGATAGTCAAAGTTAGGCTCAATTAAGCCCTTGGAGGGCGAGGCCTTTTTGCACTCGCAAATAAAGGCCAAGGAGCCTTGGGCCTGCCGGGCGGCGAGCGCTTGGTGAAAGCCCTTACGGGCAGCACAGGCAATGACCTCACTTGAAAGTCGGCTTTTTAACTCACTCAAAGGCACCTTTGTCTGCACGGCGGCGACGCGCTCACGAGCGTAAGCGGCGATCTCATCTAAAATCGTCATAACGCCTCCTAAAGCTCACGGCCGTTAGAGAGGGCAATGAGCTTATCTAAGGTCAGCTGGGCCGAACCTGAATCAATTAAGTTGGCCGCTTGGGCGATACCTTCCTGCCATGAGGCGGCCTTGCCGTAGAGGTAGAGCGCAGCACCGGCGTTCATCAGAACGACCTCGCGCTTCGGGCCCTTTTCTTGACCGGCGAGAATGGCGCGCACGATCGCAGCATTTTCCTCAGGGGTACCGCCGACTAAATCAGCTTTAGTGCAACGCGTTAAGCCAAAGTTCTCAGGGGCGACGGTGTAGGACTTGTACCAGCCATCCTTGAACTCGCACACGGCGGTCTCAGCACTTAAGGAAATCTCATCTAACTTATCTAAGCCATAGACCACCATGCCGCGCTTGACGCCCAAGGTCATGAGTACTTGTGCTAAGGGCTCGACCAAGTAGCGGTCATAGACGCCCAAGAGCTGATAGCTTGGGGTTGCTGGATTGGTGAGCGGGCCTAAGATGTTAAACACGGTGCGAAAGCCCAATTCCTTGCGGATCGCGCCGACATACTTCATGGCCTGGTGATAGTACTGGGCAAAGAAGAAGCAAAAGCCCACTTCATCGAGCAGCTTGATACACAGCTCTGGTTTTTGCTCAATCTGAACTCCCAAGGCCTCAAGGCAATCGGCGGTGCCGCACTTGGACGAAGCGGCGCGGTTGCCGTGCTTGGCCACCTTCATACCGCCGCTAGCGCACACGAGGGCCGTGGTAGTCGAGATATTGAAGCTGTGCGCGTTATCGCCGCCGGTGCCGACAATCTCAAACACCTCGTAAGGAGTCTTAACCTGCAGCGCATGCTCACGCATCGCAGCCGCCGAGCCTGCGATCTCATCGATAGTCTCGGCACGGGCGCTCTTAGTGGACATTGCCGCCAAGAAGGCCGCGTTTTGCGTCGGCGTAGTTTGGCCGGACATAATCTCGTTCATGACGGTGTAAGCTTCGTCGTAGGTCAAATCATTTTTCGTGACGAGCTTAACAATGGCTTCCTTAATCATAGGGCTCTCCTAACTAACCAAAAGAAAACAGCGCTTGGAACCAGGGTCAGTTAGGGGCGCCAGCGCGCCGTGGCCGCGCCCATGCGATCAGTCAGGATGGTCATAGCGCCTCCGGCTTATGGTCGCCTAAGGCTTCAGGCTTGTGACCACCACTTGCTTGAACCGCAGCAGCGATGTTCAGGAAGTTGCGCACCATGACCGCGCCTTGCGGGGTCAGGATCGACTCGGGGTGAAATTGCACTCCATACAAAGGCAAGGTGCGATGCTCTACGGCCATGATCACGCCATCGCAAGTCGTGGCCGTAACCTGTAAACAAGCAGGGACGGTACTTGGATCTACTGCCAGGGAGTGATAGCGCGCCACCGCAACCGGTGCAGTGAGCCCGCTAAATAAGGCACTTTTCTCCTGTAAGGTGATGTCACTTGACTTGCCGTGCATCAGATACGGCGCATAGGTGACCGTAGCGCCACAGGCCGCCGCTAAGGCCTGATGGCCTAGGCACACGCCCAGTAAAGCTGGGCAAGCATTGCGCTCCAGCAAGGTCTTAAGCAGCGGCAGGCAGATGCCCGCGTCCTCAGGACGTCCAGGACCAGGTGAGAGCACAATAGCTGAAGGCTGTAAGGCCAAGAGCTCAGCGACACTCAAGGCGTCATTGCGCACGACCTTTAAGTCGGGGCAAATGCTGCCGATGAGTTGATAGAGGTTGTAGGAAAAGGAATCGTAATTATCGATTAAGACCAACATCGCAGCACCTCCCTAAGCCAGACTTGGCGCAGCGCCCTGACTCTGCTGATCAGCCTGACTCTGCGCAGCAGCTTGGCTCTGCGCAGCAGCCTGGCTTTGCTGAGCAGCTTGGCTCTGCGCAGCAGCTTGGCTTTGCTTGAGCAGCGAACTGTGGGGATCGAGGGCACAAGCCTCGGTTAAAGCCGTCACCACCGCCTTAGCCTTATTGAGGCATTCTTGATATTCCTTGTGCGGTACCGAATCGGCCACAATGCCCGCTCCGCTTTGGATAAAGACTTGGCCGTCTTGCTTGAAGCACAGGCGAATGGCAATGCCCATATCCATATTGCCCGCAAGGTCGATATAGCCCACCGCGCCGCCATAGAGGCCACGCTTTTTGCCCTCAAGCTCGGTGATGATTTCAGCGGCGCGAATCTTAGGGGCGCCCGACAAGGTCCCGGCCGGTAAAATGGCTTGCAGTGCCGCTAACGCATCACACGACGAGTCAAGTTGCGCGGTCACGGTGCTGCCTAAGTGCATGACATGGGAAAAGCGCAATACTTCAAGGTAGCGTTCGAGCTTGACCGAACCTAAGGCGGCGACCTTGCCTAAGTCATTGCGCCCTAAGTCCACCAGCATATTGTGCTCGCTGCGCTCTTTGTCATCGGCGAGCAGCTCTTGCTCTAAGCGCCGATCCTCGTCCTTGGTACGACCGCGCGACCGCGTACCGGCGAGCGGATAGGTGTGCAAGACGCCGTTTTTGAGACTGACCAAGGTCTCAGGGGAGGCACCTGCCACCTCAATGTCGGTACCGCCCAGGTAAAACATGTACGGCGATGGATTTAAGGTGCGCAGCAAGCGGTAGGTATCAAGTAACGAGCCCGCAAAAGGAGCACTCAAGCAATTGGAGAGCACCACCTGGAAGATATCGCCCTCATGGATATAGTGCTGGGCGCGCTCGACCATAGCGCAGTACTGTTCAGCGCTAAGGCGCGGCGTCAGTGGCCCTAAGAGCTGACCTGGGGTCGGGGCTCTGCGCGCAGGCGTATTGAGAATGGTGCACAGCTGCGTCAGCTTGCGCTCTGCGCCTTGATAGCCCAGCTCCAAGGCGGCAGGATCGGCACAAAGCGGCACATTGGCAATTAAGATGAGCTGCTGATGCAGATGGTCAAAGGCGATGACCTCGGTAAAGAGCATCAGATCGAAATCTTTAAACTGATGCGGATCAAAGTCAGCCACCGCCGCAGCGGCCTGACGCACCCGCTCCTCGCTATAGCCCAAATAATCGTAGGCAAAGTAGCCCACCAAGCCCCCGGTGAACGGCGGTAACAGCGGCAATACGGTGCGCGTAAGCTCCCCGGCGTCACAGAGCAATGACTCAAGCTCACTGCGGCTGGGGCTCTTAAATTGCGCCAAAACCTGACGCACTACGGCATTAGGATCACTCTTTTCCTCAGCTGCGACCTGCGCGTCTAGCTCGCCCTCACAAGTCAGTTGTCCCTCACGGCAGTGCAAATCTAAGCTCGGGTTAAAACCCAAAAAGGAATAGCGTCCGAAGTCCTCGGAGGTCACGACGGACTCAAAGAGGAAGCAATGCGCACTATGCTCCTTTAAGCGGCGCAGGGCTTCAATCGGCGTGCAGATATCTGATAAGAGCGGCACCATGACCGGCATCACGGCATAGCGCCCTTGCGCCTTATGGGCAGCGGCTTTAACTTCAGCCATTGAGGGAAAGATGTGCATAGCTCTACCTTCTATGCTCTGATCTCTCCTCAATCATGCGCCCACTCTTTTCTCTCAGAAACAAAAGCCCATAAATACGGACTTCTATCAGCACGTGGTCCCGCCAGCTCGGCGGGGCGCCACGCCCAAGTCGCAAGTGCCGTGCGCTCAAGCCCCCATAAGCCACATAGCCTCGGGACCGCGCGACGCACGATTAAGGAGAGAAAAGAGATAAATCACAAACAGTGGCGCTATCCTAGCAAAGTCCAAGAATGTGCTAAGCCTCTGCTCTCTAAGTAAGCACCAGCCCCCAATACCGGCGCCCGCCCCGTATCCCCTACTGCTTGCGATAAATAAAGGCTTGGTTAAGCTAAAGCCCCGATCCTGTGCCCCAAAACTGCTCCAAACGGTGCAAAAGCTTGCCCCATCATGGGCCAATCATGCCCCGTCAACGCGGGTCGGCCGCGCGCGGGCCGACCACGGCGCTCATGTGGGCCGCGTGCTCATACGAGCAACGCAAAAAGGCCAAGCCCGCGCGTGTGCCCACACACGCTCAGACTCAGCCTTAGCCTTATAAGGAGCCAAGCTTAAGGCCTAGGCCCCAAGCCCGCTAGGAGTTGATGCAAGTTTACTTAAGGTGAATCGAGTAGAAGGAGTTCTTGCCGCCGTAGTTGGTGGTCTCGCCTAACTCTTCCTCGATGCGCAAGAGCTGGTTGTACTTAGCTAAGCGATCGGAGCGCGACATCGAACCAGTCTTGATTTGACCGGCGTTGGTGCCGACCGCGATATCAGCAATAGTAGCGTCCTCAGTCTCGCCCGAGCGGTGCGAAACGATGGCGGTATAACCGGCGCGCTTGGCCATCTCGATGGCCTCAAAGGTCTCGGTTAAGGTACCGATTTGGTTGACCTTGATTAAGATCGCGTTGGCGACGCCCTTCTCAATGCCTTCCTTGAGGATAGCTGGGTTGGTAACGAAGAGGTCATCGCCGACTAATTGGCACTTCTTGCCTAAGCGCTCGGTTAACTTCTTCCAGCCGTCCCAATCGCCTTCAGCGGCGCCGTCCTCAATCGAGATTAATGGGTACTTGTCGACCCAGCTCTCTAAGACGTCAATCCATTGATCGATGTTGTAGGTCTTGCCCTGCTTGGTTAAGGCATAGACGTTCTTATCAGCGTCGTAGAACTCAGAGGAAGCGCAATCAAGGCCAATGCAGATATCCTTGCCTGGCTCATAGTTGGCAGCCTTAATGGCCTCCATAATGAGCTCGATCGCCTCTTCGTGGCTGTCAATCGATGGGGCAAAGCCACCCTCGTCGCCCACAGCGGTGGTCATACCCTTAGCGTTGATGATCTTGCGCAGAGCGTGGAAGGTCTGGGAGCCCATACGAATCGCCTCAGCGATGCTGGTAGCACCGACTGGGATAATCATGAACTCTTGCAGGTCGAGATTATTGTTAGCGTGAGCACCGCCGTTGATGATATTCATCATCGGAACTGGCATATCCATCTTGCCCGAACCGCCTAAGTAGCGATACAGCGGCAGACCAGCGTCTTCAGCGGCAGCCTTGGCCACGGCCATCGAGACGGCGAGGATAGCGTTAGCACCTAAACGAGCCTTGGTCTCAGTGCCGTCGAGCTTGATCATGGTGCGGTCGATTAAGACCTGATCGTTGGCGTCCAAGCCCAGTAAGGCTTCCTTAATCTCGGTGTTGACGTTGGCCACGGCCTTTAACACGCCCTTGCCGTCAAAGCGGGTCTTATCACCGTCACGCAGCTCGATCGCCTCACGCACACCGGTGGAGGCACCGGACGGCACGCTGGCACGACCAAAAGCGCCCGTCTCCAAGAAGACGTCACACTCAACGGTTGGATTGCCACGGCTGTCGATGATTTCGCGGGCCTTAATGTCAACAATTGCGCTCATACATTTCCTCACTAAGAGACAGGACGAACATGAAAAAAAAAAAAAGGTACAGGCTCAGACCAACGGTTTTGCCGGATGGATGGATGGATGGATGGATGGAGCAAAACCTCAAGTCGCACCCGTTAGGAAAGTCACTGAGCAAAAGTTAACTAAAGCTAACTTCAGTTACCCTTTGCTTATTGAACATTATACCCAACCCCCACTAGGATGCAAGCCCCAACCTAAGCAAATTATCACTTGCTAAAAATTGGCAACAACAGCCGCACAAACCCATTAGATCTAGATGCCACGCAGAAAGTGCGCTCAAGTCTGGGCCCTACCTGCCGTTAGATAGAGCAGTATCACATGCTTAATGCATGGGACTGAGACAAGACCGCCAAGCCCCGTGCTGTGCTGGTCCTAATATTCAAAACAGCCCCCAAGACGTAAGGCCCCAAGCAGACGGCTCACGAGACAGCTCAAAAGACACGCTCAAGAGAGAAGCTCAAGAGACGCGCTGCCGCGACCAAGATTGCGCCTCTAGGCTCGGGGAGCTCAGAAGAGAAGCAAGAAGGTCAAATCTATGGCAGTGTACGTTAACACCAACGTCAGCTCACTTAACGGGCAACGCTATCTGCGCAATGTCCAGACTAGCCTCAATACCACCTACCAGCGCCTATCTTCGGGCCAGCGCATCAATTCGGCCAAAGATGACGCGGCCGGTTTGCAAATCGCCGATCGTCTCACCTCGCAGATCAATGGCTTAAATCAAGGCAATCGCAACGCCAATGACGGCCTTGCCTTAGCCCAGACCATTGAAGGCGGCTTAGACGAGATCATCAGTTTGCTCCAGCGCGGCCGCACCTTAGCGGTCCAGTCGGCGAACGGCACCTTAGGCAGTGAAGATCGCAAAGCGATCAGCGACGAGATTTACTCGATTCAAGAGGAAATTCATCGCATTGGCGAGCAGACCACCTTCGGCGGCAAGCATATCTTGGTGGGCTTCAATGCCGGTGATTCGATCTACAGCGGCCAGTCCGAGCACTTGACCGATGCTGCGGGCAATCAAGTCACCGACGGTGGCAAGCTCATTTTCCATGTCGGCGCCAATACCGATGATCGCATCGAGACGGAAGTGCCAGCCTTTACTTGGAGTGCTATTGTCAACTATGCCTTAGATACCACTCCAGGCAATAGTGTCCTGTACCAACAACCTGGTACCTTTGTGGAGATCTTGACTCAGGATGATGCCAATCAAGCGATCAACGAGTTTGATACCTTGATTGCCTATGTCGATCACCACCGCGCCAACTTAGGTGCGATTCAAAACCGACTCGAGTCGACCATTCGCAATCAAGCCAACGTCTCAGCCAATAGCGCCGACGCCCGCTCGCGTATTCAAGATGCTGATTTTGCCGAAGAATCAGCCAATCTGTCGCAGCAGAGCATTATCCAGCAGGCGGCCACCTCGATGCTGATGCAAGCCAATACCCGCCCACAGCTGGCTTTATCGATGTTAGGATAAGCCCAACAAAAAGGGCGTGCCGGAGCGCGCCCACTTAACTTCTATGCCAGGCAAGCCTCGTAAGACCTAACGCCTGCAAGACAAGGCGTAATGCCTCAAACGTGAGGCTCAATGCCTTACCACACCAAGGCCTGCATGCCTCCCGCATGCGGGCCTTGCGCTTATGATGCTGCCTACACCTTATGCATCATTGCGGCGCTCGGGCTGGCAGCTGAGCCGGTCTGACCTACGATGAGCTCATGGGCTCTGCGATCAAGACTGCGCCGCAGGGTTGGGTCGATGCCCAGGCACGCGGCCAGGGCCTCAAGATAGTTGCGCTCTAACATGCAGTTACCAGCTAGCAGCACGGCTGAGAGCAGATACATATCGATGCTCTCCTCTGGGAACTGAACACGCCGCGCCAAGAGCTCCGGATCTAAATCGATGGTGAGCATACGATCGAGCTCACCCCTGATTTCGTGAAGCTTGTCATTGAAAATCGCAGCACAAAACTCGAGCAATGAGTCGTGCTCATCCTGCTCAATGCGGCCATCTACGCGCATGGCAAAGATCATGGTCTCAATTAAGAGCAGCGCCGTGTAGTAAAAGAGACTCTCTTGGCTCTGAGCCACCATGCCGTGCAGCTCGTGCTGCGCCGCCCGCCGCCGTTGCAGCCATTGGCGAAAGATGCCGTAGCCTAAGATCGCCGCCATCTGGTGCTGGCGATCGGCATGCTTAAAGCTCTCCGAGAAGTGCTCCGAGTGCAAGAAATAGGAGTTAAGACGCTGAGCTAAGTGCTCTTGCGGCACCGTACCCCAGGGCTCTAAGCTCTTAGAGTTGAGCTCATTTTTCCAGCGCACCGCCTGCAATACCGGGGTAGAGTTGACGCTACTGCATCCGGTCTCGCTTAAAGGGGCCGTATCTAAGGCGGCAAAAGGTACACCCTGTTGTTTAATCCATTGGTCGTAAGTTAGGTCGTCGTCCATAAGCTTAGGTTCTACATCATAAGTAGTAAGGACACTGGTGGTGGCACGGGCGGCAGGCTCGGGCTCTGACAGCGGAACGAGCTGCTCCATACTCATCATGCCACTTAAGGCCGAGGAAGCATCCGCCAAGGCTTTGCTCGAAAAGGCAGCTTTCACCGTGTGACGCACTAAGTCCTGCAGCCGACCTGCGCGCTTAGTACGTGCCTCCGTGACCTCGGCATCTACGATAGCATGACTGCCTTGGCCCAAACCTAGGGCCTTAGCCTTCACCTGCTGCTCTAAGAGCGCAGGCTCCACCGTGACGGTCGTACTTGAGACCTTAGTCCCCACTTGAGCGACCTTGGTGCCCACGGTGGCGACTTTAGTTGCGACCTTAGTAGCTACTTTAGTTCCAACTTGGGCGCCGACGCTGGCCCCAACAATAGTTGCAGCGCCATGAGCCAAGCTGGCAGCGTCTTGCACGATCGTCGCGGCCTTGCTGACCTTATCCTTGAGTACGGTAAGCGGCGTTTGCAAAAGCGCACTTAAGGCATCGTCCATCGAACCGGTACGACTTACGGCCACAGCTTGCACTGGGGTAGCCCACGGCTCATCCTCCGGCGGCATAACGATCGGACGCAGTCCCGGCTGACGCTGATTGACGCTGAGCTGATTGAATCCAGACTGCTCCTGATTGAAGCGCACCTGATACGGATTGCTTAAGGTTTCAGTCACAACTTGGGTGCGCTCAAGCTCCGAGAGCGGCGCCCGCTCCGCATTGCTCGGTGCTAAGGCGCTAGCTAAATCATCGCCCAGGGCCACAGCTAAGCCTAACTCGGACTGAACGCTCGCACGCAGCGGCTCATGAGACAGCTGAGCCGCGTTGAGCTGCTGGAACCCATTGTTTGGTTGAGCTTCATTGAAGGGCGGCGTTGCATTGAGGAGCTGTGCCTCATTGAGGAGCTGCGATTTAGTGACAGGCAGCGGCTGCGTGATCGGGCCTTGCGCATAGCGCTGGGCTGGGGCAATCGAACCGAGCCAAGCAGGCTTAGAGCTCTCTGCGCTTGAGTCAGTAGGCGTAAGGGGGCGCTGCAGCGCATCCACCGGTACGCAAATCTCAGCACGCTTACGGCCCGCAGGGTCAGGGTCGTCCGCGCGATTAAGTTGAAGGATCATCAGTCGGCATCCTAAACAGTTGATTCCGACAAAGCTCAAGCAAGCTCAAGTTTTGCCAAAAATAAATTCACAGCCTTAAGCTGCTTGAGTTTTACAGGCTTACGCCTCGGCTCCAAGACCAATTTACTCCACCACAGTCTTGGAACTTATTGCTTTTGACCTCCCACAGGAAAGGAGGTTCCATCAGTCAGATCTTGTTGGCTTTTATTATCAGCAAGCAGGCCCTGCCACAGGAACTGGCCACAGCAAGCTTCTGTTCTAATTAACGTCTGCACCACAAGCGCCCCTAAAGATACGCCAAAGTGATGGTTTTGTAGCTATGCATTTTTAATATTTGTGTCCCAGATCACGATCTTAGCCCAAAATATTTTGGGCCTTTACCCGCAAGCGCTCACAGTGTTAACGGCACTCGTGCTTTTTGCGTGCATTATAGCAAAAAAGCACGGTATGCGATCTGATGGTACAAGCGCCATCACTAGGGGCGCAGCGCGTGCACCGTGCCCGCGCCCAGCCCCGCAAAAGCGCGAAAAAAGCACGCTGCAAATACTGACAGCGTGCTCGTTAGACAAAAAAGGACGAACTTACGTCACTGACCCCAAAAAATCAGCAACTAGGACAAAACGAAGAGACGGGACATGAAGTTCTGCGGCAAGGAAACATTGAGCACCGTACCGTCAGCGCTCAGGCTATAAGGCTCAGCAGCATGATGCGGATATAGTACCTGGGCACTCTCAACCGGACGCGGCAGCGGCAAGGAGATCACATCCGAGGCCGCCTCACCTCTAAAGACCGCAAGATAGAGCTTGTTATCGGTCTTAAGACCAAAGCTCAGATAAGGATCCCCAATGGTAGCAAAGCCCAGCGGCCAAAACGGCAGTGCGTCCTTGATATCGGCACGCAGAGCCTTATAGCAGGTGAGTGCATCCGTTACTAAGGACAGACGCGCCGCATCAAGCTCTTCGATGGCACCGCTTTGATGCACGCGCAATAGTAGAGCGTTAATCATATTGGTAACCACCTCCTCTGGGGTCGCGTTCTTGAGTGGATAGGCCCAAATGGCCGCCTGCTCTGGGGTGACCAGGGACGCAGCATTGCAGGCAATGGCGCTCATAATGCGAAAATCGGTCTGGTCGGTGACTGACTGAATGCTGTGACGCTGCAACATAGCGTAATCCATACGCATACCGCCACTGCCGCAATTCTCGAGCACCAAATTAGGATAGCGCGCAAAGATGGAATCGAGCCACGCGAGATAAGCACGCTGATGCTGCAATAGACCAGCGCCAAAGGACGAAGCGTCCACCTCAGTGCCCACGCCCGAGTCAATGTTATAGTCCATCTTGATATAGCCCACACCGTAGTCTTCGACTAAGCGACGCACCACCGCATCAGCATGGGCGCGCACCAGCTCATGCCTAAAATCGAGATGGTAACGCTGCTCACTGACCACACGCTTGCCATGACGCATCAGGAAACACGAGTCCGGCCACTGTTGAGCCAGCTGACACTTAACGCCCATCGACTCAATCTCCAGCCACAAACCCGGAATCATGCCTTGGGCGCGGATGTAATCTAAGGTCTTGGCGATGCCGCTAGGGAAGCGCTGCGCCGAAGGTAGCCACGCACCGACGCTATCCCACCAAAAGCCATCGGCGTACCAGCCGCAATCGATGCAAAAGTACTCGGCGCCGATGGCACGGGCACGATCGATGAGCGGCACCAAGATCTCCTCATTAGGGTCGCCCATGAGGCAGTTCATGTAGTCATTGAAGATGACCGGCAGCTCAGTGCTATCCGCGCACGGGCGCATGACACTGCGCCGATAGGCGGTCAGATGGTCCAGAGCCGCATAGCGATCACCGGAGCATAAACCAAAGGCGACCGGCACCGTAGTAAAGGACTCCTGCGGCGCCAAGTCTTGGAACCACTGGCTCTCAAGGCCGGTGGGCCCTGAGACCAGGAGATTGAGATGGCCCTTGAAGTCATTGATTTCATATTGCCAAGCGCCGTTGTGGTTGATTTGGAAAAAGAGGCAGAGCTGATTGAGCGTATCTTCAATCAAGGCCAGCGGCGCATAGTGCTCCGAGGACATACCACTTGAGCTGGCGATGCTGGCGCGACCACTGGTAAATAAATTAAGGTTTTGACGGCGGAACTTGGGATCGGTCAGCGCGGCCGAGTACTTCAAAGGTTGTTCATAGGCGCGATGCAAGCCCAGTTGGGGCAGGGAATAGCGCTGCCATTGAGCTTCGGCGCACCAGGAATTAACCGGCACGTTTACCCAAAGATAGCGATCCCACGGGGCATAATCACAAGCATCGATATGCGGCAATGCCAGGCTCGAGATGTACTCTAAGGTCTGCACCGCTGAAGAAACATTGGTGACCTCAGCCCAGCTCTCAATCATGCCTCCGCCTGCAAGCTTGAAGTGCTGCTTGACCGCCAAGCGCGCACTGCGCAGTGATAAGGTAAGATGTCCGCCCTCAAGCTCATGGCTCACATAACGCAGCTCGCGCCCGGCTTGGGTCGCACCATGGCAGGTGTAGTGGCGCATCGTGTCGTCGCCTGCCAGCTGCACCTCCACAACCGGTGCCGTGTACTCAGGGTACGGGCGGCATAAGTTGCAAGCATCTGCTGCCCCGACCAAATGCAGCCCAGCAAAGCCGACCCGGTCCTCATCATCAACGCTCAAGCTCAGCTTGACCTTATCTCCAGCTAACTCAATCTCTGTCATCACAACCTCCGCCTCAAGGACAATTTACACCCCAAAGAATGCAATTACGCCCATCTTAATCGTTTAAGAAAAAGCAGAACAAGCACTTTGAGGCCAAAATCCGCACCGAACGCACAAAAACAAACCATCCCTGCTCACGACCGTCACTTCAGAGCCAGGGCTGGTTTAGGCACCACCTCGCAACGCCAGGCAGCACCTATAAGTTAATCATCGTCATCGCGGTCGCGCCGTCCACGGCGGTCGCGGTCATCGTCATCATGATCGCGGCGATCCCGGTCGAAGCGATCATCGCGGTCACGACGATCGCGGTCGAAACGATCATCATCGCGATCTCTGCGATCGCGGTCGTAGCGATCGTCATCGCGGTCACGGCGATCTCGGTCAAAACGATCATCGCGGTCTCTGCGGTCCCGGTCGAAACGATCATCGCGATCTCTGCGATCCCGGTCGTAGTGATCATCACGATCACGGCGCTCGCGGTCGTAGCGATCATCGCGGTCGCGACGATCGCGGTCGTAGTGATCATCACGATCCCGGCGCTCGCGGTCGAAACGATCATCGCGGTCGCGACGGTCGCGGTTGTAGCGATCATCACGGTCGCGGCGATCCCGGTCATAGCGGTCGTCTCTACGATCACCGCGCAAATTGTCTAATTGCTGATCGATATGATCTCCAACCCGCTGCTCAATGGCTTGCCTGAGACCATCTAAGTTCGGACCATCGTTATCGGCCGCTTGCGCCTGAGCTATGCCCTAGGCGCTTAATACCAACGCGGCACTCAAACCCAGCACCGCACTCTTGCTCCATCGGTTCGTGCTTTGACTCATAGAACTTCGGCTCTTGAGAGAGTCTTGGGGAGTGAAGCTGGTGTTGTAGCAGCAAACAACTCTAAAAATGGATTGAAATCGACCTTTTGCCCACAGGATACCCCTGTTGAACGCGAGGCTCTCCCCCAGACTCTCTCAAGGACCAGAACTTCCCTCTTCTAACGTTGCTTCTGCGCAGGAGAGAAAGCCAAAATCTTGGCTAGATATTCCCAAAATTAGGCAATAACTGGGCCGCGCCTTGAGCACGGCTCAAGTTAGCTCGGACGCGGTGCGGGTGCGGGCAGGCCGCCATAGCCTGGCCCTGTAACGATGCTGTGATAACGCTCATAGCGATGCGGGCTGCGCGGTGGCGCCTTATGGGACGGCCGAGGTGCGGGCGCTTGATGCGCCGGGCCCCGTGGCGGCGCCTTCTGGGCCGCTGGAGGTGGTGGATAACGGTGCCCCCTATCATCATCGTAATGGTTGACGGAGCAGGCCGTGGTTAAGGCTAAGGCCAGGGCCGCTACGGTGCTGACCACGGCAGCGGTCAAGCCCTTGCGTGCAAGCGAGCTGAGTTTGATCATGGTGCTACCTCCCAAAATATTTTCATGTCTTGATTTCATTATGGGAAGGCAAACCTTGGCCAAACTTAGCCGGGCCCTTTTTCGCCGAAATTAGCCGCAAATCGATCGCCACTTCCGGACAGCTGAGCCCACATTGTCGGTAAGCCTGCACAGATCGCAACTCATTGTCAGCATGCCTAGCTACAAGCACTTGCAGATGCCCTCTGAAACGGGCACCCAACGCCGATCCATTTGTGAGTTTCCTCACAAATTTTGCAGTTCATGTTTTTTCTTTTTGCTAGGTCGTTGCGCCGCTTAAATTAGCCGTTTCTTGCGTTTTTGCTAGTTACATTCGTGACCGCAATCGCAACTTTTTTGGCAAAAAGCCCAGCATTTGAGTCACCAAGCGCTGGGCGCTCAGCCTGATTTCATCAGGCTTTACGGCGCAGCAATAGTTCCTCGTGCCACCTGTTTTCAGCACTTTTTGCCGCATACAACATCAAAGCGCGCCCAGCCGCACCACATCAGGCTTTATGCGTTTTTTAATCCAAATTTTTTCCCTCACCTCTTTCCTCTTAATAGCGCCTGAGTCGTCTTAGAGCGGGTTGTAACTTTAGGTCATGAAAGCTTTTGGGTTTACTCAAAAGCTTTTTTCGTATGGAGGGCACCAAGCCTCGGCTCTGCGGCTCCACTTAGTGGCACTGCGCCTTACCCCAGCGGTAAGTGCGACCCCACTAAGTCAAAACGCGCGCGCTGAAGCGGCGGCCGACCTCACGGCAGTGGGCTTAGTCCTAAGCAAAAGAAAAAAATTTTGCTTGGGCGCCAAGCCTGATGCCATCAGGGTTTGCGGCTGTTTTAACTGGGATCCCAGCTAAAAACGTGAACTCCATCACGCTCAACGCGCTAAGGCGCATGCAATCA
>CALXOW010000014.1 GCA_944390115.1 uncultured Anaerobiospirillum sp.
GCTGAGTCGGCCGCTCCAGCAGAGCAGCTTACTGCGTCCGCTGAGTCGACCACTCCAGCAGAGCAGCTTACTGCGTCTGCTGAGTCGACCACTCCAGCAGAGCAGCTTACTGCGTCTGCTGAGACGACCGCTGCGTCCGCTCAGTCGGTCGGTGCGTCCGCTGAAGCTCCTGCGTCGGACCCAGCTGGTGAATCCAATACTGAGTTAGCTGCTGGGGGTGAGGCGACTACTACCGATAAGTCGGCTGCTACCGCTGCTGCGTCAAGTGCGCTCAGCTCGCTACAAGCAGAGCAAGTTGCCGATAGCTACGAGCAGCAATTGCTGGCCAGTGCGCCGGTAGATGCTGCGCCGCTACCAGCGTCGGCTGTGCCTGGCACGACCGCTGCGCCTGCTGTCTCGGCACCTGCTGCCTCGGCGGCGTCTGGGGCGAGCGCTGAGCTAGTAGGCATTGGCATGGGCGCGGCTCCAGTTAAGGCTATCGTGAAGGAATTTGGCTCGGGTAATGGCGCGATTGAGTCTTTGCCGACTATCGTCTTGCCTTTTAACCTTGAGGTTAAGAGCTTTGTCATCAAAAAGGGCCGCTACTACATGCAGGGCTTTGACACCCAAGAGGTGGATTTAGCCTTAAAGGACAGCACGTGGTATGACACCAAGCTGGTGGTGGGCTCTTTTGACTTAAAGCATGAGTTTGGTGAAGCTCAGCTCTTAGCCGATCTCGATTTCTCGCAGTACTTTGCTCTGAACGTCAAGCTCACCGGTGAGGGCTATCAAAACGACGCCACCCATGACTTCTTGCAAGGTTTGCTCTATGGTCTGCGTGGCGATATCGCAGTCAGCGGTGATTTGACCGATCTGACCGCGTTAGCCGAGCTCAATTTGGGTGGTGCGACCACCTTAAAGGCCCACGCCAATCTGCTCTCAGGTGCCCTACCGGTGATGGTAGAGCTGAGTGCGCGCGACTTTACTTACCCGATCTTTGGCGAACCATTGGTTAACCTCAAGGAGGTTAACTTCAATGGTTCTGGTAACTTGGTCGATGGCGTTGACGTCAATCTCGATGCCCTGGTCACAGGCTTTGACTTCAAGGACGTCAAGACTAAGCTTGCCGCCCAGATCTCTTATGAAAAGACCCATATCGATTACTTCACGGTCGCAGGAACCTATTTAGGGGAAAAGCTCGCTGCTGATGTCTCCGGTGATTTCTTCTACGGCAAGCTGTTAGGTGTCGATGCTAAGGTCTACGCTCAGGTCAAGGATGCGGGCTTTATCTCGCCGCTGCTGAAAGGTCCGTTGCTGCTTGATAGCGATGTCGTGGCGATCATGAACCAAAATGATAAGGCCAAGAGTGCGCTGTCGGTGGCCAGTGAGCCGGTGTATCTGGAGTATCGTATCCCGAAGACCTCGGTCATGTTAGAGGACTTTGATGCCGATACCATCGAGTCGCGCCTGTTAAGTTCGGTCAAGGAAGGTCGTACCGAGCTTAAGTCCGTGGCCACCCCTCATAGCACCAGTTCGGAAGTTGCGGCCACCACTAATGCTGAAGAGGCATCCTTGCTCTCAGGCAGCAACTATCATGAAGTGACCCACGAGGCTACTGATTCGGCGGTCAAGGCAATTCAGTCGGGTAAGAGCTTAGCCAAAGTGCGTCCACTCAAGCGCAATCAAGAGCTCTTGGCCGGAGGCGTACCGGACGGTCCGCAAGACTTGCTTATTACGCCTGAGGAGTATGTCGAGGCGGTGCGCTTTGGTACCTACGAGGCAGGTCTCAACAAGGACGAGGTCAGTGCGCTCCTTGCCAGCACCTCCCTTGATGGCGTGGTCACTGATGAAGACTTAGCCCACTTTACGGTAGATGGAGCTCCGACGGAACCGACCTTCTTGCAGAATCTCTTTAACAACAATCTGCCGGAGATCATGACCAATATCCGCCATATCAATGGCGAGCTCTACTTTAATGGCCAAAAGACCACGATTGCGATTAAGGACATTGTGGGCGACTTACACCAAGGCTTTAGAGTGGAGCTGCTCAAGGTCACCCAGGGACCTAATATGGTGCTGGCGGAAGGTCAAATCACCGAGAAAGGTGCCGACTTAAACACCGTGATTGATGTGCAGGATCTCTCGACCTTAGTGCCGAAGTTACAAGGTTCGCTCTCGGCTTACTTGATGAGCTCGGGCTCGATCCATGATTTGAATTTTGAGCTGTCAGGCACGGCACCGCTCATTCGCTCGGGCGATATGCGCATCCGTAAGCTGGTGTTTAACTCTGCCTTTAATATGCAGACGCGCGCCTTGAACTTTACCGCGATGGCCGATCGAGTCCGCTTGGTTAAGGGCATGGCCGCCAATCGCCAATGCTTTATTGACCTGTCAGGTACTCCGCTGCGCCATAACTTATCGGCGAACTGCGGCGGTGCTACCGCAGGCTATATCAGCATTGATGGCAGCTTGGACTTACAGAATCAGTACTACAACGCCAACTTGCTGGAAATGTACTTGAGTACCGAGTCGGCCGGTGCCTTGTCGCTGTCCAGTCCAGTCTATGTCAGCCTGGCGTTATCGGATATGAGTGGCAGTGTTTCGCCGGTTGAGTTAAGAGGTGAAATTGGCCAAGTCAATCTGTCCGACACCGTCTTCTCTTCGAGTTACACCGAAAGTCACTTAGTGGTATCGCAGTTTAACTTGAGCTCTTTAAGTGACTTCTTCCCTGAGAGCGTGCGCATGATGGTGCCGCTCGATGTGACTGCTGACGTGGTGATCGATCGGGGCAATCCTGATATCACCCTCAATGTCTCCAGTGCCGAGGGTGCGATCTTCTCGACCGTAGGCGCCGGTATTGTTTATGACAGCTTGAATTTTGAGAGCCGTTTAACCAAGGCGGCCTTGCACAACAATCTCCAGATTCAGCTGCGCAATAATCGCGGTGCGATCCTCTCTGAAATCTTGGTCTCCGACCCAATGGGCGCGGGGCGCTTAAGTGGCGACTTTAGGATTATCGACTTTGACTTAAGAACGATCTCCAATGTGGGCCAGAGCTTCAATGAGTTAACGGGCTTTACCAACGTTAACGCGACCTTTGGTGGTACGATCACGGCGCCGCAGGTCTTTGGCGTGATCAAATCTAAGGGCAGTGCGATTCCGCGCTATGACGTCGGTCAAATCAACGACTTTGATTTGAATATCGAGCTCAACGGCCAGCAGGGTAATCTTGACGGCACTATTGTGCTCAATGAAAGAGAGCTTAAACTCGCCGGTGCCCTTGATTGGTCCAACGGGCCTAATGGCGCGCTCACCGCCACAGCACGCGAGCTGCCGGTGTTCTTAGTGGGCTATGGCCGTGCCGCCGCTAACCTTGATGCCCAGGTAACCTTGGGCGAGATCTTAGATATCAAGGGTGAGGTGGAGATTCCGCGTGCCATGATCTCGGTCAACGATGTCAGCTCGAGCGGTACCAATGTCTCAGGCGATGAGATCTTGGTGCCTGAGGAAGGTACGCAAGCTCTCATGCGTCAGGCGCCGAGCAATTTCAAGAGTGCGATGGATCTCAAGGTCAAGATGGGTGATGATGTGCGCTTCTCGGCCTTGGACATGGTTGAGGGCCGCTTAGGTGGTGGGCTTAACATCACCAAGCGGGTCAGTGATAACACCATCCGTGCTAACGGCGAAATCAATATTGTGGACGGTGCGGCTGATATCTACGGGCGGCGCTTTAATTTTGCGACCGCGCGTGTGCTCTTTAAAAATGAGATCGCCAACCCAAGCCTCAATATTGAGGTGGTAGCCGATGAGGATTCGCTCGAAGACGATGTTCAAGTAGGTGTACGCGTCACCGGCACGGCGAACGCTCCTGACATCAATCTTTTCTCTAAGCCGAATATGTCGCAAAACGAGATCCTCTCGTACATCCTCTATGGCCATGGCTTGGATAAGAACGTACTCCAGCAGGATTCCAACAATTCCAACCTGCTCTTAGGCTTAGGTGTTTCGGGCATCTCAGGCCTGGCCACCGGTATTGCTGAGTCCTTTGGTGTGCGTGATATTCAGTTCAATACTGAGGGCTCAGGCGATGAAATGCAGGTGGCGGTCCAAGGTTACATCACGCGCAAGCTGCGTCTATCCTACGGCTATGGCATCTTCTCGACCATTGGTGAGTTTAAGCTGCGCTACGAGCTCATCGACTCGTTCTACGTCGAGTTCATCTCAGCCTTAAATCAAACGGTCGACCTGATCTACAGCTTTGACTTTGATTAAGCCCGCCGGGCCGCCCCTTAAGGGGCAGCCCCGGTAGCTGGGCAGCCTTGATGGGCCAGCCCCGGCAACTGGGCAGCCTTGATGAGCCTGTCCCGATAACTGGACAGCCTTGATGAGCCTGCACCGATAACTGGGCAGCCTTGATAGACCTGCCCTGGTAACTGAACGGCCTTGATAGGCCTGACTCAGTAAATGGGCGGCCCTTAAGGGGTGGGTGGAGTGCAGCTTGGCGCAAAAGATGCCTGAAGGGCGAAAGTGAGCGATAATAGCTCCTATATCGGCTGTTAAGGAGAGAGTGACGTGAGCAAGCTGATGACACCGGAGGCTCAAGACAAGTTACGGGGCAATGAGCATGCCCGCCACTTTAAGTTAGCCGCATTGGCCTTAGCGGTGAGTGGGGCACTCGCGATGACCGCAGATGCCGCAGAGCCTGCTGATGATTTGTATCACCAGGTGCAGCGTCAAGTTGCAGCTCCGGCATCGAGCGCTGATGTTACTCCGCGCAGTATCTTGGAACGTGAGGCTCTGTTCACGCCGCCTAATTTAGATGAGCTGGTGCCGCTTGAGGGCTTTGAGAGTACTGAGCCGCAGGAGCACTACGAGGTGCGGGAACCACAAAGCATTGGCCAAGATGTCACCATTGAGCGCATGGGCACCTTCCGTATTCCAAGTCCTGATCCTACTATCGATTACTCCAGCGATCCGGGCCGTCCGCTCCACGGCAATGCTATCTACGCCTTGCCGCCCCTTGATCCCAACAAGCCTTATGCCCAAGTCAAGGCAGAACAAACCGAAAATCCTTTAGCCTCGCCTTACTACAATGTGGCCACGGGGCAAATTGACTATCCTGAGGAAGTGCTGCGCCAAAAGCAGCTTGATGCTTACGTCTCGCCTGAGGAAGAGCGTGCGACCCGTCTTAAGGACTATGACAAAGAGCGCGTGGCGCAATTAAAAGACGCCAATCAATACGTGCCTTTTGACGGCTTAGTGCAGCATGATGCCGTCTACAGTTACCTGCCGGAGGAAGCTCAGGTCTTCTACGTCGATCGCGAGGCCGATCGGGCGCGTCTTGAAGAAGAAATTACCCAAATTGAAAAGCGCAGCCATGGCACCTTAGGTTTTGCCCTGCTCGATCAAAACGGTATTGTCGCCTTAAAGGACAATAGCGCTTACCCCTTGGTGGGTTTGACCAAGTTCCATTTGGCTTATGCGGTTGCCAGCTTGATGAGTGATCGCCTCGAGAACCAAAATACGCGTGTTTTCTTCTTTACCGATATGCTGCGCAGCGATGTTTATTCGCCGCTGGCCGACATTCTCTACAAGAAGGCGACCCGCATCGTGCGTGATGCTACCGGCAGAGCCATTCTTGACCCTAATAGTCTGGAGAATCAGCCTACCACCAACGAGCGCTCAGCTATTATTGCTAGTACCGTGCGTCAGTACCAGGCCGGTGAGGATATCAGTGTCGATTTAGACGAGGTGCGCTTACGCAGCATTACTAAGCAAGCGGTGGAGGATGCTCATCGCAATCTGCCTAAGGGCGAGCGCCTGTCGCTTTCCATTGGCGATTTGATGTACTACTCCTTAGGCTTCTCGGACTCTAACGCCAGCGCGATATTGCTCCAGTACCTTGGTAATTCGCTTAAGTCCTTAGAGCTCTTTGATCGCATCAAGGGCCTCTATCGCGCCAAATTTACTGCCTTTGAGTACGATATCGATAAGGATCCAAGGCTGGCTTCAGCCAATACCGCACCGCTTTATGAGAGCGCTAAGCTGATGGCTTTGTACGCTGAGGACACTAAGATCAATCCTGAGGTGCGTAAGTTCGTCAACGAAATTATGTACTTCAACGTTACAGGCAAGGACGCCATTCAGCGCGGCGTTAGAGAGAGTATCTACTTCCAAGAGCAGGAGCGTTTAGGTAAGGATGTGCCGCGCTTTAGCTCGCACAAGCAAATTAACTCTGTCCCGACCCCACCAAGTCTTAAGATTTACAGCCGCGAGGGTATTGGCGGTATTGTCGAGGATGAAGGTCGACGTACCATCATCTCCGATTTAGCCTTAATCGAGTACGAAGGCCGTAGCTACGTTTTAGTCGTAGCGGTCAAGGATATTCGCGGGCGTTTGGCGCAATCTGAGCGCAATGGTGAACAGGCGATTGCGGCCACCGCGCGCACGCTCTTTGACTACATCTTGTCGCGTCCGCTCGCAGCTCCAAGCGCAGTCACCACACCTGCGGCCCAATAAATCATTGCCAAGCTTGGGCCAATTAGCTTGGGGCAAGCCCGCCCTAAGCGCCACCAGCGCGCTGGTGGCGCTCTGACTATGAAGCCCGGCCTTGGTGGGCTATAATTGCTCAAATTTATTGGGCTCAAGCTGAGCCTTAAGTGCAATTGTGCGTGGCCCACTTATAGTGGGCGCAGCGTTCTTTGGGGTATAACCATGCAGCAAGTAAAAGAGCTGATTCCGCGCTTTACTAAAGAGCAACTTCAGGAGCGCGTAAGCGCCTTAGGTCAGGCTATTTCTGCGGACTATAAGGACAAAGACTTGGTCTGTGTCTGCATCTTAAAGGGCGCTATTCCGTTCTTTGCCGACTTAATCCGCGCGATCGACCATGAGACGATGTGCATTGACACCCTCCGTGCTACTTCCTACGGCAATTCCGACACTTCAAGTGGCGTGGTCAAGTTCGTCAAGGATGTCGAGTTAGACATTAAAGGCCGTGACGTCTTAATTGTCGAGGACGTGGTGGATTCGGGCCTGACTATGAAGGAAATCGTGCAGCATATGCACGACTTAGGTGCTGCTTCGGTCAAGATTGCGGTTTGCATCGACAAGCGCGAGCGCCGCGAGGTTGAAGTCGATATCGCCTACAGCTGCTATCAGTTAAACGAGGGCTTCATTGTCGGCTACGGCTTAGACTATGCCGAGCACTATCGTCAGCTTGATGGTATCTACGAGGTCGTCCTTGCAAACAGTTAAGTTGCGGCACCCCGACGGCACTGAGACCAATGTGGTCAAGGGTGTCATGATGTTAGAGGCGGCCGACCTCGTCCCGACCTTTCCCGACCACTTCTTTGCCCAAGGTAAGTCCAAAGAAGAGGCCGTAAGCGCAACACAGTCCGCAGCTCAAGGCGAGCCTGCGGCGCAGCCTGAAGCCCAGCCTGAAAGCAGCGCAGCCCAGCCTGAGAATACTGCAGCCCAGCCTGACGAGGGCGCCGAGCTGTCGTCGCTGGTGCCACCGCGCTCCTTTGCCTCGCTGCAGCTGCGTGCTAAGAACGCCACCAAGGCTTTGTTTGCCCAAAAGCGCGAGCATTTGCTGGTGCTGTGCAGCGACACGAGCGTAGATGGCATTGCCACGGCGGTGGACTTGGTGCGTGAGGTGCAGGGTTTAGAGCCGACGGTAGCGTACGCGCCGACTAAGTTTGAGTTCTTTGGCAATGACAAAGAAGACGGCATCATCACTGCGGCCGGGGCCGATGGACTCAACGTGGTAGTGATGCCGTGCACCCACCTCATTGACCATCCTAAGTGGCTGGGGATGCTCGACGCGTGCCTGGCGCAAAACGAAGCCCTTAAGCTTATCTTAGTGGGCGATGCCACTGACGTAGCCCAGCTCACCATTTTGTGGCCGACCTGCGAAAACTCCTTGCACGCAGATATTGTGCTTGAGTTTTCTTCGGTAGGGGCGCTTGAGACTATTGCTGGTCTGATTAGCTACTACCAGACCAAGGAGCCGTTGTTGCCCTTTAGCCGCGATGCGGTCGCATTGCTCGCAGGCTATTGCTGCCGCTTAAGTGGGGATCGCCGCTATATCGGCTTAACTGAGCTGCCGCTCAAGAGCGTGATCTTTGAGGCCAACCGTTATGCTACGGCCGCAGGTCAGAGCTTTGTCGCACGCCGTCACGTGCTCAAGGCCTTAGGCGCCTTGGATTTTCGCAATAACTACTTGGCCGAAGAGAGTTTGCGCGAACACCGTGACCGCCTGCTCTTGATTGCGACCAAGGGTGCAGCCGTAGGTCAAATCAATGGCCTCTCGGTGATCGAGACTATGGGCACCTCCTATGAGTACGGTGAGCCGGTTCGTATCACCGCCACTCTGCGCGCCGGTGGTGAGGGCGACGTCATCGATATCGAGCGCAAGGCCGAGCTTGCGGGCCAAATTCACGCCAAGGCCATGATGATTATCAATGGCTTCTTGACTAAGGAATTTGGCGCCGAGCAGCCCTTGCCGGTAAGCGCCAGCTTAGTCTTTGAGCAAAGCTACAGTGAGATCGACGGCGATAGCGCCAGCTTAACCGGTCTGTGCGCGGTCATTTCGGTGCTGGCCAACGCTAAGGTCAGCCAAGCGCTGGCAGTGACCGGTGCGGTCGACCAATTTGGTGACGTCCAAGCAGTGGGTGGCGTCAACGAGAAGATCGAAGGCTTCTATCGTGTCTGCCGTTTACATGGCTTTACGGGAACGCAAGGTGTGATTATCCCGAAGTCCTGCGTCAACCAGCTGGTACTGCGTCCAGCGGTCGTTAAGGCGGTGGCCGAGCGTAAGTTCTTTATCTTCACGGTCGACCATGTGACCGAGGCAGTTAAGCTCTTAACGGCCTTAGACTGGGGCGACGCGGAGACTGAAGATACCATTTGCTATCGCATCAACCAGCGTTTGAGCAATGTCGGGGGGGCGAACCAAGATCTGCCTTGGTACGAGGCGCTCATTGAGCGCATCAAGGAGCTGTTCCATTTTGGCTCGTCCGAAGCGCAGCCAAGTAGCCACAGCCACCACAAGTAATCCCCTCAGCCCAACGAAAAAAGCCCAGCCCGCGCGCTGGGTTTTTTGTCGCTCCAGGCCGAGGGCGCTGTGCAAAGTATTTATGTACGGTCAAATTATGCTAGAAAGAAAAATGGGGCGGTACGCCACGCTGCAGCTTAATAAGATTGGTGCAGCCAAATGCACAAACTTTGGTTTTTGCCAGTTTTTGCATTTGACTGCCCAAAATTGCAGCAAGATGGAGGATGGTTGCGGCTGCTGTATTGTTGCTGCTTGATTGCAGTTAGAGCTTGGTGTGGCGGTACTTGTAGAAGAAGAGCGGCGGGATGGCGATGCCGACGGCAATGGCGCTGATGATGCCCAAGGAGAGCATGCCCCGGTGGAACAGCTCGTGGATGTAGATGGTCGATTGGGCGACGTCGCTGTTGTCGATGACCTGCATCAAGGCTAAGAGCGCATGATAGGCGTGTACTCCTGGGATTAAGGAGATGATGCAAGGCACAGTAAAGATCGGGCGCGGGGCGCGCAGCTTCGGGCCAAAGTAAATAAAGATGAGCGAGCACACGCAGCACGCTAGGAAGGTTGCCACTACAATCTCGACGTTCATAGCCTCAAGCAGAGCGCGTACACCACGCGTGAGCGCTGAACCTAGGCCAATTAAGGCTAAGAAGCGGGTTGGCACGGTAAAGAGCATGGCAAAGGCTGGGCCGATAAAACCAGCGGCTAAGGCCTGAAACAAGATATTAAGCCAGACCTCGGAGGTGAAGGCAAAGTTCAACATAGGCACTCCTGGGTTACCACAGGTTTTGGGGCAGATAGGTGATAAGCAGACTAGTGAGGTAGCTGGTGGTCAAAAGGCCCACAGCGGCGGAAATAACCAAGACGGCGGCGATCACCAGGCGCGTTAAGCCAATGGGGACATAGCCTTTGAAGATATCAAGGAAGCCATTGAGCATCGGGAAGCCCGGCACTAAGAGCAAGGTGGTGCAGGTGGCGGCGATCAGGGTTTCATCTGCGTTCGCCTGAAAGCCGTAATGGCAGACCAAGGAGGCGATGAGCGAGCCAATACAGGCTGAGAGCATAAAGGTAAAGCTCTCGAAAAAGCCGCGCTTGATAAAGGCAAAGCGTGAGTACATCAAAAAGAGGCCACCAATGATGGCTGAGAGGCATACCGCTAAGGTGCCGCCATTTAAATAGGCAAAGCAGCCTCCGGCTAAGGCTTCAATCACGATCAGCTGATTGCGGCTGTAGTGGCGCGGGCGCACCGCGCGAATGGCGTGGTAGATTTTCTTTGGGTCGGTGAGCTTGCCGTCGCTCACAAAGAGGCAGATGTGATGCAGGCGCGCCAGCGCGTCCATATTGATCGCAAACTGCTTGATTTCCTTGAACTCGACTGCGACCTCGTAGCCGCGACGCAGCTTGACGATAATGCCATCACGGGTGATGCTCAAATCGACGCTGTGGCAGTCTAAATCATGCGCCATCTTCTTGACCGACTGGACAATGAGGCGGGTTTCAGCGCCATAGGAGGCCATACGCCAACCCAAAGTTGCGAGCAGCTTGGCCTTGAGCGCCAGCTCGCCCTCGCCGGTGACGAATTTGTCCGGCAGCAAGAAGCGCTCATACTCCGTGCCTTCCACTGTAGAGACGCCAAAGTCACCGGTGCTAAACATGACCGGAGCGGCATAGGAGCCTTGGCCGTAGCCGTCGTGCGAGAGCTTTTCTTTGCTATAGTTGGTGCTCTCATGCAGCTCTACCGGGAAATCCTCAGGCAGCTCGGTGTGATGCTCGTGGGGAAAGTCAGGCTCAAAATGTACTGGGCGCTCAGGGCTGACGCAGTGAGACTGGTTGGAGAAATTTGACTGGTCCAGGGACGTTGGTTGGTTTACGGGGCTATGTTGGCTTAAGTCGCTTGATGGGGCTAAGTGGTTGGGCTGGTTCAAGGTGCCGGGCTCAAGTTCAGATCTGGAGGTCGGTGTGCTCTGGGGAGGCGTGGTTGGATTTGGGCTCATAGTGCGTGCCTCTTGGTCAGTTGGCGGAGGGGGGCCTTGCGGGCGCACCTATTGTCAGCACATCGCGCTACCAGGTCAAGCACAAAGCTTGATTTTACGGGCAAGTTCGAGTCGGTGCGCGCTTGGGGAGCAACTTGAGCTTTGTTGTCTTTTCTTGCGTGATGTTGCTTTGAGTATGAGCTAGGTTCCACTTTGGGGCCATCAGTTGTGCGCCTAAACCTAAGGCCGTGTAAGATGGACTTAATATGTTATTTAGTGAGGGATTTGTTATGGCTGAGATTGAGGGTGCCTTAGTACAAGAGGAGCTGCAAACTGGAACTGGGGCGCGCGGGACAGCTCACAGCCCGGTGGTGCTGATTACGGGTGCGGCAACTGGTATCGGCGCGGCGACGGCGCGCAAGTTTGCCCAAGAAGGCTATGCGCTGATTTTAGGTGACGTTAACGTCGAGGCGCTCGCTACGACCGTCGAGACGCTCAAGGGGCCTGATGGGGCTAAGTTGCCGCTGGAGCAAGTGTTAGCGGTACGCTGCGATGTGACCGACAAGGAGAGCATCAAGGCTATGGTTGCCGCCGGTATGGACCAGTTTGGCCATATCGACTATCTCTTTGCTAATGCCGGCATTCACCGCAATAACACCATCTTGACCATCTCAGATGAGGAGCTGGAGCTGGTGGTGCACACCAATGTCTTTGGTGCGGTGTACACCGTTCAGGCGGTATTGCCGCATATGATTGAGCAAGGGCAAGGCTCGATTCTGTTCAACTGCTCGGATCAGTGGTTTATCGGCAAAAAGAACCAGTTCGCCTACGGTATGACCAAGGGTGCCATCGGCCAGATTACGCGTTCTTTAGCCGCTGAGTTCGCACCGCAGAATATCCGCGTCAATGCTATTTGCCCTGGTACCATCGATACCCCAATTGCGCAGCGTGCCTTAAGCAATTACGCGCAGCGCGCGGGCATAACCCTGGAGGAGGCTTATCAAGAAGAGCGTGCGCTCTTTTTATCAAATCGCCTGGGTACCCCAGAGGAAGTAGCGGAAATGGCGTTCTTCATCCTGGTTAAGGCGACCTTCTCCACCGGCTCACACTTTGGCATCGACGGCGGCCTCTGCTGTTCATAACGCTGGGCGCTAATGCCTGACCGCTTGGTACTTCTTTGCGTCTTGCGCCCGCCCCGTACGGCGTTGGGGCGGGCGCTTGCGTTTTTTTTTTTTTAGGTCAGCTCAAAGCGAATCGGCAGGCGCAAGGTGAAGTTGTGCTCGACCTGAGGAAAATTATGGACCGCGCGCCGAATCGAGCTTAACGCTGCTTCATCTAAGATCTGATGCCCCGTGCCTTTGAGCAGGCGCAGTCCGCGAATCTTACGCTCCTTGGTGTAGGTAAATTGCACCACAGCAATGCCTTCATGGCGCATCAGCCGCGCTTTACGCGGATAGAGTAAGTTCTGGTCAATGGCTTTTTTGATGCGCAGTAATACCGGGTGTTGGTCCTTGCCCAAAATCAACACGCGCTGCGCGGCACCGCTCGGGGTGGGTGCTGCTCGGTGTGCCTGCGGGTTAGGGCGAGCCTCATGGTGCCTCGTTACGTCTTGAGGGCGTGCCTCGCGTTGATGCTGAGCTTTACGTATTGGTTTAGGCTTCTTATGAACCTGCTTGGGGACAGGACGCGCCTGGGCTTGGGGTATGACTTGAGGTTCCGGCTCAACTTGGGGCTCAATTTGGTTCTCTACTGGTGGCTCTACTTGGGGCTCGGGCTCTACCCTTGGTTCAGGCTCTGCTGGGAGCTCGGGCGCAGGCTCCGCTTGGGGCTCGGCCACAAACTTACCTAAATCAAGGTCGATGGTGGCGCTGCCTAAGGAGAGGTTCTGTACCTTGCTTGGGCTGTGCGCCATAAGCTGATAGGCGCCTAAGGCGAGGGCGCCGTAGAGACAGAGCGTGAGGCCCAGGGCCGGTTTGATGGCAGTTTGCGTCATGATAGCCGTTTGCGTCATGATTGCTTGGTGGCAATAGAGAAGTTTTCGTGCTGAAGCTCTTTGAGCGCGTCAATAATCGCGATAAAGACCGCAAAGTCGCACTTTTCATCAAGGCGTAATTGCACGTGCTGCTCCCGTTTAATCAGGGCCAGCTGGTTTTTGAGTTCGCTTGGGCTAGTAAGCGTGCCATCAAGGTAGATTTCTCCTTGAGCATTGGCCTCGAGCATGATGGATACGTGCTTTTCGGGCTCTGCTTGCGAACTGGAGCTGGGGAGCTTGACCTCTATCTTGCCTTGCGCAATAAAGCTTGAGATCGAGAGCACGATGCATAAGAGCACCAGCATGATGTCAATAAAGGGCACGATGTTAAGGGGCGTGCGCTCGGGCGTTAGCTTCATGCGCTGGGCTCCAGGTTTTCTTGGTGCTTGAAGTTGGTGATAATGACCGCAATCTTGCGGTTTAAGCCGTTGTAGGCGATGAGGGTCGGGATCGCGACTACTAAGCCTAAAGCGGTGGCATAGAGTGCCAGCGACAAGCCAGTCATAATGGCGCTGGCATCGATGGCGCTGGCTTTACCCATGTCGTAAAAGGTAATCATAATGCCCACGACCGTGCCCAAAAGTCCCACGTACGGGGCGTTGGAGTAGATGATGTAGAGCGTGGTGAGATTGGTGGTGCAGGCTTGCTCTAAGCGTTCGACACTGGGATAGTGCTGCAGCTGGCGTTGGGCGCGGCGTAGGAAAATAACGCGCTCTAGGGTAAAGAGCAGCGCGAAAAAGCCCATGCCGCCTAAGACGATCAAGATAGTCAGATCGATACTGTGTTTTAAAAATTCCATAGTGGCTCCGGATGGGGCGGCCCGCTGCTGCGCTTGAGATGGCGCTGAGGGCTGCGGGCATCCTTTTGCTTAGAAGTCTAAGGTGTAGTTGAGGTAGAGGCTGCGGCCTTCGATGTAGTCGCGGTAGTAGGAGTTATAGCTAGTACCACGGCTGGAGGTAACTTCATCGAAGCTGTCGTAGGCGTCAAAGTCGAGCAGGTTGTTAATCGTGACGTTGAGACGCGAGTGCTCGGTGAAGTTGTAGTGCGCGCCGATATCAACTAAGACGTAGTCCTTGTAGTAGTCGAAGTTGGCGCCACCCTTGGTCGAGACGTATGGGGTGTGGAACTTGCCCACGCCCTTGAGGAAAAAGCCCCAATTGTCCTTATCGTAGGCGAGCTTGGCCATGAGCGAGTGACGGGGAATGGCGTTGACGGCCTTGCCTTGATCCGCGCCATCACGATAGCGGTGATCGGTGTAGGTGTATGAGCCCTGCACGCTCCAGTTTCTGTACTTGACTGAGCCGAAGAGCACTTCGATACCCTTGGCGCGGGTCTGGCCCTTGTTTTGGCGCAGACTGCACTTGGAGCCGTTTTCTTGTACCGCCGGGTCGCAGATCACGCCATTAGCCATAGTCTCACCAATGTCGTAATCGGTGGAGCCGAGCTTATTATCAAAGTCGGTGAGGAAGCCCGTGACCGTGAGGCTACCGACTTTTGGCCACTCGTACATAACGCTGAGTTCATAGTTGACCGAGGTCTCAGGCTCTAAGTTCGGGGTACCGTAGATCGGGTTTTTGCCATAGCTGTCTTGCTGATAGATGCCGTCAGTGAGCTCCTTGACCGATGGGGTCTTGTAGCCTGCGGCAATACCACTCTTTAAGGTCAAGCGGTCAGTGGCGCGCCACACAACATAGCCGCGTGGAGTGACATGGCTGCCGAATTTGTTCGAGTAGGTGTAGCGTCCACCTAAGGTGGTGGAGACCGAGTCAGTGATAAAGTACTCGCCTTCAAGATAGAGCGAGGTTAAGTTGTGGATCAGTTCATGGCCCGAGATGGCGTCGGCCAGCTCTGGATTGCTTTGGACGTTGGTTAAACTTGAGTCGTCACGGAAGCGATCATGCCAGAATTGAAAACCATAGGTGAGATTGAGGGCGCCTAAGCCGGAATGGAGCTTGCCCAAATCCATTGGGGTGACGGCCTTGGTCTCAAAGATATAGGAGCGGCTGTAGAAGTCGTAGTCGATATGGTCGCGCTCGTGGTTGTAGTACTGCAAGTAGCTATTGAGCGAACCAAACTCAAACTCACCATCATAATTGAGGACGATTTGATCCTTGATGTAGTCATTGAGTACGGCAATGCCCCGAGACGAGGTGTTCATCGAGCCTGCGGTCATTTCTGAGCGCTCAACATCCAAGCTCACATCATGCTGCTTGGTCGGGCTGACGGTTAAAGTGGCACCGTAGTTCTTGAGCTCAAAGTCATTGGCAGAATGGCCCAAATATGAGCCGTTAGGGGCTTTAAGATTGGTCTTATCCTTGGAGTAGTAGCGACCACGCAGAGCCAGCGAGGTCTTGGTCGCGTTGGTGGTCAGAGGAATGGCCACATAGCCATTGGTGCCGTAGGCATTACCAAATTTGGAATGCTCTTGGATCAAGGTCTCAAAGCCTAAGGAGCCGGTGAGCTCATCAGGGTGCTTCTTGGTGATGACATTGACCACACCACCTACAGCATCGGAGCCATAGAGGGTGGAAGCAGGACCACGAATCACTTCGACGCGCTCAATCATTGAGGCCGGTGGGGTAAAGCCAAAGTTCGGGTCAAAGCCATTTTTGACGAAGCCGGTGGATGAGTTTTGGCGCTTACCATCGATCATGTACAGGGTATAGTCCGAGCTAAAACCGCGAATCATGATGTTGGAGCTGCCAGTCTTACTCTTGGAGATTTCAATGCCCGGCAGGTTGGCCACGATATCGCCAATATCGCGGGCTGGCGCCTCTTTAATCGTATCGGCGCTGACAATCGACATCGAGGCTGGGGCCTCGCGCAAGTCTTGGGTAAAGCCTGAGGCGGTAACTACGGCTTGGCCTAAATCATAGACGGCAGCGCCGTCCTCAGCACTGGAGGTATCCTCAGTGTAGGCAGTTTCCTCGGTAGATGTTGCTTCAGAGCTGGTCGTCTCGGCACTATCTCCGTAGAGGGCGGCCATGGTGGCAGCGTCGAGGTCTTCGGCCAAAGCGGCGTTGGTCCAGCACAGAGCGGCGATCAGGGCGAGGGGGGAGAGACGGTATTTCATAGGGTCAGTCTAGTTGGGAAAAAGTTACAGGGCTGCTTCGAGGTCTTGGAGCATGTAGTCGAGGGCTGTTAGGCCGCCTTCGCTTAAGTACCAGACAGCTGAGTTGAGGTAGAAGAGCTTGCTTTCTTGGTAGGCGCGGGTCTTATGGACCAGCTCGTTATTCATGACGTCGCGCGCGAGCTGGGCGCCCTTGCGCCCAATGGCGCTATCGCGATCGAGCACAAAGAGGTACTCGGGATTGAGCTTGACTAAGAGCTCAAAGGACGACTCATTGCCGTGGGTGGACGACAGGTCGGCGGCTAAATTGGTAAAGCCTAAGTCCTGGCCGATGAAGGCGCAGCGCCCGTGATTGCCTAAGGTCTTAAACTGCGAGGCGTTGACCATGCCGATAAGCACGCTGTGGCCTTGGGCCTTGGCTTTGAGGGCCGCAATGCGCTCTTCGTAGCTTGCAATCAGGTCTTGGGCGGCCTGCTCTTGGCCGAAGATAGTGGCGATGACGTCGGTGGAGCGCTTGACACTGCTCAGCAGCGGTTGCTCATAATCGACTGCTAAGAACACCACTGGGGCGATTGCGCTGAGCTGGTCGTATTTGGCGGCGAGACGGCCGCCAATGAAGATCACCTCAGGCTCTAAGGCCATCAGCGCTTCTAAGTCGACGGCCTTGACCGTGCCGACATTGGCGCTCTTAGGACTATTGGCGAGCGCACTGAGATAGTCAGGGGCTACGCCCTTGGCCGTGCCGACGATTTTGTCGCCCAGACCCAGCGTGTCCATGATATCGAGTACGGCATAGTCGATCACGACGACGCGCTCTGGATTTTTCGGTACGCTGACCGTGGTGGCTTGGCGCGCGCCGTTGTAGCTGAAGACCGAGACGGTCTCTTGGGCTTGGGCCGCAGTGGATAGACCTACGGCCAGCAGCGCTAAGGCCTTAAGGGTACGGGAAAAGGTAGAGAGCATGATCGTTCCTGTTAGAAGTGCAGGGCTAAAGGTTTACCTTTGTGCGGTGTGACGGTGAAAGCGACTTGATAGACCTCGCGCAAGAAGTCCTCTTGCATCACCTCGTCCACGGTGCCGTAACGTGCAATCGCACCGTCCTTAAAGGCACAGATGTAGTCGCAGTAAAAGGCGGCATAGTTGAGGTCATGCAGGACCATGATGACGCTCTTGCCTAACTCATCGCACAGTCTTCGGACCGTGGTCATAAGCTTGGTTGCGTGGTACAAGTCAAGATTATTGGTAGGCTCATCGAGCAAGATGTACTCGGTGTCTTGCGCTAAAACCATGGCAATGAGCGCGCGTTGGCGCTGACCGCCGGAGAGTTCATCGAGGTAGCGCTCGGCTAAGTCACTTAACTCCATAAAGTCCAAGGCCTGAGCAATCTTGGCTTGGTCTTCGGTGGTCAGCTGCCCTTGGTTATAAGGAAAGCGCCCAAAAGCGACCAGTTCAGCGACGGTGAGCTTGGCGGCTAAATGGTGCTGCTGGGCCAAAAACGCTAAGTTTTGCGCCAGCTCGCGGCGGCTGTAAGAATCAAGCTTGCGGCCTTTGAACGCGATATGACCGTGGTCAGGCTTGATCTGATGGGCCAGCATATTGAGCACGGTGGATTTACCCGCGCCATTGGGGCCAATTAAGGCGATGACCTTGCCGCTAGGTAGCTCAAGGCTTACGTCCTTGACCACAGCCGTGCCGTCGTAGTGTTTATGCAGGTGGTGGAGGGAGAGCATGTTAGGTTCCTTGCAGCTTGGTACCACGGATAATGAGATAGAGGAAATAGCTGCCGCCCGCGATCGTGATAATGACGCTGATCGGAATGGCATAGACAAAGACGCGCTCAATCACGACCTGACCTGCGATCAAAATAAGCAGGGTAAAGAGCATTGACCCGGCGATAAGGTAGCGGTGGCGGTAAGTGGCAAAGAGCTGGCGTGCTACATTGGTAGTAATCAAGCCCATAAAGGAAATCGGTCCAACTAAGGCGGTGGCAATGGCAATGAGCAAGGTCACGTAAAGTAACAAGGTGCGCAGGGTGCCGTCATAGTTAACGCCCAAGGCTTGAGCTTGGACCTTGCCTAGAACTAGGACATCCAAGAGCTTAAGCTGGGGGGAGCACAGTACAGTCAGCGCTATTGTTAGAGCCGCCGCTAAGAGCAGCACTTCGTGGTTTACCTGGTCAAAGGATGCCACTAAGGTCGTGAGCAGGGCGTCATAATCGTTAGGATCCATCGTGCGTACGATGGTGCTCTGTACCGAGGTCAAAAAGGTAGTGAGCACCGTGCCAATAAGCAGCACATAGAGCACGTTGTACTTGGTCTTGGCAAAAAGATAGCTGTAGACGCTGACCGCGACCACGGCCATTAAGCCTAAGTCACAAAGAAAGGCCAGGTTCTTATTGGTGACAATAAACGACCCCATACCCAAGGTGAACACAAGCAGCGTGTGTAAGAGCACATAGAGGCTGTTCATGCCCAAGAGGCACGGCGTGACCATGACATTGTTGATCAAGGTCTGAAAGATGAGCGAGGCGCCGCCAATACAGATAGCAGCCAGGCTCATTGCCGCGAGCTTAGGGATGCGCAGCTCTAAGGCAAATTGCCAGTACTTGGGATGTAAGTCCCAGCACAGATATGCAGCTACGGCGCTGAGCGCAAGGAGCGTTAAGGTAATTAATTTGAGCTGCATGCCGGTGCTCCGACTGGGGTTAAACTTGGGGCCTTGATGCGGCGCTTGGGGCTTAAGCGTCGGAAGATCAAGGCGATAAAGATGAGTGAGCCTAAGCTGCCTACAATGAGCTCAATTGGGACCTCGTACGGGAAGATGATAAGGCGCCCGATGAGGTCACAGGCCAAGACAAATAAGGCTCCGGCTAAAGCGGTATTGAGCAAGGTGTTTTTGAGGTTATCACCTTGGTACATCGTGACTAAATTAGGGACAATCAGGCCGATGTAGGAGATCGTGCCCACGACCACGACAATTGAGGCGGTGAGCATGGCCGCCAAGGTCAGGCCGATAAATAAGAACAGCTGGTAGTTAACGCCTAAGCTCTGCGCCAGGCCCGAGCCCAAGCCCACGATGTTGAAGTGCTGGGCAAAATAGAAGGTCAAAAGCAGGAGCGGCAGTACCAGAAATACGATTTCGTAGTGACCTCGCACCACAGTGGAAAAGTGACCAACCGTGAGGCTGGCTAAAGCCTGATTCATATCGAATTTGAAGGCCAGGAAGTTAGTGACACCACCAATGATGTTGCCGAACATGATGCCCACTAACGGCACCAAGATGAGGTCTTTGACCTGCACCTTTTGGATAAAGGCAATAAAGATCCAAGTGCCGAGCAAGGCACAAGCAAAAGCCCCCAGGGCGCGCTCAATTAAGGTCGATCCCGGCCAAAAGAGTAAGGCCAGCAAGACGCCTAGCTGCGCCGATTGAATCGTGGCCGCAGTGGAGGGCGAGACAAACTTATTGCGGCAGAGGCTCTGCATCATCAGGCCCGCTACCGCAAGGCCCATTCCGGCCATGATGATAGCTAAGAGGCGCGGTAAGCGCGAAATCAGCAGTAATTCCCAGGTGTCGATGGTCGCGCTGGAGAAGTCTAGTACTCCCACAAAGAGCGAAGCGACGCTTAGCAGGGCAAGGCTGAGCGCCAAAATGATAGTGAGATGGTGTCGGGTCCAAAAGGTCATGTTGGGCCTGATATAGTTAGCGTTAGGTGATCTAAGTTAGCTATTGCTAACTCGGGTGTAACTATATCAGATCGTGGCGCATAAAGTAATAGCGTGCCATAAAAAAAAAGTTAGCCTACGCTAACTTAAGTTTCACTGCTGTCCCATAAAAAACAGAAAGCCCACCAAAAGGTGGGCGTGATCACAAAAAACGCGGGGCGTAGTCCCAATTTGAAGCGCGCGATTCCAACTTTCTGCGCGTAGCCCTCATGTGCAATGCTTGCTGCGCAGAGAGCTGTGAGCGCAGTTTCGCGCCACATGATGGAGCGGGCGCTGGAGCTGTGGGCACTGTGTAGGCGCTATGTGCGGTAGGGGCATTGTGCCTTAGTGCGGCACGATTTCCTTGAGTCCAGCACGCTCGACTTTGAGTACAAACATCTGCGTGGCCTTGAGGTGCGGGACTACGTCGCGCTTTAACTGCTCCAAGTCTTGGTCGTAGCCGTGGTGCGCCATGAGGGCCACGATGGCCTCTTGCGCGGCCTCACCCTCTAAGAACAGCATGGTGCCTTCACCGCTGATGCTTCGAAAGAAATTAGTGCTTTTGTGCGGCAGCTCCTTTATGACGACTTGGGTGCGCAAGGTGATAGTAAAGGCGCAGTGCGGGTCACGGTGCAGCAGCTCAAACTTGCGCCCGGCCTTGGCGCCATGAAAGACGAGGTAGAGCTCGTTGTCCTTGACCACCGGGGCATAGTTGACCGTGACCGCGTATGGGTAGGGCTCATCCTTGAGAGCCATAGTCATCTCGCAGGCGTCGTTGAAGGCGTTAAGGACCTGTTCGTGATCATTGCAGGCGCGCGTTGACCGGCGCATCGTCACTAATTCAAACATGGCTTAGGCGATATCCTTGATGTTCGGGGCGTGGAACACAAAATTGTGGTCTAACAGGATCTGCGGCACGATCACTTGGTCAGCCTCTAAGAGCTGAATACGGCGGTCGCCTAGGCGTAAAAAGCCGGTGATAATCGGAATTGGGGGCAGACGGGCGCCCTTATAGCAGCATTGCAGCAGCTCTTTTAAAGTGGCGCTTTGCGGTGAGGTCAGATTGACTACACCAGATTCAATCTCGGCGGCGTGCTCACATAAGAAGATGAGCGCACGGCAGGTATCGTTAAGCTCGATAAAGGGAATGTGGTTGGTGCCGTGAATTACGGTAAAAGGCGGAATGTAAGAGGCCTTTTTAATCAGGCCGCCACTGCGATGGAGCACGATGCCTAAGCGCAAGATATAGTAGTGGGCAATTTGATGCTGTTGCACTAACTCTAGAGTGGCTGCTTCCAGCTTGTGAGCGATATTGGCAATGTCACTGGTGCCCACGGCCTCACTGCTCTCATTTTGGGGCTCGGCGCTCTTTTCGTTATAAGCAGCGACCGCGCTGGCTTGCAAAAAGATTGGAGGGAGCTTGGCTTTGGCCTTGAGCTTAGCCAAGACATCAAGGCGCGAGGAGAGCAATAAGCTTAAACGGCGAGTCGTGATTTGCTTAGCCCCGAGGCTCTCACCGGCCAGGTTGATGAGGACATCGCCTTGACCTTGGTAATCCTCGTACGAGCTGAAGGTAACCGAACTAACATCGAATTGGTGTTTAGTCAGGTGCGCACAGACCTCAGAGATAATCGAGTGGGATAAAATCGTAACTTGGTGGTGTTGCGCCACCAACATGCGCGCTAAATAGCTGCCAACGAAGCCGGAGCCTCCTGCAATCACAACTTCCATAGTAATCCTCTTAGTCTGCGGCACTTGAGCCTTGCTTGATTATAGCGCAAAGCGTGAGGACTAACTTTGGTCTTGGGCCCTTTAGAAACGACACAGGCCCCATCTGGGGCCTGTGCGCGCTCTAATTTAGGGGCTAAGTACGTTCAAGCGTATTTAGCCCCGCGCTGTCCTGGGACAAAACGTCCTAGGCTCGCAGCGTTTTAGGACTACTTGGCGTCCTTTTGACCTGCCTGGATGGCGGTGATGGCAACGGTGTAAACGATGTCATCAACTAAAGCGCCACGCGAGAGGTCGTTAACTGGCTTGTTGAGGCCTTGTAACATAGGACCGATGGCGACGACGTTAGCCGAACGCTGTACGGCCTTGTAGACGGTGTTGCCAGTGGAGAGGCTTGGGAAGATGAAGACGGTAGCCTTGCCTGCAACCTTGGAGTTTGGAGCCTTTTGGGCAGCAACGTCAGGCATAACCGAAGCGTCGTACTGGAGTGGGCCGTCGATATTTAAGTCTGGGCGTAACTCCTGAGCCTTCTTGGTAGCCTCGGTCATGAGGTCAACATCTGGACCCTTGCCCGAGGTGCCGGTCGAGTAGGTGACCATAGCAACGCGTGGATCAATACCAAAGGCCTTAGCGGTGTCAGCCGACTGAATAGCAATCTGAGCTAACTCATCAGCATTTGGATTGAGGTTCAGAGCGCAGTCGCCGAAGACATAAACCTGCTCTTCCATCAGCATGAAGAAGATAGCCGAAACTAAGGAAGCGCCTGGAGCGGTCTTGATGACTTGTAAGGCTGGACGAATGGTGTTGGCGGTGGTGTGGACGGCGCCGGAAACTAAGCCGTTAACCTCATCACGCTCTAACATCATAGTGGCTAAGAAGACGTTATCCTTTAACATCTCACGGGCTTGCTCTGGGGTTAAGCCCTTCTTCTTGCGCAGCTCGACTAAGCGGTCAACGTAGTTGTCGCGGATCTCATCTGGGTCGATGAACTCAACGCCCTCGTCTAAGGATACGCCTTGAGCGGCAGCGACCTTTAAGATCTCGTCCTTCTTACCATAGAGGACAGGAACGGCAATCTTAGCAGCAGCAACACGAGCAGCAGCGCAAACGGTACGAGGCTCATCGCCCTCAGGCAGAGCAATACGCTTGTTAGCAGCACGAGCCAGCTCGGTTAACTTGTAGCGGAAAGCCTCTGGGCTCATTAATGGGAACTCAGCAGCCTTGCCCGACTTCAAGGTGTCGATTAACAGTGGGTTGAAGCAAGGAGCAGCGTAAGCAGCAACTGCCTCAGCGCGCTCAGCGTCATCCTTGAGTAAGAAGGCAGGTAACGAGCCTAAGGTCTCAGCTACAGCCCAGACCGAAGCCTTGGTGCAGATAGTGGCTTGACCAGCAGTGCCTTCAACGCCATCGCATAAGACTACGATCGCAGCCTTGGTCTCAGCTGGAACTTGATTGGTGATGAGTAAGTCGTGATCACCTGCGGCAGCAGCATCGAAGACTACGGTGCTAGCACGGGCATTACCAGCACCAGCTAAGGCGCCGTCGATGAAACCGGCTAAATCAGAGGCACGGTAAGCGTAGTTCTTGCAGCAGTATGGGATAACAGCCAGTGGGGTGCAGCCGCAGCCTGCGCCATCGGCGGAGCAAGCCTCAGGAGCTGGAGCTGAAGCAGGCTTGTGGCAAGCGCAATCCTTGCCGCCGCAGCCGCCATCGCGGTGACCCGATAAGACTAACTTCTTTTGACCCTTAGCATCGCGTGGGGCATCAGCATTTAATAAGATGCCGCCTAAGAAGCGGGTAGCAGCAGCGTTGCCAAAGTAGGATAAGGCAATCTTGACTAAGTCCATAGCCTTTTGGCACTTGCCCATCGAGACGACTAAGATATCGCCGTCAACAGCGTGGCAAATAGCGGAGTTGATGGCGTTCTGATCGAACTTGTCAGCAACGACACCCTCAACGACTACGACGTCAGCACCGGTGTCCTTGATCAGGCGGTAGTAGTTGCCGAGGATTGCCTCAACTAACTCACTCTTCTTGCCTTGGGATAGGTACTTAACTGCCTCGCACTTGGAAATGGAGTAGCACTGAGCGCACTCCTTATCACAGATGTTCTTGCAAGCATCTAATGGACGGAAAGCAACAGCCTTGACGCCAGCGTCTTGTAAGGCCTTAACTAAACCGTTGGTTGCGACAAACAGACCATCAGATTTGCCCACAGGGACAAGCATTACTGAACGTGCCACTATTTTTCTCCAAAATAATCTGCCAATCCTCGTGTATGCCGCGCGCCCCACGCTCCAAAAGCGCTGTGGTAAGAAGCGCCGAGGTAAGGCACTTAAGTGCGGTCATACAAATTCCAAGGCCTAGAATAGCGCAAAAGCGCAGTTCGTGCCCGGCTTTTTGCAAAAATTGCCCAGCACCATAACCGGTCAAAAAGGACCACCTCAGCGATAGTCGGTCGTACTTCCATGGCGCAAACCCGCACCAAATCACGCTTGCAAGCCCTGTAAGTGCCGCGCGTTCACCCTTACTGGAGCCTAACCGTACCCACTGGAGCACTTACATACCAGTGCTCTTTTTTCTTAAGACTTTATTAATTAACTTTATAAAATCAACCGTGCTGCTTTTATGGCCCCAGCTTTCCCCATTGGGCGGTGTGAGCTTTGTGCTAATATCGTAGGCAAAGCTTGTAGCAAAGGAGGATGCTTCATGAATCCATATGTTTACTTCTTCGTGATGGTCGGATTGGCTGTTTTCTTTGTCGTGGTACTCGTCGGTGGCGTCATGCGGATGGGGCGCTAAACGACCCAGCACTGCTTGAGTAGTTTTTCTTATGAGTCGCGGTTAGGTGGTGCTGGTAGCGCGCGGCGGTGCTTTTTGACTTCACGCAAGCTCTGAGGCTAATTTATCGCCCGCGCCCTGTGTGGGATGGCTATAATGTGGGCCGTCATTTTGTTTTTTTTTTTTTGCGTGGGGTCTTATGAGCTTCAAGATCATCAATGCCGTTAAGCGGGGCAGTGCTTTTATGGAGTTGTGGCCGGCCGATGAGCCGGTGCTCAAAGCCGCGTTCCGTGAGGTCAGAGTGGCCCTGATGCTGCGTAAGGCTAAGTGGGGTGTGCCGCCGATCGTCGCGATTGTGCTCTTTATGCTCTATTACTCGGTCGGTGGGATTCAGGGCTTGCGCCTGATGGTAACTTACCCCAGTGCTTTTTCTGGCTACACCTATCTGTCCTTTGCTACCGCCATCATGAGCGTCCTGTGCATGCTGATGTTGGTGCTCAACGGTTATGTGTGGCTGGCCTTGCAGTCTTATCAAAAGCTCACCCCGCACCAAGAGCACTTTTACCGTGAGCTGATGACCCAACTGGGCAAGGAACCAGTGGAAAAGCCGCGTATGTTTGAGCTGGCACAAGCGATCAGCGAGGGCTGCAAGAAGCTCAAGGATAAAAGCTTCCTAGAGAAGATATAAAAGCTTCTTAGAGAAGATTTAGCCTAAAAAGGCAAGGCCCGCTGAAGCGGGCCTTGGAATAATAAGAAAGTTTGGTTAGCTGGCAGCGTCCTGCGTCTTATTGCCGTTTTGGACGTACATATTGAATTGCTCGAGCTTGTCTTGATACTCGCGCACTTCTTGGCACGACTCCTCGTCCCCTAAGTTGCAGGCAGCTTGATGGTACTTGCCCGACTCCTTAAAGAGCTCGACGTTGCGCGTCATATAGGCCTCTGAGAAGATGACCAAGGCAGCTTGGCGGCAACCGGTGGCGTCCTTTAACTCGCAGGCGCGTTTGCCATAATCAGCAGCGGTCTTGAGGTTCTGCTCGACGTGATCGCCAATATAGTAGAGCGACGATAAGATGAGGCAACCGTAAGCCTGGCCGTGGTCGCACAGGTACTCGCCGACTTTAATGCCCTGAGGATAGTCGTTGAGACCAAAATGCGAATCGGTCAGCAGGGTGCTTAAAGCGGCGCAGCTTTGGTAGGATTGATCAGAATCCGAGTAGCAGACCTTGCTTAAGTATTGAGCGGCCTTGGCATAGTTCTGTTGGCCCAAATAGTTCTGAGCCAGCAGGCGGCAGGCCTCAATATCACCGTCATCGCAGGCTTGCAGGGCGAGGGACTCCCCGGCAAAGCTGGCAGTTGGGGCAGTAGGTGCTGCGGGAGCTGATGGGGCCGCTGCGGGCGCGGAGTTGACGATCGAGGTTGCAGCCATAGCTGTGCTTCCCACCAGAGCACTAAAGCTAAAAGCGAGCAGGGCGGCACTAAGCTGTGAGATGCCACGGAAATGATGAGCGCTGTCCATATTGAAACTAGGTTCCTTGGTTTGTGCTGAGGGCGCGCTGATGACGAGGCTGCGCTCAAGCTGAGATTTGAGCCTCAAGCTTAAGTTTGAGTATGCGTTTTGAGCTGTAGTCAGTTAGTGCGCCGCTACCTTGCAGTAATCCTGTAACGGTAATAATCGGCAGGTTGTGATCTGGGCTTTACCCCAGAGCACAACAATTTTCGTCAGAATCAGATTATGACTTAGATACAGGCAAAAAACTGTGAGTTTAGACATTCTTTAACGCTCGCACTAGGCACAATGAGCAATTTAGTCAGAAACTAGGGGCAAGATGCCTTCAAGCTCCAACAACTTTTGCTTGCGCTCCAGGCCTTGGGCATAGCCAGTGAGTTTGCCGGCTGCTCCCAAGACCCGATGGCAGGGCACGATAAGACAAATCGGATTGGCCCCGACCGCTTGGCCGACCGCCCGTGCCATCAGTGTGCTGCGCTCAGGAAAGAGGCGCTGCGCGATCGCCCCATAGGTCGTGGTCTGACCATAGGGGATATTGAGCAATGCGCGCCAGACCTTGCGCTCAAACTCCGTCCCGATAAACTCTAACGCAGGCTCTGGACCTGGCTTTTGTCCGGCAAAGTATTGCTTCAGCCAGGTCAGGATGGGCTCAGGGCAGCCTGAGGTCATGGTATCGGCGGCAATGGCCACGTGATAGCGCGCAAAGGCCTTAGGGAGCAAGTCCTCAAACCAGAGGCCTAACAGCTTTTGTTCCGCACTCACCAAGAGGGTGATAGAGCCTAAGGGTGAGGCCGTGCGATAAGCTTGGGCGCTGATGGTGCCGCCGTGCCGCGCCTTGAAGGTGAACAAGCTTATTCTCCTTCTTTCTTAGAGGCGGCCATAGCAGCCGCTAAGGCTTGGGCCAGGGACTGCTTGGCCTCGATGGTCTTACTCAAGCGGTAGTTGGTAAAGGTTTGGCCACGGACCTCCACTTGTTGCTCGGTCACGACCGCAAAGCCCAAGTGCTCAAAGAATGGCTTGGCGGTGATAGAGGCATCGGTGGTGATGTGATCGTGGTGATCACGCGAGCACACGTTCTCAAGGCAGTGACAAAGCTCGCGCCCAATGCCGTTGCCTTGAAACTTAGGGTCAACGAAGAGGTGATCTAAGTGGCCCTCACCGGTCAAAGAGCCAAAGCCCACGACCTGCATCGAGCCGCCGACATCGTCCTTGGCATCAAAGGAGAGGCACGCGACGATGCAGTAATTGCGCTCAAGGCGTGCATTGAAGTTGGCCGCTAGATTAGGCTCAAACTTAGGAGCCCAAGCGGCCAGCTGCTCGGAATTATAGTGTTGAGCGCAAGTGACGTGCACCGCCTGGTAAAAGACCTCGTACACTGCGGACAGAAGATGCTGGTTGTAAGGCAAAATTAAAAGAGAAGGCTCGCCTTGTGGGACCTTTTTGCTGCGACCTTTGGCCATGGCTGTGCTCCAATCAACTATGCTGGTTTTCTTGAGCTGCATTGTAGCGTACGTGATGATGTCAACGCGGCCCCCTTGCCTGTGAAATATGTCACACTATTGCTGAGGGCTAGTTTACTCTGATTGAGCTCTTATCTATCCTTGTTGCGATCTTCTAGGTCTTTGGTGGATTTGGTCTTAGGGATGGGGCTAAATCGTGACCTCAAGAAAAAAATAAAGCTTGCGCTCCTGCGCCTGGGCAGAGGTTAGGGGTAAAGTGGAAGCTTGAGCATTTGAGGCGCCAAGGCACTTAGTCCATTTCTTATTTTTGGCTACGTACCATGGCTATGGTGCAATGAGGGAGGATAGCTTATGGCAACACCTAAGCTATTAGTGTTTGGCTCACTTAATGTCGATTTCGTTTACCAAGTGCCGCACTTTGTGCAACCGGGCGAGACCTTGCGCTCGACGGGCCGTCAGGTCTTTGCCGGGGGCAAAGGCTTAAATCAGGCGGTAGCTTTAGCCCAAGCAGGCGGCCATGTTTATTTTGATGGCGCCGTCGGTCAAGATGACAGCGCTATTTTGCTTAATGTGCTCGATGAGAAGCATATCGATACCACCCACGTTAAGAAGCGGGCGCAGGAGCCAAGTGGCCACACCTTTATTCAGGTTGATAGCAAGGGCCAAAATTGCATTTTGCTCTACGGCGGCGCCAACCAAAGTCATACTAAGGCAGAGATTGATGCCTGCTTAGCACAATTTAGCGCGGGCGATTATTTGGTGGTCCAAAATGAGACCAATGAAGTGGCCTATATGATTGAACAGGCTGCTGATTTGGGCTTAAAGGTCTGCATAAATGCCTCACCTTTAGATGATAAGGTGCTCGCTATGCCTCTGGAGCGCTGTGCCTATATCATCGTCAACGAAATTGAAGGTGCAGCTTTAGTGGGTATGGATGCTGCTGCTGATCCTTATGAGATGTTGGCCCAGCTTAAGGCTAAGTTCACCGCCAGTACGATTTTGCTGACCTTAGGCTCGAAGGGCTCGCTCTTAGCACCGCAAGGCAGTGATAAGATCTACGCCTGCAAGGCCTTTAAGGTCCAAGCCGTGGACACCACTGCCGCCGGCGATACTTTCTTAGGCTACTTCGTCGAGCAAATGTCCGAGGGCATTGCCCCAGAGGTCGCGCTGCAGCGTGCCACTGCCGCTTCGGCCATTGCGGTAACCCGTAAGGGCGCCACCCCTTCGATTCCAGCGATTGCTGAGGTCCTTGAGTTCTTGCAGTGCCATGAGCCGACCTTAGTTGATCGTCTCTAAGGAGCATGTGCTGCCGCCGCGTTTTCTTAACCGATTTTGCCTCGTCCTAGGGTGCCACCTGGTGTGAGGTGCACAATTAGCAGCCTGTGCCAGGGCTGTTGATCTTCAGGTGAAGCCTCCCAAAGCCAACAGCTTTACCTGAAGGCTAGGTGTAGTCGTTACATCCCAACGTCTGCATCTGGCGTCGTCTAAGCCTGGGGCAGGGGCCTCAGGCTTGCTTTAGCCTCGTAGTAACAATCAATCTTTTTGGGCCTAGCCCACCATTACAGGATTTCTATTATGAAAAAGATTGGTTGCCTCAATTCCGAGCTGTCTTATGTATTAGCCAAGCTCGGTCACTTCGATACCCTCACCGTTGGTGATTGCGGTTTGCCGGTACCCCAGGGCGTACAGCGCCTTGATTTAGCTGTCACCTACGGCGTGCCTTCGTTCTATCAAGTCTTTGACGTCATCGATAAGGAAGCCAAGTTCCAAAAGGCGATTATTGCCGCTGAGAGCATCGAGCAAAATCCAGAGTTCTATCAATTCATCACCGCCTGGGCCCAGCGTGAGGGCGTCGCGATCGAGGTAGTGCCCCACAATGAACTCAAGGCTCAGTCAGCCCGCAGCGTCGCGGTGGTACGTACCGGCGAGTGCAAGCCTTATTGCAACGTTATCTTAGAGTCGAACGTGTCCTTTTAGCGCGCACAGCTCGCAGTGACGGGCGCCATGGTGTGAGTGGCGCCTGGGGTGTGACCTGCCGTGGCAGGTCACAGGCCATGATTTCCCTCAAGGTGAGGATCTGATTGTGACCAGAAAAGAAAAATTGGCGCGTGCTGCGGCGGTAGGGGCTGATCTGGCGTTAGGTGCTGCGCCCTGTGCAGGAGCGCCCAGTGCTGGAGCGTCCAGTGCCGGAGTGCTCAGTGCCAGCTTTGAGCCGGACCGCCTGAATATCTTGCCGATTAGCTATGCGCTGTCCTTGCTCTTGCAGCTCTTGCCGGTGCCGATTCAAGTGCTCGATCGCTCGGGTGCCTATCTCACCAAGAGCGATGCCGATATGAGCTGGGATGTGCTCCAGTGTGATGAAGCTTTTAGAAAGGAGCTGGTGGAACGCGTATTAAAAGAGCGTATTACCCTCTTTACTCAGGAGCGCCCCGCGCTGATCGGCGGCGTGGCACTCGCTGGTGATTTAGTGCTCTTAGTGGGACCAGTGGCGATGCGCGCGGTGGACTCTAATTTCTGCAAGCTGTACGCCGTACGCCATCAGGCAAACAATGTGGTCTTGCCGACCTTACCTGCACCCAAAGTAGCGTCGCTCTTGCTTTTGATTCACGCTACGCTCACGGGTGAGAAGATTGCGCTGACCTCCTTTCTTGATCGCTTCTTTTTGCAAGATAACGTGGTGGAAGATACGCTCAAGCGCGCGGCTGAAATCTATATGGACGAGTCGCTCAAGCTGAGGCCACACAACCCGATTTCCTTTGAGCATGACATCATTGATGCGGTCAAGCAGGGCGATGTTGGTGCCTTAGAAAAAGCGTTGAGCTCCCCTTATGCCTCGATGCGTGGCACCTTAAGCTCCGATCCGCTGCGTGACCAAAAGAATTTAGCGATTGTGGATATCACCTTGGTCTCGCGCGCGCTCATTGATACCGGCTATTCGGCCGAGGCCATTTTTATCTTGACCGATGCCTTTATCCGCAATGTCGATGAGTGCAAGGATGCCGAAGAGGCTAAAGCCATCGCCCGCGCCTGTGCCATTCACTGCACCGAGCTCAGAGCTAAGGAGCTGCAACAAGAGCGCGCGGGAACTGGCGTGACGAGCCCTCTGGTGCAGCAAGCCTGCGAGTACATGGAGCGCCATGTGTACGCCAAGCTTGATGTGAAGGCCATTGCCGCTGAACTCAAGGTCAGCGTGGGCTATCTGTCCAAGATCTTCAAGCGCGAGCGCCATTGCACTATGTCCGATTACATGCGCGCCAAGAAGATTGAGATCGCCTGTCTCATGCTCACCAATACCGACCAGTCGATCGACGAGATCGCCTTGTCCTTATCCTTTTGCTCGCAAAGCCACTTTGGCGCCTTCTTCTCCAAGGTCAAAGGCTGCTCGCCTTCGACCTTTAGAAAATTAAGCCGTTTAAAGCGCAAGCAAGGCTGACCTAGTTATGCTAACCCGGTTGTAGCAGGATGAGTAGATGGGTGGAGCTAACTAGGTCGGAGCGTAGCCGAGTTTGCGGGCAAGCTTGGGTGCAAAATTGCGCAAGTGGCTCCCCCAATCTTGGGCGTAAAGTTGCTGTTCGTAGCAAGATTGGGCAGAAAATGTTGGTCTTGCACCAACCTTGTGCTATATCTCAAATGGGGAGCTATTTTCGTTAATGGTGCTCTCCTTGGCTTGCTGTGCGCAAGCTCGGTTTAGCTTTCTTAAGGGTTGTGTGTCATGGGATCTCCAGCTGTCTCCAAACAGACGCGGATTGCACTTTACGTGGTCTTTGCCATCTTGATGATGGCCTTAGGCTCATCTGATTCTTTGCGTGGTGTCTTTGCTCCGGTCTTTGCCGAGCACTTCACGCTCACCGCCAGTGATCTCTCGCTTATCATTACGGTGAGCTATATCGGTAATCTGGTCTTTATGCTGTTGGGCACGCGTATCGCGGACTCATTTGGCCTGCGCTTGGTCTTTATTACGACCATGTTGCTGTGGATGGCGGCGCTCGCGCTCTACCTGGTGACCGACAATTTTATTCTGCTCTTAATCGGAATGTTCTTTGCCATGGGTGGCTCGACCTTGCTCAACATCATGTTGAACCTGATGTCGCCGCTGCTCTTTGCCGCGCCGGGCATGATTCTCAACACGCTCTTCTTTACCCAGGGCATCGGCACCACCTTCTCGCAAAGCGCGATCAGCGCCACGGTTGACTCCTTTGTCGACTGGAAGATCGTCAATGGCGTCTTGTTAGTGATGGGCGCAGTTGCGGTGATTGGCTTTGCCTTCTTAAGCCGGAATATTCAAGGCTTAACGCGCGCGCGTAAGTCCGAGCAGCAGGGTTCTGCTGAAATGCAGGACAATGCTGTCCAGCAGGGAAGTGCCGCCCCTAAAGTCAGTTATATAGAGATCGTCAAGTACCCTGCTTTCTGGTTCTTGTTCTTGATCTTCGGCTTCTACTTTGTCGCCGAACATGGCGTTATGAATTGGGTCAACATCTACCTCATTCAGGGTAAGGGCTTAAGCTCCGCCGAGGCGGCGATCTTCCCGGCCTTGTTCTTTGGTGGCATCACGGTCGGTCGTCTTATCTTATCCAAGCTCGTCGATAAGATGGGCATTATGGGCAGCTTGCGCTTGTGCTTTATCAGCGGCACCGTGATCTATCTGATTGCCTATGTCATCGGCGGCAATGCCTACTATCTCTTTGCGCTTGCGGGCTTCTTGCTCTCCATCATTTACCCAACCACGATGCTGGCGGTACAGCTGTACTTCCCAGCCTATAACGCCGCCACCGCTACCGGCGTCATCATGGCCGTGGCCACGATCTTTGATATCGCCTTCAACGCAGTTTTTGGCTACATCATCGACTCAGTGGGCTACGATCTCTCCATGATGCTGATGCCAATTGCGATGGTACTCTCGACCGCCACCTTCTTGGTCTTCGAGCGCATGCGCAGTCTGCGCTTGCGTGAGAACTTAGGCAAGTAACAGTTGCCATCGGCCCGGTAGGGCCTGAGCTTATTGAGATACGCCTGACCTGGGGTAAGACCTGGGCCATCGGAGAGTAGAGTGTAATGCTGCCGCAAAAGGCCTATAAGTCAGGCTTGAGGCGTGTCTCTTGATACTTTTTGGTTGCGCTAGGACGTATTGGGGATTGGGCGAAGGTCATGATTGGTTCATTGTGGGCAAAATTAGGTTTTGGGACGAACAAGCGCCGCGATGATTTAAATCTGGGGCGCTCCTTGGTCGTGGCGGCACTGATGGTAGTGCTCGTGGTCTGTGCATCGATTGTGATGATCAATCACATCTCCAGCACCGAGCGCGAGCGTTGCTTTGATCGCCTTTACACTGAAGCTGCTGACATTGCGACCTTTATCGAAAACTCGATCGCCAACGATCGCGAAGAGCTCAAGCTGTTGGCGGCGGTGGTCGCGCAAAGTGACGACTTCAACTCGCCGCATTTGTGGAATCTCTTAACCTCCTTTGATCATGTGGGCTTCATGTCGCAGCTGGCGCTGCTCATGCCTGACGACACCGTGATCTATGGCGCCGGGCAAACTATCGATGCCAAAGGCCAGCTCTCCTTCCAAAAAGAAATGGGCCATGGGGTGCATGTGTCCCACCGGGGCAAGAGCTTGCTCAACCCAGACGAATACGTCCTGCGTCACTACTACCCAATTAAGCGCGAGGGCCAAGTGGTGGCCATCCTCTATGGCGTAGTCATGATCCAAAAGCTGCCCTTGACCATGTCCATCCAGCCTTACTCGGGTAAGGGTGCGATGTACCTGATTGAAGGTGATACCGGTGACTTCTTGGTCGATACTTGGCACCCAGGCCAGGTGGGCAATCTGTGGGAGTTAGGTACTCGTCTAACCGCCCCAGGCTATGATGCTGCTAAGTTCCAGCGTGGTTTTATTAAGGGTGAGAGCGACTATCTCGTCTTTGTGTCTCGTACTATTGGTGAGTATCTCTACTTCTACTATTGCCCAGTCGCTATCAATGAGTGGCGTATTGCGCTGTCGATCCCTGAAAGCGTGGTGATGGCCAATGCCCTCCATATCGAAAAGGTACTCAAGGTCTTCTTGATCGTTGAGATTATCTGCTTTGCCCTATATCTCATTTGGGTGCTCAATGACGTGCGTCAGGTCACTGCCGAAAAGCAGCGTCGTCTTGAGACGATTCAGAATATCCATGAGATTGAGCAATTCCTCTTTAACGCGCATGAGAAAAAGGAAAATCTCTATGCGGCGATCGAGAGGCTGGGCAAGATCATGGGCGCCGGGCGCATCAACTTCTGGATGTTAGAGCGTGGTCTCAATCACCACTATCGCTGGGAGCAAGGCCAGCCGGCGGAGGAATGCGATCATGCCAGCTTGCCGCCGGTCAAGCTCTTAAAGAGCTTTGCTTCAGGCTCCAATCTCTTTGAGGCCCATACCCCGCAGCAGCTTACGGCCATGCTGCCGGAAGCGGCAAAAGCTTCGACTCCAGTGGCCAATGATCCTGCTTCCTCAGACGGTCATCTTTCAAGCTCGGAGGCGCTTAACCAGGTGTTAGGTGCCAAGTTGCGTAATATCTTGGCGGTGCCGGTACGTGATGTGGTCGCTGGTCAATTAAGCGGCGTCTTGGCGATCAGCAATGTTAAGTCGGATGCCACCAATGTCCCGCTGCTACAAGCCATGGGCTTTAGCTTTGGCATGTTCTGCAATAACGTCAAGAACCGTGCTGACCTCCAAGAGCAAGGTGAGCGTGATGCCTTAACCGGCATGTTCAATCGCAATCGCTATGAGCGTGACTTGCCGGTGCTCTTTGATAGGTATCAAGAAGCTCTCACCTGCATTTACATCGACGTCAATGGTCTACGTGAGATGAACAACACCAAGGGCCACGACTTAGGTGATGTGATGTTGCGCACCGTCGCGCAGGCGATCAACAACTTCTTCCCTGAAAACTATAAGTATCGTGTCGGTGGTGACGAGTTCGTGCTCTTTGTGCCCGGCACTCCTGAAGCCGAGCTCAACAAGTACAGTGAGGACATGGCCGCTGAGCTCTTGCAGTACGACTACCACGTATCAGTGGGCATCGAGTGCGAGCGCAACGTCGAATCGATCTCCAAATTAATTAAGGCCGCTGAGCAGAAGATGTACAACCAAAAGCGTGCCTTCTACGCCACACGCGAGCGCCGCAATATGCACGTGGCTTAAGCTAGGAGGTGAACTCAGGGCACCGGTTTAGGTAGGCCCTGGCGTTACCGAAGGCTAAGTGCGGCAGTGTGAGCGCTCTTAAGTGGTGCGCTTAATAGGGGCGCTTGGTTGTGCCGCAAGTGAAGAAGTTGCTTGAGGCGGCGCGCTTACAGGCCGATTGGCTTGAGCTAGGTTGGCTTTGTCGGGAGTGGGATTGCCTAGTTATATTGTGACCGCAGGCATGACTTTACATTTATCTAGGAAGTTGTTACCTAGATTTAACATTGAGAGGGTACACTGTATTTTTTTTAGATAAAAAGCTGATAAATAAGGGCTGCGTCATGATGCCTTGATACACCATCACTGCGTTACGACATCAGCTAAGGCTGGGGTGAGATCATGATTGGTTCATTGTTGTCAAGATTGAGTAAAAAAGCTGACGTACGTCACGATGAGTTAAAACTCGGACGATCGCTCAGTGTGGCTATAGTCATGGTCGTGTTGATCGTGGTAGCCTCGATCGTGATGACCAACCACATCTCCGATAATGAGCGCAAGCGCTGCTTTGATCGGCTGTTAACGGAGGCACATGATATTGCCTCCTCGATTGAAACCTCGGTCAACAACGATCGTGAAGTGCTACAACTGCTGGCAGATGTGGTGGCACAAAGCGATGATTTCAACTCACCTCAATTATGGGAGCTCTTGAGATCCTTTGATCATATGGGCTTCATGTCGCAGCTGGCGCTGCTCACGCCCGATGACACGATCATCTATGGCGCGGGCCAATCACTTGATGCGTCAGGACTGCTCTCCTTTAACCAAGAGCTGATCCAAGGCAAACATATTTCACCGCGCAGTGTCAGCTTGCTTGATTCCAAGAACTACGTCCTGCGTCATTTCTGCCCGGTTAACCGCGATGGCAAGGTCGTCGCGCTGCTTTATGGCGTGATCATGGTGCAAGATCTGCCGGTGACTATGGCAATGAGGCCTTATGGCGGCAAGGGCGCGATGTTCCTGATTGAAGCTGAGAGCGGCAATTTCTTGATCGACACTTGGCATACGGGCCGATTAGGTAATCTGCGCACCTATACCGGTAAGCGTGAGATTGCTTCGGGCTATGATGTAGCCAAGTTTAGGCGCGGTTTTGCCCAGGGCGAGGTGGATTACATTGCTGGCAAGTCACGTACAATCGGTGCGTATCTCTACCTCCATTACCGGCCGGTCGGGGTCAATGATTGGCGCATTGTCGTCTCAGTCCCTGAGAGCGTAGTGATGGCCAATGCTCTCTATATCGAAAAAGTGCTCCATATCTTCTTAGGGGTGGAGATTTTCTGCTTTGCCTTGTATCTGCTCTGGGTGCTCAATGACGTGCGCCGAGTCACTGCTGAAAAGCAGCGCCGCCTTGAGACGATTCAGAATATCCATGAGATCGAGCAATTCCTCTTTAACGCGCATGAGAAGAAGGAAAATCTCTTTGCGGCCATTGAAAAGCTCGGCAAGATCATGGACGCTGGGCGTATCAACTTCTGGATGTTAGATCGGGGACTCAATTACCATTTCCACTGGGAGCATGGGCAACCGGCCGAGGAGTGTGAAAAGGTCAGCTTGCCTCCGGTTAAGCTCTTAAAGAGCTTTGCCGCAGGCTCCAACCTCTTTGAGGCTCACACGCCACAGCAAATCGCGGCGATTGTGCCCGATGCGATTAAAGCAGCAGCCAACAGCACTGCCGCTAACGACCCAGCCGCCCCTGCAGATACGGTTAATGCCGCCGCTACCGAGGCGGTCGTGCAGGTATTAGGCACCAAACTGCGCAATATTATTGCAGTACCGGTGCGCGATGTGGTCGCGGGCCAATTAAGTGGCGTCTTAGCGATCAGCAATGTTAATGCTGACGCCACCAATGTGCCGCTTTTGCAAGCGATGGGCTTTAGCTTTGGCATGTTCTGCAATAACGTCAAGAACCGCGCTGACCTCAAAGAACAAGGTGAGCGTGATGCCCTAACTGGTATGCTCAATCGTAATCGCTATGAGCGCGACTTACCGGAGCTCTTCGAGCAGTTCCGTGCCGCCTTGACCTGCATTTACATCGACGTCAACGGTCTGCGTGAGATGAACAATACCAGGGGGCACGACCTAGGCGACGTCATGTTGCGCACGGTGGCCCAAGCGATCGAGAACTATTTCCCAGAAAAGTACAAGTATCGCGTTGGCGGTGACGAGTTCGTCCTCTTTGTGCCTAATGGGGATGAGGCCGAACTGACTAAGTGCAGTCAAGACCTGGCTGCCGACCTCGAGCAGTACGACTACCACGTATCGGTAGGCATCGAGTGTGAAAGCGATGTCGAGACCATTTCCCACTTGATCAAGGCCGCCGAGCAAAAGATGTACAACCAAAAGCGCGCCTTCTACGCCCGCCGCGAGCGGCGCAATATGCACGTGGCCTAACCAAGCTGCCCCCAAATGGCGCAAAAAAAAAAAAAAACAGCCTCAGCGCGCTGTGGAACCTGCCCAGTGCGCTGTGGGACTAACCCCACGCGACTTTGAGTTTGCCCGGCCCATAACTTAATGCCGCCTCAGTCCTTGCTGGGGACTAACTCTGCCCACCAAAGTGCGTGCTTATTCCAGTCCACGCTGGGTTTTTAGGTTTTTGGTTTGAATTGGTGCGCGTATAAACTGTGACGCTGGTAGGTGGTTGCGAGACGCAGCTTGGTGTTATGCTGAACCTTTACGGTGTCATCATTATGCTTGTAGCCCTTTAATCTTGTGAGGTCAGAACCAGGTTAACGACGCTGAATGGCTTTGAGCACAGGTTGCGGGGTAGTTGCGTTGCTGCGAGCATGATGGTGCAGGACGAGGTTGGCCTCGTGAATTTAAGCTAAAGGCGACATCATGATGCGTTCTTGGTTCGGCACATTTATTAAGGATTTCAGCGTTAAATTAGGGGCGGGCGCACAGCGCTGGGCGCAGCGCTGGGCACAGCGCCTAAGCCCGCAGAGCCGTACTTGGCGGGCGCGCCAGAAGAGCCGCCCGGCTAAAAGTCCCAGCGATGAGATGCGTTGGGGCCGCTCCTTGGTCGGCGCGGTCTTGGTGGTAATCTTGGTGGGCATTGCGTCGGTAGTGATGACCAATCACATTGCCGCTGTTGAGCGCGAACGTTGTTTTGACCGTCTTTACGAAGAAGGCAGCGATGTCGCTACCTATATCGAGCATGTTATTGCCCATGATCGAGAGGAGTTGAATTTACTGGCTGCGATGGTAGCACAAAGTGAGGAGGTCACCGATCCTAAGCTGTGGCAGCTCTTAAGCTCCTTTAAGGCCGTTGGTTTCATGTCCAAGGTTGGCTTGCTGCTGCCTGATGACTCGCTCGTCTATGGGACGGGGCAGAAACTTAATGTTAAGGGCAAGTTGTCTTTTGCCTCGGAGGCCGCTCTGGGGGCCCATATCTCAGAGCGTAGTACCAGCTTGTTCGGCCCAAATAAATATGTGTTGCGGCATTTCGTGCCGGTGGAGCGTGCGGGGCAAGTAGTCGGTATGCTCTATGGCTTAGTGGTGTTAGATCAGCTGCCTATATCGATGTCCTCACTGCCTTATACCGGCAAGGGTGCGATCTTCCTGATTGAGAGTGACACGGGTAATTACCTTATTGACACCTGGCATCAAGGACCTTTGGGCAATATTTGGCAAAAAGGTGAGCGCGAGTTGGCATCGGGCTATAACTTTGCCGACTTTAAGCGTGGTTTGATCGAGGGGCAGCTGGGCGTTATGAGCTACTTCTCGCGCACCATTGGCGACTTCGTTTATTACCATTACCGCCCCCTGGGAATTAATAATTGGCGGGTTGCCGTGTCCGTACCTGAGGTGGTGGTGATGGCCAATGCCAAGCATATCGAGACATCCCTCCATACCTTCTTAGGCGTTGAGTTTGTCTGCTTTGCCCTGTATCTCTTATGGGTGCTCAATGACGCCCGTAAGGTTACGGCACTTAAGCAGCGGCGCCTTGATAATGTGCAGCATCTCCATGAAATCGAGCAATTCTTGTTCAACGCTCATGAGAAAAAGGAAAATCTCTACGCCGCAATCGAAAAGATGGGGCAGGTCATGGGCTGTGAGCGCCTGAACTTTTGGTTCTTAGATCGAGGCATCAATCGCCACTATTGCTGGGAGCAAGGCAAGCCGACCGAGGAAGGTACCGACGCCACGCTGCTCCCAGTTAAACTGCTCAAGAACTTTGCCGCTGGAGCAGAGCTCTTTGTAGCTGATACTCCAGCCGAAATTGCGGCCATCCTGCCTGATGGCGCTAAAGCGGGCAATGATAGTGGCGCTCAAGCAGCCACGAAACTCAAAAACGTCATGGCTGTGCCGGTGCGCGATGTGGTCGCCGGACAGTTGTGCGGTGTGTTGGCCTTAAGCAATATTAAAAAGGGTGCACGCAATGTGCCCCTCTTGAACGCCTTAAGCTTTAGCTTTGGTATGTACTGCAACAACGTCAAGAACCGCGCCGACCTGCAAGAGCAAGGCGATCGTGATACCTTAACAGGCATGTTCAACCGCAATCGCTACGAGCGCGATTTGCCTGAGCTCTTCAAGCAATACCAGGCCGCCCTCACCTGTATTTACATCGACGTCAATGGCCTGCGTGAGATGAACAACACCAAGGGCCACGATTTAGGTGACATCATGCTGCGTACCGTTGCGCAAGCGATTACCACTTACTTCCCAGGGCCATACCAGTACCGAGTGGGCGGTGATGAGTTCGTGCTCTTTGTCCCAGCCGGAGATGAGGCTGAACTCACTAAGTGCAGTGTCGACTTGGCCACTGACATTGCGCAATACGACTACCACATCTCGGTTGGCATCGAAAGTCAGCAGCAGGTTGCAACCATTGCACAATTGATTAAGGCGGCCGAGCAGAAGATGTACGACCAAAAACGCGCCTTCTACGCGACGCGCGATCGACGCAAGATGCACGTAGCTTAGCCACGCTATTTGGCACGTTCCCGTGCTAATAGGGGAGCGTGCCTATGACACTCAGTTCAGATCTTGGCGGCGCCCAGCAGGCCTGAGCCTTAAAAAGGCCAAGCCAGCTCCAGCTGGCCACTGAACTCTGAGATATCAGCCCAGCTGCGGCGCAGCGCAGCGTGGTAGGTAATAGGTCCCAAGGTTCCTGCTGCGCCGAGATTTATGCCACAGCTGGTGCCATCAAGCTCATAGGCTGGTACCTCATAGTTCTCAACCATGCCGGTAAAACGTGAGGACAAGATGCGTCGTCCGTAGCCGCTGAGGCTAAGCGTGAGCTGGTCGCTGACTTGCCACTTGGCGCCAAGACCTAGGCGCACCGAGTTGAGCGTCATTGCATCCATGTTCAACGTGTTGTGATCCTTGTGCTCAATGGTCAAGTCGGTCGCGTTGAGGTAGATGAGGTCGTAGCGCAGTTGCGGGACGAGCGCTACGGTGGGCGTTAGAGGCAGTTCGTAACTGCCTTTGAGGCTTAAGGTCGCATATTCGGTGTCATAATCGAAGGCTACTTGGTCCTTGGTGCGCTCAAAGTACGCCTCAAAGTCTGATTGCACCATGCCCGCACGCACGGCGCCGTGAAGCGTCCAGCCGTTATGGTCAAGCCCCAACATCACGCCCAAGCCCCCGGTCTTAACTGAGCCTTGGGGCGTAATACCGGCAAAGTCTTGTTCACAATCGGCTTGTCCCAGCTCCATAAAGAGCACGGAGTACAGGGGCCCAGGTCCTGGCAGCGCCACTCCCATTAAGGTGGCCGCACCCTCGAGTTCTAAGACGCCGTTGGCCTTAAAGTCAAAGTCGTAAGCACGCCCGGCTATCACGGGAGCGACGCTCTTGGGTATAACCAGTTCGTCGAGCAGGCTGGCGCCTTGCGCCAGAGTTAAGGCCGCCGCTGCCGGGGTTACGAGCAAGGTTTGGGCGTGAGCTCGGTCGACCTGCGTGCTGTGCTCAAAGATAGGCTGGTTCTCAGACGATGGCTGGTCTGGTTGAGGGGTATCAGGTTGTGGCTTCTCAGGCTGAGGGTTATCAGGCTGTGGCTCGTCAGGTTGTGGCTCATCAGGCTGTGGCTCTTGTTCGTTGGGAGGTGTAGGGCCGGTTTCCGTCCAAATGAGCTCGTGCTCAAAGCGGTGATCGTCCTTAGGCACCCAAGCGTTGAAGACAAAGGTCTCATCGCCGCGAATCAAGGTGGTTTCGTCTACGATGAGCTGGTCGGTCGCGTCAACGTAGATGAGCTTGCTTGGGTCGGCCGCTGGTACCTTAAGGCCGCTCACCCAGAGTTCTTTGTGGCGCAGATCAAGGCCCGCTGCACCGGTTACGGTCAGGGCGTGCTTAGGGTTAGCGCTGGTCACGCTGTCATTGCTGGGGTGCAGCAAGATGTGCAGTCGTCTAAAGTCGGTCAGGCCACCCACGCGCACCGTGCCATCAACCGCGATCTCTTGCGTTCCTGAGATGGTGCCCGTGACGGTGGTGGTGCCACGGACAATCGCGAGGTTGTGCGCTAAGTTTTGCGCAGCGGCCACGATCGCATTGCCATTAACAGTGGCGTTATTAAGCAGCAGCGTATTGTGGGCGGCGCTTGGGGCTTGAGCCACGGTTACATCCCCGTGTACTGTGCCGTTTGTGACCCGCAAGAGGTTAAGGTCAGCGTTTGCGCTCTGGCTGTGGGAGGCCAGTACTGAGCCCTGCACTGTGCCTTCAATGCTGACTGCGTTGTAATTGGCAGGACCGTGCGCGGTAGCACCCACAATTGAGCCTGTTACCGTGGCGTTAGCGTAGAGGTTTACTTGGTTAAAGTAGGCCGCGCCGGTGTAAGATTGTGCGCCCAGCACTTGCTCAGTGCTGCCCGCGCTCACATTGACGGTGTTGGCCAGCACATTGCCTGATGCGACCGCGCCGATAAGCTGCTTTGTGGTACCAGACCATTGGGTAATGGAGTTGTCGGAGGCGCTACCTTGGGGGCTATAGCCTGCCAGCGCAGTGTTGACCGTGCCCATCAGATCTACAAAGTTGCTGTCAGCAGCGGTAGCGCCCATACCGCCGACCACGCTGTCAGCTGTACCCATAATCGAAACTGAGTTTTGCGCGGCGCTACCTTGGGTCGCCACTGCACCTAAGACGGTGGTGGCTACGCTGCCTGCGTCCGTGATGACCTCATTGGAGCTGGCGCTGGCTCCTGAGCCGCCCACAGCCCACGTGGTGCGGGCGCTGCTACTGAGCCATAAATCGTTGCTCTGCGCTGCGCCGTTAAGGCTCATGCCAGCCACGGCATAGGTAGCGCTGCCCTCTAAATTGAGCGTGTTGACGCGCACAGTGCCCTGACTCCAAGCGGCCAGTGCGCTCTGAGCTTGGCTATCCGAGCTTATATTCAAAGTATTGTAGGAGGTGGGGCTGGTGCCTTGATTTAAGGCTGTGAGAGCTAGATTCAAGGTGCTGCCTGTCACTGTAAGCTCATTGTCAGCAACATTTTGGCTGTGATGCCAAGCACCGATGGCGTCGTAAGATCCTGAGATGCCGCTTAGCTCGACGCGATTGCCGCGAAAGGTCCCGCTTTGAGGGCCAAACCACGGGCTTGCAGACAACTCAAGACCCGAATTTTGAATGGGGCTGCTTGCGGCGCTTAGGGGCGTAGAGCTGCTGGTGAAGTTGAGATATTGGGCCTGGGCTGGCGTGAGAGCAAGCAGAGCTAAAGTCAGGGGAAGAGGTTTGATCATAGGCTTGCTCCTTGGACCATTTGGCTTTAAAGCCATATTACCTGCTCATCTTACGAGATTTTCCTTATTGTGACAAATTGAAATGAGCTTGACGCTGCTTCCCAACTTGGCTGGGGATAGTGGCTAGGGTGCAAATAGGGTGCAAAAAAGGCCAGGTGTCGGCTCATTTCTTTTGCGCTAAAACGCATAAAAATGGGCTTTTTCACCTGACCTTGCGACTTCAATCAGAAGACGGGATTAGGCACTTTGCTCCGTGCGGCACGGAAGGGCCATGAGCTGCTGGTACACGCTCAGGGCGCAATCACGGCCCTCGGCTAAGGCATAGACCACCAAAGACTGACCTTTGCGGCAGTCGCCCGTGACAAAGACTTGCGGGTCGGAGCTTTGGAAGGCGTTAGCGCCTTGCGTTGTAGCCTTAAAGTTGTGGCGCTCGTCTTGGGCAAGACCTGCTTTCTCAAAGGCCTTTTGGCTCGGGTGGCTATAGCCTAGAGCAATGAGCACGATGTCCGCCTCTAAGCTGCCTTCAGAGTCCTTGATTGGGGTGATCTTGCGCTTGGGCCCCCACTTAACTTGGACCGTGTTAATAGCGCCCACCGTGCTTGGGTCATCTTTGCTTGGGACAAATTCCGTGGTGTTGGTGGCAAAGAGCCTGGTGCAGCCTTCCTCTTGCGAGGTCGAGGTGTGCTTGATCGGGCGGGCGTTAGGCCAGACCTCACGCACGTTGATCTCAGTTGGCAGCTCCTCGTGATAGTCCACTTGGGTGACCGACGCAGCGCCCTTGCGGATTGAGACGCCAATGCAGTCCGAGGCCGTTTCACCGCCTCCAATGATCACCACCTTCTTGCCCTTGACCTCAATGGGGTTGAGGCCTTTGCCTTGATTCTCCTTGTTTTGCGCAATGAGAAAATCGAGGGCAAAGTAAATGCCCTGGAGGGCACGGCCGGGGACGTTGAGATCGCGTGGGGTCTCTGAGCCCACTGCTAAGACCACGGCGTCGTATTGCTCCTTGAGCTCAGCTAAGCTGACCACAGCTTGGTGGTCGCTGTGAATGCCGGACTCTAATTGTGGGTTGGCATCTTGGTTGGCTAAGACCAAGGTTGAGGTCTTAAAGATTACGCCTTCGGCAGCCATTTGCTTGATCTTGCGATCGAGCACTTCCTTGGAGAGCTTGAAGTCCGGAATGCCGTAGCGCAGTAGGCCGCCAATCTGGTCCATCTTCTCATAGACACAGACCTTAACGCCTAAGCGGTTTAAGCGCACCGCGCATGCCAGGGCCGCCGGGCCCGAGCCGACAATCGCCACCGTTTTACCCGTGCTTGCCGTTGGGGCAAGGCTGTGCACTAAGCCATGAGCGTAGGCGTATTCGATAATCTTGCGCTCAATTGACTTGATGCCGACTTCGTGCGGCTGGTAGAGGCCTAGGCAGCAGCTTTCCTGGCACAGGGCCGGGCAAATGCGCCCCGTGATCTCAGGGAAGTCGTTGGTGCTGATTAAGGCTTGATAGGCCTCGGCCCAGCGCCCGGCAGCGACCATTTTGTTGAAGTCGGGCATGTCATTGTGCAGAGGACAGCGGTTTTGGCAAAAAGGAATGCCGCAATCCATACAGCGTGAGGCCTGTTGTTGCGCCTGCGCATCGCTTAAGGTCGCGATAAACTCGTTGAAGTGCGTGATACGCGTCGCCACACTTTCCTGGGCGGCGACGACCAAGGGTAAGTCCATGAATCCACGTTCGTTTGCCATGACCATCTCCTAAAGTGGGCTAGTTGCTTGCTTATTCTTTAAGGCCTGCGCATATTCGTGCGGCATGACCTTCAAGAACTGACCTAAACAGTGGTCAAAGTCATTTAGCAGCTGTTGGCCTAAGGTCGAGCCGGTGCGGGCGACGTGCTCGCTGAGCAGCTCGTAAATGAGCGTCTCATCGTGCTTGCCTTGGTGGAGCGGCAGGTCGAGGCTATCCTCACTTTGCGGCTGAACATAGCAGGTCATAAAGTTACCTGAAGCCAGATGCTGCTGAGCGCTCCCCTGCGGATCGTAGAGATAGGCGACACCGCCGGACATACCGGCTGCGAAGTTGGAGCCAATCTGCCCTAAGACTAAGACGGTGCCATTGGTCATGTACTCACAGCCGTGGGCGCCCGTGCCTTCGACTACGCACGCCGCGCCGGAGTTACGCACTGCAAAGCGCTCACCGACACAGCCATTGATAAAGACCTTGCCTGAGGTGGCGCCATAGAGGCAGGTGTTACCAGCGATAATATTGGCGCTGGCCTCTGCGGCAAAATCGCGATCCTTCTTGATCGCAATGACACCGCCTGATAGGCCTTTGCCCACATAGTCGTTGGCCTCGCCCTCAAGCTCTAAGGTCAAGCCTTGGGTTAAGAAGGCACCCAAGCTTTGACCGGCGGTACCACGCAGCTTCAAGGTGATGAAGTTATCGGCCAACTCACCAGGGTGGAGCTTGGTGAGCTGGGCGCCTAACATGGTGCCCACCGCGCGGTTGATATTGCACACGCTGCTTTCAATCGTGAGCGGTTGATGAGATTGCACCGCCTGGGTCACGGCCTCTAAGTATTGATAGTCAAAGCTGTGCTCGAGCTCGTGCTCTTGCTCCTTGCTATGGTGCATGGCATCAGGGCTCTCAGCGGGCTCTTGGTAGAAGATCGGGGTTAGGCTTAAGGTGCGGGCCTTAGCAAAGTGGGCGCTTAGCTCATCTGGCTCACGCTGCTGCAGGTACTCGCTATGGCCAATTAAGTCCTCAAACTTGGCTACACCTAAGGAGGCCATGAGGGCACGGGCTTCTTCGGCCACAAAATAGAAGAAATTGATAAGCTTCTCTGGGGTGCCCACGAAGTTCTTACGCAGCTCAGGATCTTGGGTCGCGATGCCCGCTGGGCAAGTGTTCTTTTGGCACTTGCGCATGATTGTGCAGCCTAAGCACACTAAGGCGGTGGTACCAAAGGCAAACTCGTCGGCACCTAACAAGGCACCAATCACCACGTCGCGGCCAGTCTTAATTTGTCCATCGACTTGCACCCGTACTCGTGAGCGCAGTTTATTGCGCACTAAGGTTTGCTGTACTTCACTAAGGCCCAATTCCCAAGCCGAACCGGTGTTCTTAATCGAGGAAGCCGGAGCGGCACCGGTACCACCATCGTGACCTGAGATCACGATATGGTCGGCCTTGCACTTGGCCACACCGGCTGCGACTGTGCCGACACCGACTTCGGACACCAGCTTAACCGAGATGCGGGCACGATCGTTGGCACGCTTTAAGTCGTAGATGAGCTGGGCTAAGTCTTCAATCGAGTAGATGTCGTGGTGCGGTGGTGGCGAAATCAGGCCCACGCCCTCCGGGCTGTGACGCAGCTTGCCGATGTAAGCGGAAACCTTGTGCCCAGGGAGTTGACCGCCTTCACCGGGCTTAGCACCTTGGGCCATCTTGATTTGGATTAAGTCGGCGGATTGCAGATACTGCGAGGTGACACCAAAGCGGCCCGAAGCTACTTGTTTGGTGCGCGAACGCAGGCTATCACCGGCCTTTAAGGCAATCGGTACCACCGCATCTGAGCCTAAGACCTCAACTAAGTTGGTATCGTGGTCGATAGGGGCAAAACGGCGCTCATCCTCGCCGCCTTCACCGCTATTGGACATAGCCCCAATGCGATTCATAGCGATGGCCATCGTGGCGTGCGCTTCGGTCGAAATCGAGCCCATCGACATGGCAGCGGTAGCAAAGCGCTTCACGATGCTTTCCGCGCTCTCCACCTCCGACAGGGCAATTGGCGCCTTCGGGCTCTTAAACTCAAAGAGGCTGCGTAAGGTCATGAGGCGGCTGGAGTTATCGTTGATGATGGCCGCATAGCGCTCATAAGCGGCCTTATCATGATGCGTCACCGCCCGCTGCAAGGCAACCACGGCCTCAGGCGTCCACATATGATCCTCGCCTTGATAGCGCACTGCTAAATCACCACCAACCGGTAGCGCGGTCAGACTGTGGCGCAGTCTAAAGAACGCATCCTGATGCATCTTGACCGCTTCAGCGGCGATATCAAACAGGCCCACGCCTTCAATCGGGCTTGGGGTATTGGTGAAGTAGTTGGCGACAAAGCTCGACTTAAGGCCAATTGCCTCAAAGATCTGGGCGCCGATGTAGGACATATAGGTGCAGATGCCCATCTTGGCCATGATCTTCAACAGGCCCTTATCGACGGCCTTGATATAGGCGTGCTCTGCTTGGAGAGCCGCCTCTTCATTCGGGGCTAAGCTGCGTACTAAATCTAAAGCAAGGTATGGGTACACCGCTTCCGCACCATAGCCGCCTAATAAGGCAAAGTGGTGAATGGTGCGCGCCGAACCTGTTTCCACCACTAAGCCGGTCGAGGTGCGCAAGCCCTTTTCGACCAAGCACAGGTGAATGGCCGAGGTTGCCAATAAGGCTGGGATCGCCACGCGCTCTTCACTGACATTGCGATCGGAGATGATGAGGATGTTGACGCCTGCGGCTACCGCATCGACCGCTGCCGCCTTGATGCTGGCTAGGCGCGCTTCAATGCCGTTCTTGCCCCAAGCAATAGGGTAGGTGATATCGATGCAGCGCGCGACAAACTTGCCAGAGGTCAGCTGATCGATCTGATAAATACGCGCCATCTCCTCGGCGGTTAATACCGGCTGCTCCACCTCTAAACGCACTGGCGGATTGGTGTCCATGATGTTGAGTAGATCTGGACGCGGACCGATAAAGGACACCAGAGAGGTCACCGCTTCTTCGCGAATTGGGTCAATCGGCGGGTTGGTGACCTGAGCAAAGAGCTGGCGGAAGTAATCGTAGAGCACGCGATTATGCTGCGAGAGCACGGCAAAGGGGGCGTCGTTACCCATTGAGAGCACAGGATCGCCGCCGCCTTGCACCATCGGCACGATTAAGCGCTCGATTTCTTCGCTGCTATAGCCAAAGACACCTAAGCCTTGCTCTAAGGTGAGGGCACCGGCTTGTCCGGCAATATTAACCGGGAGCTTAAAGGATGCACTACCAGATCCGTTTTCTGTGGTGACCGGTAGTAAGTCCGTGAGCTTGATGCGGATCTTATTGATCCACTCGCGGTAAGGCTTGGCGGTAGCAAGGGCGTTCTTGAGCTCAGCATCGTTGATGATGCGGCCTTGCTCGAGGTCAATTAAGAGCATGCGCCCCGGCTCTAAACGCCACTTTTGCTTGATATTGTGCTGCGGAATGTTGAGCACCCCGCTTTCTGAGGCGAGCACGATGTAATCATCGTGGGTGATAACGTACTTGGCTGGACGCAAGCCATTGCGATCTAAGGTCGCGCCAATTTGACGGCCATCGGTAAAGGCGACCGCTGCCGGGCCATCCCAAGGCTCCATCATGGCGGCGTAGTACTCGTAGAAGGCCTTGAGGTTCGGATCCATTAAGGCATCTTTTTCCCAGGCGGCCGGAATCATCATCATAGCCGCTTGCGCCAGAGAGTAGCCAGACATGGTCAGAAGCTCAAAGGCGTTGTCAAAGGAGGCCGAGTCCGATTGCCCCTGGAAGATGAGCGGCCAGAGCTTAGCTAAGTCCTCACCAAAAATAGGCGAGGAGATGTTCTTTTCACGGGCCAAAATCCAATTGAAATTGCCGCGCAAGGTGTTGATTTCACCATTGTGGGCAATCATACGGAATGGATGCGCCAGCGACCACTGCGGGAAGGTATTGGTCGAGAAACGCTGGTGGATTAAGGCTAAAGCCGAAATGGTGCGGCTATCTTGCAGATCTTGGTAGTACAGCCCAACTTGCGAGGCCAAAAGCTGGCCCTTATAGACCACGGTGCGGGCGCTAAAGGACGGGATGTAGAACTCCTTGCAGTGGTGGAGCTTTAAGTTGGCAATAGCGATCGAGCAGCGCTTGCGAATGATATAGAGCTTGCGCTCTAAGGCATCGGTGACCAAGATGTCCTTAGATGGGCCGATAAAGATCTGGCGGATGATGGGCTCTTTGGCGCGTACCGCTGCGCTCATCGGCATCGTGTGGTCCACTGGGACATCGCGCCAGCCTAAGATGGTTTGGCCTTCAGCTAAGACCGCGCGTTCAATTTCTTCTTGGCAGGCATGGCGCGAGGCTGACTCCTGAGGTAGGAAAATCATGCCTACGCCGTAGGCGCCCTCAGGCGGCAGGGTTACGCCTTGGGCTTGCATATCATCGCGATAGAGCTTATCTGGGATCTGAATTAAGATACCCGCACCATCGCCTTGGAGGGGATCGGCACCAACGGCACCACGGTGGGTGAGGTTGGTTAAGATCTCAAGACCTTGCACCACGATTTTGTGGCTTTTCACGCCTTTGAGATGGGCGATCAAGCCCACACCGCAGGCGTCATGTTCAAAATTCTTCTGATAGAGGCCGTGTGTCATCGTTATCTTCTCACGGAGCAGGCGTTAGCACCAGTAAAGTAACGCCAAGAGAGCTCGCTCAAGGGCTTACGCTGAGCCCTAAGTTCTGTTCGCAGCTAGGCTTAAGCTAAGGGGGCCCGGCCCTGACCAAATGGGGTCTAAGGGACGGGCCTGCGGGGGACAGCGGGCGCTTAGAGGCTGTAGTAGAGCTCAAACTCAGCTGGGTGTGGGATGGAGTTGACCTTAGTGCACTCCTCGAGCTTGAGGTTGATGTAGGCGTCGATGCTGTCCTCAGAGAAGACGCCGCCCTTAAGTAAGAACGCCTTGTCTTGATCTAAGGCTTGCAGGGCTTCCTCAAGCGAGGCGGCCACTTGTGGAACGTTCATGGCCTCCTCTGGCGGTAAGTCGTAGAGGTTCTTATCCATTGGATCGCCCGGCTCGATCTTGTTTAAGATGCCGTCAAGACCGGCCATTAACATGGCGGTAAAGGCGAGATATGGGTTAGCGGTGCAATCGGGGAAGCGTACTTCGATGTGCGCAGTCTTTGGGTTTAAGGCTGCCGGGATGCGGATCGAAGCCGAGCGGTTCGAGGCCGAGTAAGCCAGCATGATCGGAGCCTCAAAGCCTGGAACTAAGCGCTTGTAGGAGTTGGTGGAAGGGTTGGTGAAGGCATTGAGGGCCTTAGCGTGCTTGATGATACCGCCGATGTACCACAGAGCTTCTTGGGACAGACCGCCATAGAGGTTGCCCGCGAAGATATTGCGGCCATCTTTAGCAATCGACTGGTGGCAGTGCATACCCGAGCCGTTATCACCGGCCATGGGCTTAGGCATAAAGGTCGCGGTCTTACCAAACTGCGCGGCGACGTTTTGCACTACATACTTGTAGAGCAGGACTTCATCGGCCTTCTTGGTTAAGGTGTTGAAGCGGGTAGCGATTTCATTTTGTCCGGCGGTGGCCACCTCGTGGTGATGGGCCTCGACGACTAAGCCTAACTGCTTCATCTTAAGGCACATCTGCGAGCGCATCTCTTGAGCCGAATCAACTGGAGGTACTGGGAAGTAGCCGCCTTTGACGCCGGGACGGTGGCCCTTATTGCCCTCAGGGTAGACCTTATCGGAGTTCCAAGCGGCCTCAATGTCATCGATCGCGACCATGGAGCCGGACATGCCGGTCTTAAAGCGGATGTCATCAAAAACAAAGAACTCAGGCTCTGGGCCAAAGCACGCGGCATCACCGATGCCGGTGGAGCGCAGGTATTGCTCGGCGCGCTTGGCGATGGAGCGTGGGTCACGGTCATAGCCGTTTAAGGTGCTCGGCTCCAAGATGTCGCAGCGGATCGCGACGGTTGGCGTCTCAAAGAACGGATCTAAGAACACGGTGTCTAAGTCGGCCATTAAGAGCATGTCCGACTTGTCGATGCCACGCCAGCCGCCGATGGACGAGCCATCAAAGAGTTTGCCTTCTTTGACAAAGTCCTCGTCGATAGCCTCAGCCGGCAGCGAGATGTGCTGCTCCTTGCCCTTGGTGTCGACAAAGCGCAGGTCGGCAAACTCGACCTGGTGGGTCTTAATTAAATCTTGTAATTCTTGATAGGTCATAGCAACAGGCTCCAAGGGGACTTAGCCCCAACAATAGGAAGCAAAGTAATGAGCAAAAGTAAGATGAGCAAAAGAGCTCGCCTTGAGGCGAAACTGGGACAGCCCGTGAAGCCAAGTAAAGCAAGGCAAGGCACACTCAAAGCAGCAGTCCAAAAAGCTTTAAGCTGCCGGCTTGGCTTCACGGTAGAAAAGTCGATAAATATCAGCTTTTCCTGCAACTTGCACCAAAATAGAACGCAGTTTTAAAATTTATTTAGGTGAACTGCATCGCAGTTTTGGCGCTTGTTTTGTGCTGTTGGCGCTAATTTTGGGCGATTTGTGGCCTGAGATCAACGAAAATCACGTGATAGTTCATATCCTGGAGCATCGGTGCACTGTTTTTGAAGTTTTAAAATCACGTATCAAAACAGTGCAATAGCTACAACCGGCGGCACTGGTAGCGCGCACCTCGCCAAGTAAAGAGTGATAAATAACCTCACCAAGCGTGCACCATCGCTGGGTGCCAAGATTTGACCTACGTTAAAAGCGGTCAAAAAGTCCATTTTCAGTATGGTCACACCGCTTTACCGTGGTGCGCAATTGAGGGCGGCAGCGCGCATAATTGGCTGAAATTAGCGTGCTCCATAAAAGAAAAAGTGCGGAACAACTGGTAGAACGGAGTCTGGTTTGCTCACAGAATTGTCGTTATGACTGTGATTTACTTCACAGGGTAAGCAGCAGGTAGGTGGACTTAATCTAAATTTAACAAAGCGCTTATAGCTTTTGGTTACAATGCCATCAAAGGCAGAAATAAGCCTTTTCTTGCGCAACTAGTAGGAGCCGTTGTTATGACCAAAGCCCCTTTACTTAAATTGTTACTTGCCGTGCTCGCCCTGACTTCGGTGGGCAGCGCCACTCACGCTGTGCCGTTAAGCGCAGACCCAATGGGCAGCAGCGTCACGCAAGAGACGCTCTCGTGGCTGGATAGCCAAGAGCAGATCCTGCTGGCCGACGATGATTGGGACGATGACGATCGTTGGGATGACGATGATGACGACGACGATTGGGATGATGACGATCGTTGGGACGATGACGACGACGATGATGATGACTGGGACGACTAAGTGAGCTCGCCCAACATTGCAAGCGTGACGCTCAAATTCAAGCGCCAACTCTCAAATCGGGAGTTGGCGTTTTGGTTTTGGGCACAGTATCGGCTAATCTTGGGATAGGTTGACGTTTAGCAGGGAGGTCGCAATGGCGCACAAAATCTGGAGTTCGCTCTTATTAGGCGCGGCAGTTATGGCGCTGAGCTGCTCAGCGCAGGCGCGCGATGGTTACGACGCGATGGAAGATCAGTTGCTGCAAAACGGCAGCACTGGGGCTCAGCCGCAGGGCTTTGGTCCAGGACCGGCGCGTGATGGCTGGCGCGCGCATGACCGCCATCATGACGAAGGACGCTGGGGCCATCAGCGCTGGGACGAGGATGAATGGGAACCCGACGAGGACGAATGGGACGAGGATGAGTGGGAGCCCGATGAGGACGAGTGGGAACCCGATGAGGATGAGCCTGACGAGGACGAAGACGAGTGGGGCGATGAGTGGACCCTGCGTCTTGATGCGGGCCCAACTCAGTTAGTGGCTCACTGCGGTCGAGGCGGTTGGCACCGGGGTGGCGGCTGGCATCACGGCGGTTGGTGCCATGATGGTCCGCGCTCTGACTATTACGATCGTGCTCCGGACACTTGGGAGCGCCTGTACAGCCAGCGCCGCTATTATTACGAGGATAAGTGGTCTTAGACCCAGCTGAGATTGCGCTTATAGGCGCCTGCTTCCTTGTGGAGGCGGCGCCTTTTTCGTGCCGCTCATTTTGAGGCCGCGCTCAATGACAGGCGGCACGGGACGCGCTATGCTGAGCGCACTGCGGTCAGGTAAGGAGAGAGCTATGGAGCGCAAAATCTGGTTGGTGCTGGTAGCGGTAGTGCTGTGGACGCTGGGGCAGACGGCGTGGGCGCAAGAGAATACGATCCCGCGCGAATTGCGTGAGCAAATGTATGCGCAAGTTAGAGCCAGTACCATTGCACGTGCGCAAAGTAGCATAGAAGCAAATCGCTTTCTGAGTGCCGAGAAAAAGGCAATTTTCTTGGACTACCAAGATCGACTCTTCAACCGAACCCAGATTATCCCTAGCATGGTCGATGAGCTTCTTGATACCTATGGAGTCAAGCTGTTTGAGCTTCCACCGGAGCAGTCACGCGCTATTTTGACGGGGTGGATCGGAGATATCTTTGGTCGCTATATGAGTGCGGGGCTCACCTATCTCTCAGACGATGACCGTAAAGTGTTCTTGTCCTTAGAAAGTGACATGATGAGCCGGATGGAGCCGCATTATTGTGTGCTCTATGCCAACGGTGTCTTAACAATTGACTCGCTGGCCCAAAACAAAGATGTTAATGCTGATGTCATTAAGACCATGAGCAGCAAGCAACTCCAAGCGATGCTTGATACCCAGCTCAACGTTTTTACTCTTGGATCCCTGCATAAGGGCAAGCCACGTCAGGTGTCGCGGGCACAGTATGATGCGATGATGAACGCCTTTGTACAAGAACTTGTAGGCTGGATCGACTCTTTCCAACCTGAGGATTTGCCCGTGGTTGAGGCCTATCTCGATGGAGAGGAAATAAGCGAGAGCGATTATTGCACGCTCACTATTAGCCTCACCCAAATGGGGTTGGAGGCTGAGGGCAAGGTAGGAGAGCTGGTGCGCCTGATGATGTCATTTGGTAGTTTTGACGAGTCCGAGGTGGTCTCGGACTAAAGCTTGCCCATTGAGCTGCGCGGTGCGCTCAAGTTACGCGGTGCGCGCGGGCCCCATGATGCTCTGGGGCGCTAGGGCCCAGGCGTGGGCGGGCGCCTTAGCGCTTGCGCCAGTAGATAAAGAAATAGATAGTGAGAAAGATCGCGAAGATGAGCAGGACGCCCATCCAAAAATCGAGGCTCATGAAAGTCTCTAAGCTCATAGCAGCTCCTTTAATCGGTCAATGCTCCAGATTGTGGCAAATTGTACCATAGGCTATTATTGGTGCAGGTTGGATTAGGGCGGAGGCGTTAATGCTGGAGGTACGAGAGCTGCGCTACTTTTTGGAAGTGGCCTTGACGGGCAATATCACTAAGGCCGCGCACCACTTGCACGTGACGCAGCCTTGTCTGTCGCGCGCGATCAAAGATTTAGAGGGCAAGCTCGGCCAACGGCTGTTGGTGCGGAGATCTCATAGCGTGGCCTTGACCCAAGAGGGCGCGCTCTTTGTAGAGCGGGCGCGGGCGATTGTTGACTTGGTGGGCCATACCGAGCGCGAGTTTCAGACCTTATCCCAAAAGATTGAGGGCCAAGTTAATCTCTGCTCGGCTGAAACCCCAGCCTTTCGTTTGCTCAGCGCTGTGATTGCGGACATTCAAGCTGAGCACCCCGGTGTGCGCTTTAACTTAGAAAGCGGCAACTACGAACAGACCATAGTGCGCCTAGACCAAGGGATTTATGACTTTGGCCTGGTGGTCGAGCCTTTTGCTCAGCTCGATCACTTTGAGGTGTTGACCTTGCCGGTGCATGACAGTTGGCGCGTGATTTTGCCTGCTGGGCACCCGCTATGCCGCAAAAAAGTGATCACGCCTGATGACTTGGTAGAGGTGCCGCTCATCATGTCATCGCAAGAGCTTAATAATGGCTCGGCGGCAGGATTGCGCTTGTGGTTTGGCGCCCGTTATTCCCAGTTGCATATAGTGGATACTTTCAACCTGCTCTATAACGCGACCTTGCTCGTCGAGCAAGGCATAGGCGTGCTGCCCGCCTTAGGCGGCATCATCAATGTGCGGGGAAATCCTAAGCTTTGTGAGCGCCCGATGAAACCTGCGCTAACTACGCAGGTTTATCTCATTTGGGGGCGCCATCGCACCTTGCCACCTCCAGCTCAGCTTTTCTTGGAGCGTTTTAAGGCTCAGCTTGAGATTATGGGTTAAGATGAGGACAGGCACAGCTTGCGGCTAAGAGGGTTTGCAGACGCAGCAAGCTATGCCTGATAGGGTCAGGCACGGCGGCTGAGCTGAAGGTGAACTAAATTCAGCACGCCTTGCCTGATTCGGTTACGCCGGTATGAATACCGGCCAAATTAGGTTTAGCTAGCTTTGTCTTAAATAGCGCAAGCTCAACGCAGTGACGCTTAAAGTAAAGACACCTAGCACCACGAAGGTCAAATGCAGCGTAATTAAGTGGGCTAAGAAGCCAATGACCGCAGGCCCTAATAGCACACCGGTAAAACCTAAGCAGTTGACAATGGTGACGCTGATACTCATCGGCACATCCTTGACCTTGGCCACATAGGACACCAGCTGTGGAATGACATTGCTGGAGCCAATGCCGATCAAGGCAAAGCTGGCGATAGTAAAGATGGCATAGTCAATTAAAGCGGCCAGAGTAAAGCCCAGGCAGATAATCATAGTGCCCAACACAATGACGCGGCGGCGCCCCATCGCGAGGACAATGCGATCGCCTAAAAAGCGCATGCTGGTCATCATGATGGCAAAGGCAGCATAGCCGTAGCCTGCTTGCTCTAAGGACACGCCACGCTCATCGACCAAGAACACGCTCGACCAGTCAAGCATCGCGCCTTCAGTTAAGTAGAGCACAAAGAGCATGAAGCTAATCATGAGCACGGTCGGGTGCAATAGATAGCGTTTGCTCCAAATGCGCTCAGGCAGGGCTTCTTGCCCGTCCTCTGCTCTGCCCGGTACTTGCAGGCCGTGGTGCTCAGGATGGAGCTCGGGCTCGGTGAACAAATTGCGCCCGCGCCACAGCACCATGATAATTAAGAACGAAGCACTGATCGTCGCCGCCAGTTCAACCGAGAGATTGGCGCCTAATAAGCTGGTGACGCCAAAAGAGCCCACGAGACCACCCAGGCTGTAGCGTGCGTGCAGCCCGCTCATGATGGTGCGCCCGGTGACCTGCTCGATCATCGCGCCATTGATATTGGAGACTACTTCCAAGATCACGGCAGCCATGCCAAAGAGCACTAAGATCACGATGAGCAGGGGCAGGTACTCGAGGACCGAGATAAGCACTAAGCACAGTGCCCAGACGATGGTCGCACCCATGATCGGGATTTTGCAGCCTAAGCGGGCGGTCAAAAATCCCGCCAAAGGCGAGGAAAAGAGGGAACCACCGCCTACACACAAGAGCAGTAGGCCTAAGCCGTGTTCATCTAAGCCAAAACGAGCTTTAACGTAAGGAATAATTGGCGCCCACGCGGCAATGGCAAAGCCTGCGGCCAAGAAGCCGACGCGATTAGAGCGCATCCAAAGTGGGAAATTGGTAGGAATGGTAGTTTGGTGTTTCATAGCACCAAGCCTCTGCTACCCTTGGGGTACGCGGCCTCGCTGTACTCTTATCCCTAGTTGGTTTTGTGGTTACCAACTGCACAGTCGGGCTCGCCTGTAGACCGCGCTTGAGCGCACGTGCCTACGGTAGCTTAGGCACTTGAGTCTGATTTCAGGGAGTGCGCCCATTATAGCAACCGGGGCGGGGGTAGCAAGGACTCTGTGACCACTGAACCTCCCCACTTACAGCAAGCTTGCGGGGTGCAAGCTCACCGATTGCGCCAGCGTGCCAGAATGCAAGCTTGGACTGGCGCAAGCTTACCTAATTAAGGTGCGTGTGCGCTGTGCCGCTTTAGGCGGGTTGTTGGGGTGAGGTTAAGCGGCCCTGGTTGTAATAATGGGCGCAAATGAGCTTGCCTTGATTGTCGTAGCTTTGATCTGGCCCATGGCGCAAATCGTGGCGGTACGAGGTAGCACGAGCCAGAGTGCCGTCTTCGTAGTACTCGCAGGCCACACCCTCAATCAAGCTGTGACTAAAAGGAATAGTGCGTTTGAGCGCGCCTGATTCGTAGTACCAGGTGGTGGTGCCTTCAGTTAAGCCATCAACAACCGTGGTGCTGAGCATAGTGTGTCCCGATGGGTAAAACTGCTTGGTAGTGACCAGGCCGTGCTGATGGAGGCTGCTTGAGGAGGTCACACCGTTTTCGTAGTAGGTGCGCATATAACCGCAGCTGCGGCCATGATCATCGTAGCTGATGGCCTGCTCACACTTGAGCTGGCCGTTGGGGTAGAAGGTGCGCGCCAGGCCCGCGCACAGATCGTGCTCGTAGGGGATTTCGTAGGCTAGCTGGCCGTTTTCGTAGAAACCTTGGCTTACGCCATTGAGTTGACCAGACTCATAATGCTCGATTTTCTTGAGCGCGCCTGATGGGTAGTACTCGGTGACGGTGCCGTCACGGGGCGTGGTAGCTGACGCTGCTACGGGGACGCTGTGGGCCTTGGTCGAATTGAGGTTAAGGTCTTGCGTGGCCGCCGGAAGGCTGGCTCCAAGGGCAATGCTGGGGGCACCTAACACATGCAGTATATTGGGGGTGATCACAGGATCGTGGGAGGCAGTCACTGGCAGCATAGCAATTCGTCCGAGCAAATAGTTGGGGCAAACCAAACGGTTGGGGGTGGCTACCCTTTGGGGGTAATCAAGTGGTGGGTACTTTGACCCTAGAGGTTTGATTGCCAAGTGGTCGTCAAAAGGACTGGGGCATCTTGGCCTAATGTGGAGCACGGGTCAAATGTCGGCCGGTTTTTTGACCGTTGCGGGGCAAAATAAACGCTTGCGCTAAGTTTCGGTGCACGTTACGCACTATTTTGGCGGCGCGGGCTATGCTTACAAGATTTCTGGGGAGCCTGGGCAGTTGCAAAGAATTATGCAAAAGTATTGGAGCGCTGGGACTTTCATGTAAAAATGGGGCAGTGAGACTGGGTGGGTCTTACTGTTTTCGGTCAGTCACCAAGCAATGAGGGGGTACACGATGGCTCGACAGTGGTTGGCTTCACTAAAAGTGCAGCTTCCGCGTAAGTTAGAAGAATTTGCCCATAATGATGCCACAGGCGGCGTCATTATGATGTTTTGTACTGTCTTAGCGCTGGTATTGCAAAATGGCTCGTATTCGACGAGCTATCGTCACTGGCTGGAGATGAGCGCAGGCGTCATGTTTGGCGACTTCTCGCTCATTAAGCCGCTGCTGTTGTGGATCAACGACGGTCTGATCACTATCTTCTTCTTCTCGATTGGCCTGGAGCTGAAGATTGAGTTTATCAAGGGACACCTCTCTGATCGACGTAATATCATCTTGCCGAGCTTAGGTGCCTTTGCCGGTATCGTATTCCCGTCCCTCTTCTTTATCGCCTTTAACTACGATAATGCCTTTGCGATGCGTGGTTGGGCGATTCCGACCTCGACTGATACCGCCTTTAGCTTGGCCTTATTGCTGCTCTTAGGTTCCCGTGTGCCTGCCTCGCTTAAGATCTTCCTCTTATCGATGGCGATCTTCGATGATATCGGTGCGATCTTGGTTATTGCGCTGTTCTATACCTCGGAGCTGTCGGGTCCGGCCTTAATCTTGGCGGCCTTTGCCTTGATGTGCCTCTTAACCCTCAATTACTTTGGGGCCTCGCGCCACATGTTCTACGTCTTCTTTGGCGTCATTATGTGGTTTGCCATTTTAAAGAGCGGCGTGCACGCCACCTTAGCCGGTATCATCACCGCCTTCTGTATCCCAATGAAGAACGCTGATGATCAGCCGATGGTGGAACCGATTTACCATAGTCTAAAGATGTGGGTCGCGCTGGTGGTGCTGCCGATCTTTACCATCGCTAATGCTGGTGTCGATCTGTCCATGATTGACCTCAATGGCTTATTCTCGCCAGTTAGCCTTGGTATCTTCACCGGTCTGTTCTTTGGCAAGCAGATTGGCATCTTCTTGGTCATTTGGCTGTGCATCAAATTGCGCGTGGTCAAGATGCCGGTGGATGCGACTTACCCGCAGATCTATGGTGTGTGCATTCTGACCGGTATCGGCTTTAGTATGTCGATGTTCATTGACACCTTGGCGTACCAAGGTAGCAATGTGTTCGAATATGCCGACTCCTTAGCGATCTTGCTGGCGTCACTGTGCTCGGGTGTTTTTGGTTATTGCTACTTACGCTTCTTTGCCTGCCGTACTAAGGCCATTGAGTATCGTCCATGGTTACCAGCACCGCATGGCTATCGTGGTAGCATGGCTACGGCCAACCTCTACACCTTGGAGGCTCCAATTCAAGGTCCGGCCAGCGTTGCTCCTACTGCCGCTTTAGTTGCTGAAGCCGCCGCTCGTGCTGCGGCCGCACGTCAAGCTGCTGAGGCCGCTGAGGAAGCTGCCAATGCTGCACAAGTAGCCGCTGAGGTCGCACAAAAGGTGGCCGCCACCGAAGAAGTCGATGACAAGACGGTAGCTGAAGTGCAGCTTGCTGCCGCTCAGGCCGCCCAAGCTGCCGCTAGCGCCGCAGTTTCGACCTCGAAGCTCGATGATTCGGAGGAAACGGCTGATACCGCAGAAGCCGCCGCTGCCGCATTAGAGGCTGCTCAAGCTGTAGCTGATAGCGCCGCTGAGGCGGTAGAAGAGGCAGCTAAGGCCGAGGAAGAGGCCATAGCAGCTGAAGAGGCGGCCCAGGCCGAGGAAGAGGCTCAGGCTGAGGCAGAAGCTCAGGATGATAAGTCCGCAGCAACTTCCGAGGCAGCGATCAATGAAGCCATCGATGCGGCCCAAGAGACTATTGCCGCCGAAACTGATGATGCCGCTGAAGCCGGGGCAGAGTCGGTAGTGGTTGCCGTAGCTAAGGCTCAAGCGGCTGAAAGCCAGGCTGAGGCTGCACCAGCGGCTGAGGAAGGAGCCAAGGCTGCTGAAGATTCTGGCGCTGCTGAGACTAAGAGCGCTGCCGCACCGGCAGAGTCGTCTCAGGGCAAGGCTGAACAGAAGGACGAGTCCGATCAGAAGGTTCAGGCTGATAAGAAAGCTGAATCCGATAAGAAGGCTGAGTCCGATAAGAAGACTGAGTCCGAGGACAAGGGTCAGTCCGATAAGGCCGAGGACGAAGGCGGCGTCTTAAGCAGCGTCGTTGAGACCACGGTCAAGGTGGCCAAGGCGGTTACGACCTTAGTCAAGGGCGAGGATGAGGAAACCGAGCCTAAGTCTAAGGACGAAGGCGCCAAGAAGACCGCATCTGCCGAGCAAGCTGAGGCCGAAAAGTCCGAAGCTGACCAGAAGGCTGACGACAAGAAGGCGGATAAGACTGCTGACAAGAAGGCCGAGCAGGCTGCCGATAAGGCCGCTGATAAGAAGGCTGACGACAAGAAGGCAGAGTCGAAGGCTGAGGATGACCAAGAGGAAGAGGGCGGTGTCTTAAGCAGCGTCGTCGAAACTACGGTCAAGGTCGCTAAGGCGGTCACCTCCTTAGTCAAGTCTGATAGTGAGGACGAGGCTGAAGGCTCCGAGAAGGATAAGTCCGAAAATACGGAAAAGGTCAAGACGGATAAAGCCAAGACGGAGAAGGCCAAGTCCGCTAAGGATGAAGCCGCTGACGAGCCTGAGAGCGAGGAAGATACGGTGGCTGAGGATGCTGAGAAGTACCTCAAGCACATCGTGGCTAAGGCGCAAGCTCAAGTGCTGCAAACGCCAAAGCAGGTGAAGACCGATGAGGAACTGGCAGCAATTCGCGCCCGTGCCGAGGCCTTGGCTGCTTCGATGGCCAAGCCGCAGGCAACCTTGGTTGAGCCTGAAGGGGAGCCAAAGGACACCGAGGAAAGCGCTGAGCCTGCTACCGGCTTAAAGGTCGCCGATGTCGCCCCAGAGGCCGTATCAGCGCCAACGACTGCGCCGACCGCAGCACCTGCAACCGAAACCAGTGGTTTAAAGGTCGCTGATGTCTTGGCCACTGAGCCAGCTCAGCCTTCTGAGACCATGGACCAGGCCGAAGCTGAATCCAAGGCGCAAGCTGCAGCAAAGGATCCTGAGTCCAAGTAGGACTGAGTAGGTCTTAATAAAAAAGCCCGGAACTGAGTGTGAACTTGGTTCCGGGCTTTGTTATGAGCGCGGCGCTGTCGTTTGGTGCTGAGCGGGCGCTAGTGCTAAAATAAGCGGTTGTTTTGCCCTTGGGGCAATGTTGTTTTTGTTTGGGACAGAGCATGCAAGAGAGTATTTTAAGAAGATTAGACTCGATTGTTGAGCGCCATCAGGAAGTGGAGCAACTGTTAGCTCAGCCTGAGGTTATCGCAGATCAGGAAAAGTTTCGGGAGCTCAATCGTGAGTACTCGCGTCTGCAAGTAATGGTGGATACCTACAAGGAGTACAAGACCTGCGTTTCTGATTTAGAGGAAATGGAGTCGATGCTCCAAAGTGACGACGCTGATATGCGCGCTATGGCCGAAGAAGAAATTGGCCCAACCAAGGAGCGCGCTGAGAAGCTCGACCACGATTTACAGATCTTGCTCTTGCCTCATGACGAGCGCGATGACTGCAACTGCTTCCTTGAGATCCGTGCCGGTACCGGTGGCGACGAGGCAGCGCTCTTTGCCGGTGAAATGCTGCGTATGTACACCAAGTACTGCGAAGCTAAGGGCTGGACCTTGGAGATTGTCTCCATGTCCGAAGGCGAAATGGGTGGTTGCAAGGAAGCTATTTGCAAGCTGTCCGGCGAAGGCGCCTATGGCTATATGAAGTTTGAGTCGGGCGGTCACCGCGTGCAGCGTGTGCCTGAGACCGAGTCGCAAGGCCGTGTCCACACCTCCGCCTGCACCGTGATGGTCTTACCTGAGATCCCGCCATCAAAGGCCCCTGAGATCAACCCAGCTGACTTAAAGGTTGATACCTTCCGTGCCTCCGGCGCTGGTGGTCAGCACATTAACAAGACCGACTCGGCGATCCGTATTACCCACATTCCAACCGGTATCGTGGTTGAGTGCCAAGACCAGCGTTCGCAGCACTCCAACCGTGCCCGCGCCATGGAAGTGTTAATCTCGCGTCTGGCTAAGTTAGAAGAGGATAAGCGTAACGCCACCTTAGCTGAGCAGCGTCAAAGCGTCTTTAGCTCCGGTGACCGTTCCGATCGTATCCGTACTTACAACTTCCCACAAAGTCGCGTCACCGACCACCGCATTAACTTGACCCTCTATCGCTTAGCCGAAATTATGGAAGGCAAGTTAGACCTGATCTTAGAGCCGGTGATCGAAGAGTATCAATCCGAGCAGTTGGCTGCGATGGCAAGCCAAAGCGGCCTCTAAGAGAAGGCCTTTAATCTGCGCCTGCTGCCGCGCTCTGCGGCAGCAGCAATCACTCTCCTGCCCCACGACATAGCAACACGGGCGCAGCAACTTGCGCGCATGAAAAAAAAAAACCGCAGCACTTGTGGTACTGCGGCCCGTGTTTGCGATTTGATGAGGCCTTACGCTCTCGGGCGTAAGGTCTTTAGCTTAAGCGTGCTGTCAGCCTAGCTTAAGCGTGGTAAACGATGCCCGGCACTGACTTGGGCGGCAATCTTCTTGCTCTCGCTGGCGGTCATGCGCTTTAAGGCGGTGAGGACACCACTCTCTGGTGCAGCTGGAGCCTTATAAGGCAGGGCAGCGATGGCCTGAGGAGTATCCTCGGTTAAAGCGTTCACAATGCCATCCCAACGTGCGGCCACGTAAGCCTCAGTCTCAGGCTCTTGAACCTTAACTTCGTTATCGCTTTGGGCGATGGTTTGAGCTAAGTGCGCCATTAACAGGGACTGAGTGGAATCAAGCCAAGCAAAGCGCTTGAGATAGAGTGAGGTTAATTCCTCATTGCTCAGCGCAGGCTGCTCGGTTAAGGCAGCCAGGGCATACGAGCTTAAGCTCTCAGCCTGAACCTCAGGGGCTTGAGGGGCAACTTGTAAGTCAACTAAGCGCTGGGTTGGGCTCAGTGAGCATTGAGCTAACAGGTCAGCTAAGCGGGCGTGCGCTACGCTTGGAGTAGGCTTGCCATTAACCAAATCCTGAGCTGGGGTAAACCACGACTGAGCTAACAGGTCAGATAAGCGCTCATGCGACATCGAGCTTTCAGCTTGAGCCTCAACCTTGGCCTCAGGAGCTGGAGCAGCTTGAGCGGCCATTGGCTCAGGCTCACGCATCGCAACTAATTGATCCGTTGGGGTGAGCCAGGACTGAGCTAACATATCAGCTAAGCGCTCGTGCGACAGCGAGCTTTCAGCTTGAGCCTCTGGCGCAACGCGCGCAGCAACTGGAGCGGCAGCAACTGGAGCGGCAACAACTTCAGGGGCGGCCATCGGCTCAGGCTCACGCATCGCAACTAATTGATCCGTTGGGGTGAGCCAGGACTGAGCTAACATATCAGCTAAGCGCTC